>DATEDA010000050.1:0-44586 GCA_035286595.1 Burkholderiales bacterium | reverse complement strand
GGGCAGCACGCTCGCCGCGCCGGTGAGCAGCGCCGCGGTCGCCGCCCAGGGGGCGACGTGGATCATGTTGACGCATAACACGGCATCGGCATGAGTCACGGGCCAGGGGAGGCTGCGGACGTCGAGATCGACCGGCGCGCGAACGTTGCCGAGCTGCTCGAGGGTGATCCACTGCCGGACCGACTCGCGAAACTCGGCGTCCGGGTCGCTGGGCTGCCAGGTCAAGTGCGGGAGCGCCCTCGCGAAATGCGCGACTTGCTGTCCGGTCCCGCTCCCGATCTCCAGAACGAGCCCCGTTCGCGGGAGAACGCGCTCGAGGACCGCGAGGATCGGACCCTTGTTCCGATCAGCGGAAGGAGTGAACCAGCGGCCGTCCTCGAGCCTGTCGCCAACAACCTTGAGCATGCAGCGACCGCGCAGTTCAGGGTCTCGTCGCGGCCGCGAGTACCGCCGGCATCGGCACCGCATAGCCTGCCCCCGCCCTGAAGGGGGCAAGCGCGGTCAGGATCGCGTCACCGATGACGCCCCGCGCCGCGGGCCGCTGCCTCGCGAGGGCCCCGCGGGTGCGGACGGTTCCAGTCATCACAAAGTCGAGGATCTCCTGGCCTGAAGCGGGTCGCCAGGTCTGCGGGACCTTGGTGACGGCGCATCCCTTGAAGCCGGCCGCGGTCACGGCACTCTCGCACGCCGCCGGATCGCTGAACAGAAACATGTTCGGGCCGTCGGGCAGACCGACGTCGAGCGACCCGTGGCGCTCGATCGCCCCGAGGACGGCGCCGAAGAGCTTCGCCTCCCGCGGGACATCCCAGACCGTGAACGCCAACCGCCCGCCGCTCCGCAGCACGCGGAAGGCCTCGCGAAAGAACGCGTCGGGGTCCGGAAAGTGGAGCACCCCGTAGTTGGATACGACCGCGTCGAAGGTCCCGGGCTCGAACGGGAGGGCGCCAGCATCGCACTCGCGAAAGCTCGCGGCCGGGTACTGCTGCCTCGCCCGTCGCACCTGCTCGGCCGAGAAATCGGCGCCGATAACGTCGGCGCCGCGCTCCAGGACGGCACCCGCTACGTAACCGGCCCCGGTTGCGACGTCGAGGACCTGCCTCCCCGCGCTCACGCCGGCCGCGTCGAGCAGCGCGCCGATCGATTGCGTCGTGAGGCTCGAGAAGTGATCGTGGTAGCTCGCGCAGACGGCATCGTCCGCCCATCCAGCGTGCTCGAAGTCGCGAAACGCCTCGGTCATTGACCGCCTCTCTCCTAGATGTTGGGCGGTCATCCTACGTCAGCCCGCGCCCGGCTGCGCAACGGCTGGATGCGCGCCAGCTGCGGGCGCAGTCCATCGGGTCCAGAGCCGCTCGAGCCGTGTCGCGAGCCCCGCTCCGGCGTGGGGCACTGCTGACGCCCGGAGCGCGACGAGCGCCTCGCGCAGAGCTTGCACCACGGCAACGCCGGCGCGCGAGATCTCATGCGACTCGCCCGCCGCCAGCACGATGTCGTCCGTGCAACCGTGTTGAGTGATCCAGATCCGCCCGCGCAGACAGTCGATTCGGGTACCAACGGCGTCCTCCACCGGGACGATCCCCCGATATTCGAGCTCGATGACCACCCGTTTCATGCCGACGATCATGGCTGCCTCCTTTGGTCGGCATCGCCTACGCTGCCGTTGCGCTTAACTAGACCAGCTTTCCCTTGTCAACGATGACGCGGGGCTCCCGCCGTGCGCGTCGGCGATGCCGGTTATCGAACCGGCCCTGTCCCTCGGCAACGAACCCGGTCGAGTGCTTGAAGACCAGCCACGCGCCGAAGGCGAGGATGCCGAAAGCGGCCACACCCCCCAAGGCGAACACTGCATCGAGCACCAGCCGGAGCCATCCCATCGCGATTTCCTCCGGGCCCGGACGATCCGGAACCTATTAACATGGTGCCGATTCTGAGCAGCGGCCGGGTGATCCTCAAACGACCTTTACTCACGACCCGCATGAGTTGGGGGAATGGATAAGCGCCGCCGCCCGCGGTTGTCGCTCGACCTGCTGAAAGGCTTCGAGGCCGCGGCGCGCCACCTAAGCTTCACGCGCGCCGCCCAGGAGCTGTCCGTCACGCAATCGGCGGTCAGCCGCGGGATCAAGACGCTCGAGGAGCAGCTCGGAGGACCGTTGTTCACCCGGATCAATCGGGGGCTGCGCCTTACCGATGCAGGGCAGAGTCTCTATCGCGCAGTCGGCGAGGCGCTAAAGGTGATCGACGAGGCGACCGACCGTCTCGCCGTGTCGGGAGGCGGGCAGACGCTCACGGTCACAACGAGCGTGCCGCTCGCCTCGCTGTGGTTGGTACCGAAGCTCCCGCGGTTCATCCGCCTGCGTCCAGAGATCGACGTGCGCAGCGTCGCGGCCGACCAGAAGCTCGATCTCGAGCGCGAGCGCCTCGACCTGGCGATCCGCTGGGCCCCTCCCGGAGAGAGCGTGCCCGGCGGCGAGCCGTTGGTCAAAGTGGAAATCTTTCCGGTCTGCTCCCCGGCGCTCGCGCACGATAAGTCGCGGCCGCTCCGGAGTCCCGCCGATCTCGCACACCACGTACTGCTGGATCTGGAGACCATCACGACGCGCGGGCCGTGGTCCGACTGGGGACCCTGGCTCGACGCGATGAAGCTCGGCGACCTGAAACCGGCCGGTACGCTGCGCTTCTCGCATTACGACCAGGTGGTCCAGGCGGCGATCGACGGCAGCGGCGTCGCGATCGGACGCAATCCGCACAATGCCCGCCATCTGCGCGACGGCCTGCTGGTCGCCCCGCTTGGCCGTGAAGCGGTGATCAGCTGGGGGACTTACTTCATCCTCGTCGCGCCGCGCTCCGCCGAACGCCCGGTCGTCAAGGAGTTCGTCGCGTGGCTGCACGACGAAGCGCGCCAGGACGCCGAAGGAGACGCCCAGCGCGGAGGCTCGGGTCGGCGCCGCTCGGTCCGAGCCGCCGCTCCGACCCGCACCCGCAGCGGTTGAGGGGCGGCTCTTGCCCTCGCCCCTCCCGTGGGCGACCCCGGCTAGAGCCCGAAGATCACGATTGTGCTCGCGCCCTGCAACGGAATCGAGCCGCCGCTGTTGCCGGACGCGACCGCGACGTACTGCTTGCCCTTGTTCTCGTAGGTGAGAAGGTGTGCGACAACGCGATCGCCTGCGGGCGGAAGGCCCGCGCGCCCGCCGAAGCTAGTCCCGGTAATTGCTTCCCTTGCGGTCGAGCAGGCGCAGCAGCGCCGGCCAGTCCTTGGTCTGCGCCGGGCGGTTCGGGCGCTGGAGCTGCGCGGCCGCGCTCTGCGCCGCACGCTCCGACATCAGCAACGCGTTCTCCATGCCACCAGCGAGCGCATCCACCTGGATCTGGCAGGCGCAATCGAGGTACCACATCAGCTCGAAGGCTTCGCGCACCGTTTCGCCCAGCGTCAGCAGGCCGTGGTTGCGCAGGATCATCGCCTTCGATGTCTTGCCGAGGTCGCTCACCATGCGCTCGCGCTCGTCCATCTCCAGCGCCACCCCCTCGTACTCGTGATAGGTGACCTCCGCCTGGACCCGCATGGCGTGCTGGCTGAGCGGCAGCAGCCCGCACTTTTGTGCCGAGACGGCCACGCCGGCGCGGGTGTGCGTGTGCAGGACGCAGTTGATCTCGGGCCGGGCCTGGTGCACGCAGCCGTGGATGACGAAGCCGGCGTGGTTGATCCCCATGCCGGTCTGATCGTCGAGCACGTTCCCGTCCATGTCGATCTTCACCAGGCTCGACGCCGTGATCTCGTCGAACATCAGCCCGTAAGGGTTGATGAGGATGTCACCGGTCCCGGGCACGCGCGCCGAGAAGTGAGTGTAGATGAGGTCGGTCCACTTGAAGATCGCGGCGAGCTGGTAGGCGGCGGCGAGATCGACGCGGGCGTCCCACTCCTCCTTGCTCACCCGGCCGCGGGCGGTGGGCGTCGCAACGGATTTCAGGCTGGCCGACACGGGTCTTCCCTTCGGCGTTACGCCACCGCGTCGGCGGCGGAGATCTTCTGCCGCGCCTTGGCGCCCGACTCCGGCGCGAGCCGGACGTCGAAGTCGAGCCGCAGGAAGGGCGACGGCATCCCGAGCTTCTTCGCCTCCTCCGGCGAATCGACCTTCTTCCACTGGGCGATGAGCGAGTCCTTCACCGCGAATACCACGTCCGAATCGAGATAGGGATCGCCCGCGACGAACGCGTGGGTGATCACCTGCTGATACCCCGGTGCCGAGACGATCAGGTGCATGTGCGCCGGACGCATCGGATGGCGTTCCATGCGCCGCAGGAGGCCGCCGACCGGCCCGTCGGTCGGCACGCCGTAGAACTTCGGCTTGTAGGTGCGGAAGGCGTAGCGGCCTTGGGCGTCGCTCCTGACCCGGCCGCGCAGCTCGAGTTCGCTGTCGGGCTCCTGGATGTCGTAGACCCCGTTCGCCCGCGCCTGCCAGACGTCGACCGTCGCACCGGCGATCGGCTTGCCGTCGACCGAGAGCACCTGCCCCGTGACCCAGGTCGGCTCGCCGTCGATCTTCGCGTTCTTGGTGAGGTCCGCGCCGTACTCGAACTCCGGGGCGCCGTGCACGAAGAACGGCCCCAGCACCGTGGCCTCGGTGGCCCCGGCCGGCACCCGGTGGTTCATCGCCACCACCATCATCGACAGGCCGAGCACGTCCGAGAGCAGGATGAACTCCTGGCGCTTGTCGTCGCACTTCTGGCCGGTGGCGGTGAGGAACTTGATGCCCTCGAACCACTCCTCCTCGGTCAGCTGCGCATCGCGCGCGAACGCGTGCAGGTGCTTCACGAGGCTCGTCATGATTTGCTTGAAGCGCGGATCCTGGACGTCCTTCAGCCGCGCGATCACGGCGTCGGTCAGCGTGTCTTCGGTGAATTGGCGCATGGGGTCTCCTCCAATGGGTCACCGCCGCGGAAGCCCGAGTTGCTCGGCCATCCAGTCCGCGCTGCGGCTCCGGTAGCGGTAGGGGCGGTTGTTGGCATTATGCCCGCCGTCTTCGACCACCAGCAACTCGACCGGGCCGCGGGCCTCGGCCGCGATCCGCTCGGCGTGCTGGTAGGGGATCAGCCGGTCGAGCTTCGCCCCCACGACGAACAGCGGGCAGGCAATCCGCCGCGCCGCGTCCTTCAGGGTCAGGCTCCGCCCGTGCTCGAGCGCTTCCTCCGGGGTCCGCTTGTGGCTCCGGAACCGGAACGCCTCGCGCGTGAGGAGTGGGAGCTGTCCCCAGATCTCGGCCCAGTCGTACGGGCCGGAGAGCGAGATGCAGGCCTTGATGCGCGGCTCGTACGCCGCCGCGCGCGGCGCGTAGTACCCCCCGAGGCTCACGCCCCAGGCGCCGATCCGCTCGTGGTCGATGTCCGTGCGCGTCTGCAGCCAGTCGACGACCGCGTTCACCGGCGCCTCGAAATCGCCCCGGATCGGCAGCTCGAACTCCGCCTCGCCCTGCCCCGGCCCGTCGAACGCGAGCGTCGCCATCCCGCGCGCGTGGAACGGCGCCTCGTAGGCGTCCATCTCCTCCTTCGTGGAGTCGAGGCCGGAGATCATGATCACGACCGGGGGGCGGCCGTCTCCCGGAGGCCTGCGCAGCACGCCCGCGAGCTCGCTCCCCGCGAACGGAATCGCGACGCGCTCGCCCGGGGGCCGCAGGAACGGCAGCGCGAGCCGCTTGCACTCCACCGCCTTCGCGTGCGCGGCGCGGAGCTGGTCGGGGTCGATGACGAACACGAACTTCGCGAAGTGGTAGTACACCGCTGCGCGCGCAAGGTGCTCGCCGGCCGTGAGATTCCAGCCCTGCTCGAGCGCCTCGCGGCCGAGGCGTTCGTGGCGGGCCGCGCGGTCGCACCAGGCCCGGCACCAGTCCTCCCAGCGCGTGACGCTCCCGGTGACTTCCTGGAAGTCCGCCAGCAGCACGCCGTTCGCGACGAAGCGCGGCGCCCAATGCGCGATCGCTGAGGCGACCCGCGCATCGGTCGCGGCCGTCGTCGCTTCGCTCACGCCGGTCTCCGCCCGAAGTAGGCGTCGTCGAGGAGCTTCCGGATCGCGGCGCGTTCGATCGGCCGGGGGTTCCAGTACGGCGCGGCGCAGGCGAGGTCGGCTGCGCGGTCGAGCTCGCCCGCGGGCATGCCGATGTCCTTCAGCGCGAGCGGCGCGCCCAGCGACTGTTCGAGGTCGTAAAGGCCTTGCGCAGCGTTCGGCGCCTCGATTGCGCGGGCAATGCGCTTCATCGCCTCGGCCGCGGCGAGCGCGTTGTACGCGATGGCGTGCGGCAAGACGATGGTGTGCGTCTCGGCGTGCGGAAGGTTCCAGGTCCCGCCGAGCACGTGGCAGAGCTTGTGGTGGAGCGCCATGCCGACGGCCCCGAGCACCGCCCCGCACAGCCATGCGCCGTAGAGGCAATCGGACCGCGCGTCGAGGTCCTGCGGGCTCTTCACGACCCGCGGCAGCCCGCGGGCGAGCGCGCGGATGCCCTCCTCGGCCAGCATCGACATGATCGGGTTCGCGTCCTGCGCATACAGCCCTTCGGCGGCGTGCGCGACCGCGTTCATGCCGCTCGTGACCGACAGCCCGACCGGGAGCGCGAGCGTGAGCGCCGGGTCGTAGATCACCGTCTTGGGCAGCACGCGCGGGTCGCGGCCGGTCTTCTTCATCCCGCCCTCGGTGATGCCGAAGATCGGCGTCATCTCCGAGCCGGCGTAGGTGGTCGGGACGGCGAGGATCGGGAGCTCCGACTCGAGCGCGATCGCCTTGCCGAGCCCGGTGGTCGACCCGCCACCGATCGTCACGGCGCAGTCGGCACCGACGCGCTTCGCCTCGTCCCGGGCTTCGCGCGCCGTCTCGATCGGAACGTGCATCACCGCCCGCGCGAAGATCCCGGCGGCACGGCTGCCCAGCCGGCGCGCGATGTCCTCGGCCTGGGCGCGCTGCTCCGGCGTCGAAAGCACGAGCGCGCGCTTCGCGCCGAGCCGTTCGATCTCGCGCGGCAGCTCCTCCAGCGCGCCGACGCCGAAGACGACGCGGCCGGGGAGCTGGGTGTAGGTGAAGCTATGCACTCACTGCGGCTTCAGGCCCGCCTTCACCATCACGTCGCCGAGCTCCCGGTACTCGGTTGCGATGAACCGGTCGAGCTGCTCGGGGGTCATCGACAGCGGCTGGGTGCCGAGCTTCGCCAGGCGCTCCTTCATCTCGGGCGATTCCAGCGCCCGGTTCGCCTCAGCGTTGAGCTTGGCGACGATGTCGCGCGGGGTCTTGGCGGAGGCGAGCATCACGACCCAGAACGTGGACTCGGCACCGGGGAAGCCGGCCTCCGCGATCGTCGGGACGTTGGGCAGCGCGTCGATGCGCTTGCCCGTGCTCACCGCGAGCGGCACCACTTTCCCGTCCTTGATCACGCCCATCGCGGTCGCGACCGGTATCCAGGCGTACTGGGCGCGCCCGGACATTGTCTCGGTGAGGATCGGCGGTGCCCCCTTGAGCGGCATGTGAACCGCCTTGACGCCGGCGGCGACGTTGAACTTCTCGGTGCTGACGTGCGAGCCGCTGCCGACGCCCGCGGTCGCGTAGTTGAGCTCGCCCGGCTTCGCCTTCAGCATCGCGACCAGCTCCTGGGCCGACTTCACGCCGAGCGTCGGCGGGACGATGAGGACGCTCGGCTGGGTCCCGAGCAACGCGACGCCCGCGAAGTCCTTTAGCGTGTCGTACCCCAGGTCCTTGTAGAGCACATGGTTCACCGCATGCCCGGAGGCGATGATCGCGAGCGTGTACCCGTCCGGCTCGGCCCGCGCGGTCTCCCGGAGGCCGATGGTGCCCCCCGCCCCGGGCTTGTTCTCAACGATGACCGGCTGACCCCATGCGGCGGTGAACCGCTCGCCCACGAGCCGCCCCATGATGTCGGTCGCGCTGCCCGGGGTGAACCCCACGATCATGCGGATCGGCTTCGCCGGATAGCTGGCGGCCTGCGCGAGCGCGGCGGGCGCGACTGCGCAAAGCGCCGCGGCCGCGGCCGCGGCGAGTACCACTTTGATCGGTTTCATGACTGATCTTCCTCCTTTGGTTGAACCACGCTCGCTATGCCGTGCTCTTCTTGGACTCCGTCGCCTTGCGCGCCCAGTAGTCGGCCGCCGCCTTCGACGCCGCGAGCGCCTGCGCTGTCTCGTACCCCGGCGCCATCGACGCGGACGTTCCGGCAAGCACCTGATGGTGGTCGATGTTGAGGAGCCTTAGCCAGCTCTGCTGCCCCATGGTGAGCGCGATGAAGCAACCCATCTCGACGAGCTCCGGCTCGGTGAAGTGCCGGTAGAGCCGCTCCCAGAACGCGTCATCCGTGTCGAGCCGCCAGGTGATCGCCTCGGCGTACGCGAGGGCGGCCTTCTGCCGGTCGGTGTAGCGGGTCGATTTCTCGAAGTTGAGGAGGTCCTTGACATCCTCCTCGATCACGCCGGCGTCGGCCGCCTTTATCGAGCGCTGGTTCCCGCAGTAGTCGCACTGGACCGAGCGCGAAACATACAGCCGGCAGAGCTCCTTGATCGCGTGGTCGCAGGCGCCGTTCTTGAAGATATCGCGCCAGGAGTTGGCGAACGCCCAGAAAGCCGCGGGCACGTGTGCCCGGACCGCGGAGCTCTCCGGCCGCGGCGTGCCCTCGCGACGGCACCGGTCCAGCTCTTTCTGCATCTCCGGGTCCAGGCGTCCCGGGTCGACGTAGCTGATGCGCTGTTTGGCCATGGCAGTGCTCCCTTCAAACGACTGGATCCCCGCTCCCCGCTTTCGCGGGGACTAGCTTCGCGCGGATGACGCGCCGCGTTTCCTCGGCGCGTCACTGCGGCTTGATGCCGGCCGCCTTGAGGACGCGTGCGGTGTCCTCGACCTCGGCGCGAACGAACTGCGTGAACTCCGCCGACGACATGTTCATCGGCAGGGTGCCGAGGCTGACCAGCCGGTCGTTGAGGTCGGAGCTCGCGAGCGCGCGGTTCACGTCCTTGTTGATCCTGTCGGCGACGTCGGCGGGCATGCCGGGCGGGCCCCACAGGCCGATCCAGAGCGTGTAGTCGAACTTCGGGACCCCGGACTCCGCGATCGTGGGCACGTTCGGCAGCAGGCTCGAGCGCTTCGCGCTCGACACGGCGAGCGCCACGGCCCGGCCGCCCTTGACGTGCGGCAGGGCGGCGTTGATCGGCGCGAAGTAGCAGCAGACCCGCCCGGCGATGGTGTCGGCGATCGCCTCCGGCGTGCCCTTGTAGGGCACGTGCGTCACGGTGATGCCGGCCATCAGCTTCAGCTTCTCCAGGTTGAAGTGCGTGCCGCTGCCGATGCCCGCGGAGGAGAAGTTCAGCTGTCCCGGCTTCGCCTTGGCCGCGGCAATGAAATCCGCGAACGTCTTCCAGCCGGACTCCTGCCCCACGATGAGCACATTGGGCCCCCCGGCGAGCGGCGCGAGGTTGGTGAAGTCCTTGAGCGTGTCGTACGGCAGGTTCGCGTAGATGCCCGGGTTCGCCACGTGCGCCGAAGAGTTGGCGAGCAGCGTGTAGCCGTCGGGCGCCGACTTCACCACCACCGCCGAGCCGATGCTCCCGCCCGCGCCGACGCGGTTCTCCGCGATCACCGGCTGGCCCCAGAACTCCTGGAGCTTCGCCGCCACCGCTCGGCCCACGATGTCGGTCGAGCTGCCCGGCGTGAACGCGATGATCAGCCGCACCGGCTTCGTCGGATACGCGCTTTGCGCGAACGCCGCACCGGCGGCGAGAAACGCCGCGCATCCCGCGGCGAGCAGCCTAAGACAGCCCATCTCCGACCTCCACTTTCTCTGGTTGAAGTTCGATTCCCGACGCCTTCGCCTCCATCACGAGCAGCGTGGCGAAGTCCTGCTCGGTCAGGCCGTGGCCGATCATCTGTTGGATCAGGTCGCGCGTCAACGCGGCGAGCGGCATCGGCACTTCGAACCGGCGGCCCGCGTCGAGCCCCAGGTCCATGTCCTTGCGCAGGAGGTGCGGCGTGAACGTCACCTTGAAGTCGAGGTTGACGAACGCCGGCGTCTTGTACCGCGTGAAGGTCGAGCCCATCACGCTCTTGTTCAGGAAGTCGAGGAAGCCGTGCCGGGACATGCCCGCCTTCTGCGCGAGGATCGTGATCTCGGCGAGCGACTGGGTGACGACGCCGAGCAGCACGTTGTGGCAGATCTTGGCGATCCGCGCCAGCTCGCCCTCGCCGACGTAGCTCGAGCCCTGCCCCATCAGGTCGAGGAGCGGGCGCGCGGTCTCATACGCGGCTTTCGGGCCGGAAACGACGAACGTGAGCTTGCCCGCCTTGATGACCTTGGCGTTCCCGCTCACCGGCGCGGCGAGGTACTCGATCCCGCGCGCGGCGAGGATCGCGCGGAGCTCCGCCGACCCCTCGAGCGAGATCGACGAGCACTCGATCACCATGCGCGGCTTCACGGCGGCGGAGAGCAGACCCGCGGGACCGGCGATCACCTGCTTCACGTCGTCCCAGGTGGACACCATGCAGAACACGATGTCGCGGGCGGCGAGCTCGGGGAGCGCGCTCGCGATCTTCGCGCCGTATTTTTCGAGGGGCTCGGCTTTCGCACGGGTGCGGTTCCACACCAGCACGTCCGCCCCGCCCTTGGCGAGGCGCGCGGCCATCTCGTAGCCCATGCGGCCAGTGCCGATCCAGCCGAGCTTGAGGCGCTTGGCGTCGGTCATCGTCGCGCTCTAGTATGCGTTCGCGACCGGCAGCTCGTTCGCTGGATAGAGCGTGATGATCTTCGCGCCGGTCGGCGTGAGCACCACCTCCTCCTCGATGCGCGCCGCCGAGACGCCGTCGGTCGCGGGGCAGAACGTCTCCACCGCGAAGACCATCCCCGCCTTCAGCTCGTAGGGATCCTTGAACGAGTTGAGCCGCGAGACGAGCGGCCGCTCGTGCAGCCCCACCCCGAGCCCGTGACAGAAGTTCAACCCGAACGCGGCCATTTCGGTCTCGAAGCCGATCTCCGTGCACTCCGGGAACATCTGCGCCACCTTGTCCGTGCTCACCCCGGGCTTCAGCATCTCGATCGCATCGTCCATCCACTGCCGTGCGCGCTTATAAGCGTCGATCTGCGGGCTGGTCGCCTTCCCGACCGCGAACGTGCGGTAATAGCAGGTCCGGTAGCCCATGAAGGAATGCATCACGTCGAAGTACGCCTGGTCGCCGGGGCGGATGATGCGGTCGGTGAAGTTGTGCGGGTGCGGGCTGCAGCGCTCACCGGCGATCGCGTTGACCGCCTCCACGCAGTCGGACCCGAGCTCGTAGAGCCGCTTGGCCGCAAGCGCGACGATCTGGCTCTCCTTGACCCCGGGCTTCAGCGCCTCGGCGATGTCCTGGTAGACCCCGTCGACCATCGCCGCGGCGATGTTGAGCAGCGTGATCTCGTCGTGGCTCTTCACCTCGCGCGCATCCATCATCATCTGCTGGCCGTCGCGGACGTCGATCCCTTCCTTCTGCAGGGCGAAGAGCATCGGCGGCTCGCACAGGTCCAGACCGAGCGGCATCTTCGCCACGCCCTCCTGGACCAGGATGTCCTTGATCTCCTTCGCGGCGAGCTCGAACAGGCCCACCTTGGGCGATATTGCGCCGCGCATGCCCGGGTTGCCCGCGCGGCAATGGTCTTCCAGGAGCCACGGGCAGTGGAGCTTGTGGTGGCGGGCCGCCGACCCGAAGTCCCACACGTAGGGCTCGCCGTTTCCCGTGAGCAGCGTGTAGCGGATGAGCTTGTCGCGAGCCCACTCGCCGATCACCGTGCTCGAGATGTAGCGGATGTTGTGCTGGTCGAAGCAGAGGACCGCGCCGAGCCCGGCCTTCGCCAGCGCGGCGCGGGTGCGCGCGAGCCGGTAGTCGTGCAGCCGCCGGAAGTTGACGCGCTCCTCGAAGTCGACCTGGGTCTGGCCGGGCGCCTGGAGCGGCCGGTCCCACCGGTGGTGGGGGTCGATGTCGTCCGGACGGACGACCGTCGGTTCCTTGAGCGACTTCGTCATGTTGTCCCCCGTGTCTGACGGTGAACGGTAGCACAACCGGCCGCCTCTTTGACACGCCGCAACCGCCCGGCGATCATGCCGGCTCTTCGACAATCAGGAGTGGCTCGAATGCGCATCGCGTCCTTCGAAATCGACGGCTCGCCGCGACTCGGCGTGGTGAGCGGCGACGCGGTGGTGGATCTCGCGCAGGCCGCGCCCGAGCTGCCCCGCGACCTCCTGGCCCTCATCAAGCGCGACGGCGGGCTCGCCGCGGCCGCGGCGGCCGTGAAGAACGCGCCCAAGACCGCGGTCCGGCCGTTCGACGGCCTGAAGTTCCTGCCCCCGATCGCCAATCCCGGGAAGATCCCGTGCCTCGGCCTGAACTACGCCGACCACGCGGCCGAAGGCGGCCACCAGAAGCCGACCTACCCCAGCCTCTTCATGCGTTGCAGCACGAGCCTCGTGGCCCACGGCGCGCCGATCGTGCGGCCGCAGTGCTCGGTCCAGCTCGACTACGAGGCCGAGCTCGCGGTCGTCATCGGGCGCCGCGGCCGGCACGTGCGCGAGGCGGACGCCCTCGCCTACGTCGCCGGCTACGCGTGCTTCAACGACGCGTCGGTCCGCGACTACCAGCGCAAGACCACGCAGTGGACGATGGGCAAGAACTTCGACGCGACCGGCGCGTTCGGGCCGTGGTTCGTGTCCGCCGACGAGCTGCCCCCGGGAGCCGCCGGGCTCGCGATCCGCTCGCGGCTGAACGGCGAAGTGATGCAGAACGCGAACACGAACGACATGCTGTTCCCGGTCGCCGAGACGATCGCGATCCTGACCGAGGGGATGACGCTCGAGCCCGGGGACGTGATCGCGACCGGCACGCCCGCCGGCGTCGGCCACGCGCGCAAGCCCCCCGTCTGGATGAAGCACGGCGACGTCATCGAGGTCGAGATCGAAGCCGTCGGCGTCCTGCGGAACCCGATCCGGGACGAGGGCTGATCCCCTCCTCCCCGAGGAGGGGTGGCCGAGGCCCCGCGAGAACGGGAGCGAGGACGGGGTGGTCAGTAGAACGCGTCCTGGCCGGCGGTGTACGCCGGCTGCGTCTGCGCCGGGTTGCGGTTCACCAGCGGCCGCGCGTAGAGCGGGTGGGTCAGGCTCCGCACCTCGTGCTCGAGCGTGAAGAGCGGCTGGCCCGAATCGGGATCGACCAGCTCCTTGAAGCGGTACTGCCACTGGTCGCTCTCCTCGAACACCAGCCCGCGGCGCGCGAGCGCGGCGTGCGTGCCGCCGAAGTCGGCGACGTAGATCGCGATGTGGTGGCCGTCGTAGTCCGGTAGCGCGCCGTCGCCCTCGCGGTAGACGAGCTCCTGCATCGGCCCGACGCGGACGTGCGCGGCGTCGCCGCCCCCCGAGCGCTCGACCCGCGCCGGCGCCACCATGATCTTCTCGTAGAAGCGCACGATCCCCGCCGCCGTGCCCCGCGGCACGTTGAGCTCGACGTACGGAATCCCGAGCTTCATCCGCCCGAAGCGCGCCTGCGGGGCGTGGATCCGGAAGCGATTGCCCCATGGGCAGACGGCCTCGACATGGTCGTCCCGGCGCGCGAACGCAAACTGCGTGCCCTGCAGCTTCGGCTTCACGGTCTCCAGGCGCTTGAGGAGCGCGTCGAGGTCGGGCTGCACCATCCCCACGGCGCCGCGCAGCCGCTGCGGCTTGGCGGTCGGCATGTGGAACTGCTGGCGCCCGCAGTTGAACCACATGTTCACGTCGATGACGTGCAGGTACGGGTCGCGGGTGAGCCCCAGGCCGCCGACGTAGAACAGCGCCGCGACGCGCTGGTCGTCCTGCCGGAGGTTCACGTGCTCGAGCAGCACGATGTTGCCCAGGCTCTCGGCGGCGCGGTCGAAGACCTGCTTGTCCGGTGCGTTCATCTTCTCGGGTGCGTTCATGCGCGTGTCCTCACTCCATCTTGATTCGATGCCGGCGCTCCCCGGTCAGGCCGCAAGCGCCGCGATTCCGAGCTCGCCCGCCACCTTGTCGAGGGTCGCCTTGAGCGGCGGCGGGATCGGCACGCCCGCCGCGTACCGCGCCGAGTACTTCTCGCTGCTCCGCTCGCCGGGGACGGTGATCCGTTCGACCCCCGGCAGGCGCTCCGCGCTGCGGAGGTCGTGCACCACGCGGTCCACGCGCCGCCGGAACTCGGTCGGGTCGCCGAACGCGGCGGGGTCGATCGCGACGATCGCGTGGCCGGTGTTGGTGACCGACGAATCGTCGGCGTTGAAGTCGATCACGTCGCGGCCCATCGCGGCGCTGTTCAGGGTGCCGGCGAGGAGCCCGAGCACGAGCGCGAGGCCGTAGCCCTTGTAGCCGGCCTCCATCCCGCCGAGCGGGAGCGCGAGGCCCTCGCTCGCGCGCTTCGCGTCGGTGAGCGGGCGGCCGGCGCGGTCGATCATCCAGCCCTCGGGCATCGGCTTGCCGGCTTGCGCGTAGGTCTTGATCTTGCCGAACGCCGCCACCGTCGTCGCCATGTCGAGCACGACCAGCGGCTCGTCGAGCGTGGGGACGGCGACCGCGATCGGGTTGGTCGAGAGCAGGAGCTCGAGCCCGCCCCAGGGCGCGAGGTGGTTCGCGTTGCCGACGCAGAAGTAGAGCCCGCACATCCCGGCGGCGGCGGCCATGCGCGCGTAGAGCAGCGCCGGGCCCGCGTGGTTGCTCATCCGGACCCCGACCCAGGCGACGCCGCTCGCGCGCGCCTTCTCGACCGCGGTGCGGGTCGCGAAGTGCATGACCAGATGGCCCATGCCGTTGTCGCCGTCGACGAGCGCCATGCCGGGCTTTTCGCGCACCACGCGGATGTTCGGCTCGAGGTTCACGCCGCCGGCGCGGATGCGGCGGACGTAATGCGGCACCCTGAACACGCCGTGGCCGTCGGCGCCGTAGAGGTCGGCCTGGGTCATCAGCTCCGCGACGAGGCGCGCATCGGTTTCCGGCATGCCGACGGCGACGAAGGCGTCGGCGATGAACTGCCGCAGCCGTTCGGCGGAAACCGTCAGGGTCATGCCGTCTCCTCGCGGGATTCGCGTCCGTCGGTCACGGACGAGCGAGCGCGCATTATCGAGAGTCCGCGGCCAGCCCGCAATCTCGTTCTAGAATGGCCGCCCGTCCCCGTCGCCACATCCCGCCGATGCCCCGCAAGCGCCCCGAGGACCTCCGCAGCACGCGCTGGTACGGCAACCGAACGAGCAAGGGGGCACGCCCCCTTGCATATCCCCCAACACAGATGCGTCAACGCGGGAGTGTGTCGAGCCATGGCGCGTAAGTCTCCAGAGCAGCTTCGCAGTCACCGCTGGTACGGGGTGAAAGACCTGCGCTCGTTCGGCCACCGCTCGCGCACCGCGCAGATGGGGTTCGAGCGCTCCGACTACGCCGGCAAGCCGGTGATCGCGATCATCAACACCTGGAGCGACATCAACCCCTGCCACACGCACTTCAAGCAGCGGGTCGAGGAAGTGAAGCGCGGCGTCTGGCAGGCCGGCGGCTTTCCGGTCGAGATGCCCGCGCTCTCGCTCTCCGAGCCGTTCCAGAAGCCGACCACGATGATGTACCGCAACTTCCTGGCGATGGAGGCCGAGGAGCTGCTGCGCTCCTACCCCGCCGACGGCGCCGTGCTCATGGGCGGCTGCGACAAGACGACGCCGGCGCTCATCATGGGCGCGACGTCGATGAACCTGCCGGCGATCTTCATGCCCGCGGGGCCGATGCTCCGCGGCAACTGGGGCGGCGCGACGCTCGGGTCCGGCTCCGACTCCTGGAAATACTGGGCGGAGCTCCGCGCCGGCAACATCACCGAGCAGGACTGGGAGGCCATCGAGCAGGGCATCGCGCGCTCGCCCGGGCACTGCATGACGATGGGGACCGCCTCCACCATGACGAGCGCGGCGGAGGCGCTCGGGTTGACGCTGCCCGGCGCGGCGTCGATCCCCGCGCCGGACTCGCGTCACGCGGCGATGGCGACGCTCACCGGAAAGCGGATCGTCGAGATGGTGTGGGAGGACCTGAAGCCCGCCGACATCCTGACCGACGCGTCATTTCGCAACGCCGTGACGACCGTCCTCGCGCTCGGCGGCTCCACCAACGCCATCGTGCATCTGCTCGCGATGGCGCGGCGCGCGGGCATCAAGCTCGACCTCGACGCGTTCGACCGGCTCGCCCGCAAGGTGCCGCTCCTCGCGGACATCCGCCCCTCGGGCAAGTACCTGATGGAGGACTTCTACTACGCCGGCGGCCTGCGGGCGCTGCTCAACAGCCTGGGTGATCGCCTCGAGCGCGGGGCACGCACCGTGAGCGGCAGGACCCTCGGTGAGGACGTCGCCGGCGCGAGGGTATTCAACGACGACGTGATCCGCGCAGCGGACAAGGCGCTCGTCGCGTCCGACAGCCTCGCGGTGCTGCGCGGCAACCTCGCACCGGACGGCGCGGTGATCAAGCCGCCGGCGGCCGAGCCGCGCCTGCACCGCCACTCGGGCAAGGCGATCGTCTTTGCCGACTACAACGACATGGCCGCGCGGATCGACGCTCCCGATTTACCCGTCGACGCGGACTCGGTGCTGGTGCTGAAGCACGCCGGCCCGCTGGGCGGCCCGGGGATGCCCGAGTGGGGCCAGCTGCCGATCCCGAAGAAGCTGCTGCAGCAGGGCGTGCGGGACATGGTGCGCATCTCGGACGCGCGCATGAGCGGTACGAGCTACGGCGCGTGCGTGCTCCACGTCGCGCCCGAGTCGTGGATCGGCGGCCCGCTCGCCCTCGTCCGGGACGGCGACGTGATCGAGCTCGACGTCCCGGGGCGCAAGCTCACGCTGAAGGTCGGCGACGAGGAGCTCGCGCGCCGGCGCGCGGCCTGGAAGCCGCCCGCGCCCCGCTATGAACGGGGCTACGGCGCGATGTTCGCGCGCCACATCACCCAGGCCAACGAGGGCTGCGACTTCGACTTCCTGGAGCGTGGCGCGCCGACGGGCGAGCCCGAGATTCACTGACGTGCGCGGGGGCCAAGGCCCCCGCGCGCGCCGAGGCGAGCCGGCGGAACCGCTCAGCCGGGCGGCACGCCCCCGGTGCCCTTGTAGTAGAACGCATCTCCGGTGTCCTGCAGCTGCTGGCTCGACTGCGCAGCGGCCGGCCCTGCGGCAAGCGCCGCGGCGGCGGCGAGCGCCGCGATCGTCAGAATTCTGCTCATCGACATCTCAGATCTCCATGGATCGTTGCGGCGACTACTGGGTCTTGCCCTTGCAGTCCGGATGGTTCGGCGTCTTCTTGCAGTCGGCTTTCTGGTCGGTCTGGCCGGGCGTGTCCGATCCCGCGAACGCGGCTCCCGCCAGGGCGGCGAAGCACGCGGCCAGCACGATCGCGACGGTCTTGCGGAGAGTGTCTTTCGGGGTCATTGGCAATAGCCTCCTTGAGTTCACGGAAAAGTCGGCCGCTGGGGCCTGTCCCCTCCATGTAGCGGCATCCGTGCCAGGGTTGTCCCAGGCCGTTGGACATCAGGGAGTTAGCGAGACGCCACGCCCTCGGGGGAAGCGGCGGTGTCGTGGCGCCACGGCAGCGGCGCGGGTGCGTTCTGGCAAGCCCTTGTTTCGCGTCGCCTATCGATGTCGCCGCGTGGCGACGGCCGGGGTCGGTGCCCGCGATTGCCAGACGACGAACGCGGCGCCGAGGGCGAGCCCCGCGAGGTTGGAGGCAAGCCAAAGGGCGCTCGCGGGCGGCGGAATCAGCATCAGGCCGGCGAGCGTCGCGACGGCTCGCGCGAGCCAGCCGAGCGGCCGGAACAGGAAGCCGGCGAGCCCGATGCCCATGAGGACCACGCCGATTGCGGCGGTCGCGGCGGCGAGGAGGATCTCGGCGGGCGTGCCCTTGAAGAGCAGCGCGGGGTGGAACACGAAGATGAACGGCACGACGTAGGCCACGATCCCCAGCCGCATCCCGGCCCAGCCCGTCTGCCAGAAGTCCGCACGCGCGAGCGACGCCGCCGCGTAGGTGGCCAGGCAGACCGGCGGCGTGATCATGGACAGCATGCCGAAGTAGAACAGGAAGAGGTGTGCGCCGAGCGGCTCCACGCCGAGTTGGACGAGCGTCGGGCCCACCAGGACGGCGAGCATGATGTAGACCACTGCCGTGGGCATCCCCATCCCCAGGATGATGCAGACGACAGCGGTCAGCACGAGCAGCAGCAGCGCGCTTCCTCCCGCCAGCGTCGTCAGGATCATCGACATCTTGAACGCGAGGCCGCTCAGCTGGAGCGTCCCGATCACGAACCCGGCCACGCCCGAGATCACGACGATCTCGAGCAGCGTCCGCGCGGTCTCTTCGAGCGCCTTCACCACCGCCTGAATCGAAGGCCGCGTCGCCTCCTGGAGCACGCCGACGGCGAGCGTCGCGAGGACCGCCGCCATTCCGGCCTTGCCCGGCTCCCACACCGCGACCATCAGCGTGTAGACGAGGACCGCCAGCGGCACGAAGAAGACCCACCCGCGACGCATGATCTGCGCGAGCCGCGGCAGCTCCGATCGCGGCAGTCCGGCGAGCCCGTGCTTGGCCGCTTCGAGATCCACCTGGGTGAAGAGCGCGAGATAGTAGAGGCAGGCCGGGATGGCGGCCGCGAGCGCGACCTCACCGAACGGGATGTTGAGGAACTCGGCGATGAGAAACGCGGCCACGCCCATGACGGGCGGCATGATCTGCCCGCCGGTGGAGGCGACCGCCTCGGTCGCCGCTGCGAGGTGGCTGGGATAGCCGGTGCGCTTCATCATGGGGATGGTGATGGCGCCGTCCACGACGACGTTCGAGACCGCGCTGCCAGAGACGGTGCCGAACAGGCTCGAGGACACCACGGCGACCTTGGCCGATCCGCCGCGGTAGCGCCCCATGGCCGCCAGCGCGAGGTCGGTGAGGAACCTGTCGCCGCCGACGGCGTACAGCGCCTGGCCGAACAGAATGAACGCGACCACGATCGACGCGGCGACCGAAAGCGGCAGGCCGAGAAGACCGCTCGCGTCCAGATAGAGGTAGGTCGCGATGCGCTCCCACGAGGCACCCTTCGCGTACAGAAGACCGGGCAGGAGATAAGCGAACTTCGCGTAGAGGATGAACACGCCGGCGAGGATCACGAGCGACCAGCCGACCATCCGGCGCGTGGCCTCGAGCACCAGCAGGATGGCCGCCGCGCCCAGCCAGACCTTGTCCGGAGTGAGGACGCCGAGCTGATAGGCGATGGCGGGGTACCGGACGAGGATGTAGCCGCCCACGCCGGCGCCCGCGAGCGCGAGGAGCCAGTCGTACCAGGGAACGCGGTCCCCGGTCTCCCCGCGGCGGGCCTTCACGCCGATGAAGACCGCCGGGAAGGCGAGCGCGAGGACGAGGCCGAGGTACTGCTCCTTGAAGACGACGAGGCCGAGGAGGATGTGGGCCTCGCCGGCCCACGCGGCGCCGACCAGGGTGAGCGCGCACAGCAGCGCTCGCTCGAGCGCCTTCGCCGCCCGCGTGAGCGAACGGAACTTCGCCAGCGGCGCGAGCTCGTCGGTCATGATTGCCGCAGCGCCACCCCGCCCGGCCGAAGGGCGAGCGACCGCCGCGAGAGGGGTCAGCGGCCCTGGGCGAGCAGCTTCTCCTGCGCCTCGCCCATCTCCTTCTTCCACACGCCCTGCGCCGCGTAGAACTTGATCGCCGCCGGGTGGTACGGGATGGTCATCTCCGCGGTGGCCGCCCGGTCTCGCGTCCACTCCCTGAAGACAGGGTGGATTGGCTTGAGCTTCGCCTCGTTCTCCCAGATCGCCGTCAAAACGTTGGTCACCACCGGGTCCGCCGCCGCCTTGTGCGTGGCGAAGTAAATGTCGTAGGCGACGGTGCAGGTGTCCTCGACCACCGCCGCCGCGCCGCCGGCCTTCACGATCCGGGTGTAATAGCCGGGAACAGCCTGCCGGACGCGCCGGTCGCCTTCGGGCGAGCAGTCGACCGAGAGATGCCGCACCCCGACGGCTGCGTCGGCCTCGCGGATCTTCGCCATGTTCAGGGCGCCCGCGGTGACCTCCGCGCGGCCCTGCACCAGCGCATCGATGCCGTCGTTGACCGCCGGCACCGGCACGACCGTGACGTCCCGCCAGGACAGCCCCGCGGTCGACAGCAGGCCGAGCACGTTGAACCAGACGGCCTGATGCGCCGGGTATTCGCCGGTCACCCGCTTTCCCTTCAGGTCGTGGACGCTCTTCAGCGGCGAGTCCTTCTTGACCAGCAGCCCGATGACCAGCGGGGCGCCGCGCGTCACGAGGCGGATGTTGGGGGAATGCGGGAAGTCGTTCTTCCCGCCGACCTTGATCTTGTTCGGCCCGAGATACGCCATCCCCATGTCCACGCCGTTCACGAGCGCGAAGTCGAGCTCCCCGCTGTTCAGCAGCGGCAGCAGCGTGCTGGTCCCGGTGTACGGCTGGACCGTCGCCTGGATCGGTCCGGCCTCGGTAGCGACCTTCGCGACGCCGCTCGCTAGGGCGTAGAACACCGTCCCCGGCGGGTTCGTCCCGATCGCGACGGCGCGCGGCAGCGGCTGGGCCTGCGCCGCGGCGAGCGGTAGCAGGACCATCGCGAACGAGCTGTTGATCAGTGCCCTGATCAGGGTTTTGCGTCCACGCATGGGCTGCCCTCCTGTGGTGTCTCCCCGTGTTTGCCTCTTTTGCGGCGAGGCTATAGAGGAGGCGCGGCCGCTGTCAACGTCCGGGTGACGTGATGCGGCGCGGAAAACCCGAGCCGTGCGCTGCGCTGGCGTTGCGCTACTGGCGCCGCGTGACCGCGTACTCGCCCGGCGGCAACGCGCCCGCGCGGCAGAGCTGGTTGAGCAGCTGGTACGCAGACACGAAGGTGGGCGACCCCTCGAGCCAGGCCTCGAACTGGTGATCGAGGAACGGATCGGGCCCGCCGTGGACGCGAGCCACGACCGGTCGGCTCGGGCGCACGCCCAGATCGGCAGCGACCGAAAAAGCTCGTTTCGCCGGAAAGACCTCGCGCACGAGCCGCTCGATGTCCAGGTTGTCGATGATCTTCATTCTCGGGCCTCCTCCAGCGGGCATCCTGTTCGGGGACGTCGCATCAGGTACCGAAGCACTTGAGAAGAATGATTGCACCGATCGTCCACGCGGAAAATTCGGACTGCCACGTAGAACAGCCCCGGGAAACTACCTAGGGGGCGCGCGCTCGGCCCCTGGCCGCCGAACCTGGCGGTTACTTTCTGAGCTTGCCCCAGAGCCCGTCGAGCCGCGCGTAGCGGCCGCAGCCCGTGACGTAGAACTTGTAGCGGACCGGGTTCTTCTTGTAGTAGTCCTGGTGGTAGTCCTCCGCCGGCCAGAACTCGCCGGCCGCCACGATCGGGGTGACGATCGGCTGCTTGAAGGGCTTGTCCTTGTCCCAAGCCACCTTGGAGGCTTCGGCGAGCCGCTTCTGCTCCGCGGTGTGATAGAAGATCGAGGGGCGGTATTGCGAGCCGACGTCGCAGAACTGCCGGTCCTTCACCGTCGGGTCGTGGTTCAGCCAGAACTGCTCGAGCAGCCGCTCGTAGCTCACCTTCGTGGGGTCGTAGACGACCTCCACGACCTCGGTGTGGCCGGTGCCCCCGGACGACACCTCCTGGTAGGTCGGGTTCCGCTTGCGTCCGCCCATGTAGCCGGACGTGGTCGAGACCACCCCGGGCACCTTGTCGAACGCTTCCTCGGTGCACCAGAAGCACCCCGCCGCGAATGTGGCCTTGGCGAGATTGGCGGCCGGGGTCTGCGCGACTGCTGGGGTCGCCGCGAGCAGCACCGCAAGAGCAAAGTGATATCGCAACATGACGGGACTCCTCTGACCAGGCGATCAGGCGAGCGGCTTCAGCTTCCCGAGGAGCGTCGGGATGAGCTCCGTGACGGTCGGGTGGATGTGCATGGCACGCTGGATCGTGGTGTAGGGCGCTTTCGCGTACATCGCGTCCAGGAGCGAGTGGACGATCTCGTCGGCGTTGAGTCCGAGCAGCGCGGCGCCGGCGAGCTCCTTCGAGTCGGCGTCCACCAGCACCTTCATGAACCCCTGCGTCTCGCCCGCCTCGCGCGCGCGGCCGACCCGCGTCATCGGCAGCTTTCCCGACAGCACGCGCTTCCCGCTCGCGCGCGCCTCTTTCTCGCTCATGCCAGCCCGCCCGAGCGGCGGATCGATGAAGAGCGCGTAGGCCTGGATCCGGTCCGAGATCCGGCGCCTATCGCGGTCGAAGAGGTTGGCGGCGACGATCTCGTAGTCGTTGTAGGAGGTGTGCGTGAACGCACCGCGGCCGTTGGCATCGCCGAGCGCCCAGACGCCCGCGACGCTGCTGCGGCATTCGTCGTCCACCTTGATGTAGCCGCGCGCGTCGGTCTCTATGCCCGCCTTCTCGAGCCCCAGGTCGTGCGTGTTCGGCAGCCGCCCGACCGCGAGCAGCACGTGGCTGCCCTCCGCGACCGGCGCGCCGTCCTGGCATTCGAGCCCCACGACGATGCGATCGCCTTTCCGGGACAGCGCCATGCATTCGGCGCCGGTGCGGATCCCGATTCCCTCGCGCTCGAGGATCGCGCGGATCTCGTCGGAGACGTCGTCGTCCTCGCGCGCGATGAGCCGCGGCCCCCGCTCGACCACGGTCACTTTCGCGCCGAAGCGGCGATACATCTGCGCGAACTCCAGGCCGATGTAGCTCCCGCCGACCACCACCAGGTGCTCGGGCAGGAAATCCACCTCCATCATCGTGGTGTTGGTGAGGAAGGGGACTTCCTTCACGCCGGGAATGTCGGGCACCAGCGCCCTGCCGCCCACGTTGATGAACACCTTGTCGGCCTCGAGCGTGCGGCCGTTCACCGCGACCGTGCGCGGCCCGGTGAAGCGCGCGTGCCCGCGCTCGAGCGTCACGTTCTTCATGCCGCCGATCCAGTTGGTCACGCCGTCCGAGGACTGCTTGACCACCGCATCCTTGCGCGCCTTGACCGCCCGCATGTCGACGCGGACGTCCGCGGCCGTGAAACCGTACTCGCCGCCGCGGCGGGCCATGTGCGCCGCATGCGCGCTCGCGACCAGCGTCTTCGTCGGGATGCAGCCGTTGTTGACGCACGTTCCCCCGACGAGCTTCCTTTCGATGACCACGGTCTTCAGGCCCGCCCCGTCAAGGCGCGCGCACAGGGCCGGGGCCGCCTGCCCCGTGCCGATCACGATCGCGTCGAAGCGTTCAGGCATGGACGTGCTCCTTTCCGGTCGCCGTCTCGCCCAGATACTCGCTTCTCAGGTCGACGGTGGAATGGTGTCCGAGGTGGTCGAAGCTCCGCTCGAGCCAGCGCGCCGCAGCCGCGCGGCCGAGGTCGCGCAGACCGCAGAGGAACGCCCAGTCGGTCCGGAACTTGCTCGCCACCGTGAGGTCGCACAGCGCTTCGTCCGCGCGGATCGAGTGGATCAACACGTGTTTCAGCCGATTGCGGTACTCGTCCTTCAGCCAGTCCTGCTCGATCAGCTTCGTGACGAACGCGATCGCGCGGAGCTCCCTCAGCAGCGACGAGTTGAACGTGATCTCGTTCAGCCGGTTCTGGATCTCGGACGCGGTGGTCGGCAGCTGCGGCCGCAGGATCGGATTGATGTGCGCGATCACGATGTCGCGGCTCTGCGTGTGGTTGAAGAACGGATAGAGCGCCGGGTTGCCCATGTAACCGCCGTCCCAGTAGTGCTCGCCGTCGATCTCGACCGCCTGGAAGAGGAACGGGAGGCAGGCCGACGCGAGCACCGCGTCGAGCGTCACCTCGCGGTTGCGGAAGATGCGCGGCTGGCCGGTGCGAACGTTGGTCGCGCAGATGAAGAGCTCCACGCAGCTGCAGGCGTGGATGGCGTCGATGTCCACGTTCTTCGCGAGCACGTCGCGCAGCGGGTTGAAATTGAACGGGTTGAACTGGTACGGCGAGAAGGTCCGCGTCAGCGTCTCGAACAGGATGTAGGACGGCGACTGCTCGAGACCCAGGCCGAGGGCCGCCTCCCAACCGGACGCGCGCACCGGCGAGAAGTTCTGTCCCGCCTCGCTGATGTCGCGCCAGAACTTCTCCAGGGCCTCGCGCGCCCCGTCGAGGCCGCCGTTCATGCGCCCCTGGGCGTACACGACCGCGTTCATCGAGCCGGCGCTGGTGGCGGAGAGCCCCTCGAGATCGAGCCTGCCGTCCTCCGCGAACTTGTCGAGGATGCCCCAGGCGAACGCGCCGTGCGCGCCGCCGCCCTGCAGCGCGAGGTTCACGCGCTTGATGCCTGCTCTGTCCACGGTGTGCTCCTTTCGGTCATCCGGTCGCGCCGCGGGGCGGTGCGAGGCCCGCAATGAACCAAGCCTACTTCGTCTTCACGCTCGACGTGATCGACGCGATCACGCCCGAGGCGGTCTTGAACGGCTGCTGGTCGGCCTCCTCGATGCCGTGGCGGCGCGCGATCCAGAGGAAATCGTTGTAAATCGCCCAGACGTCGCCCTTCTCGTCCTGCTGCACGAGGAGGCGCACCGGCCAGTCGATCCCGGCCTCGGGCTTCGCGTTGAGGAACTGCGTGCCGAGCGGAGGGTTGCCGAAGACGAGCAGCGTGGACGGCAGCACCTTGATCCCGGCCTCGGCGGCGAGCTTGTGCTGGTCGACTTCCTGGAAGAAGCGGATGCCCTTTGCGGCGATGTCCTGCTTGAGCCGCGTGACGGTCTCGTCGAGCGGATACGCGCTCTTGACCCGGACGATGCCGTCGCCGCCGAGGCTTTGCGCCGCGGCGGGGAGCGATGCGACGAGGCCGACCGCGAGGAGCGCGGCGGCGAGGATCTGGGCGATACGGGTGTCCATGGCGATCTCCTTCAAGGTTGGGGTTGAGGTTCGGGCACTGGCCGCTCGGCGGCGCGCTGCCACGGCCACTTGCCTTCCAGCTCGAGCGCGAGGCTCCAGCTGAGGAACGTGCGGATGGCGACGATCATCGCCAGCACGAGGACGCTGTCCATCGTCGGCGTGAACGCCACGGTGCGGACGATGTCCGCGGCGACCAGGACCTCCAGGCCGAGCAGGATCGCGCGTCCGAGATCCTGGCGGTAGCGCCGGTAGCGCGACACGCCCTCACCCTTCGGCGAAATCGCGTAGCGGGCGCTCGCGATCACGAGCCCGCCGATGATCAGCACCACGCCGGCGATCTCCGCGGCAGTGCCGGCGACCTCGACGAACTCCCGGATCTCCACGGCGGGCCTCCCCGGGGACTAGGCGGTGCGCGCCGGCGACGGCGTCTTGAGACGAACCGCAAGCGCGGCCGCCAGCGCGAGCGCGACCCCGATGCCGGCGACGCAGGCGGCCCAGCCGAGGCGATCGAAGAGCTGGCCGAGCACCGCGGTGCCGACCAGCCCGCCGAAGAAGTAGCAGGCGAGGTAGATCCCGCTCGCCGAGCCGCGGTCGATCGTTGCCGCGCGGCTCACGAAGCCGGTCGCGGTCGCCTGCGCGAAGAACGTCCCCGCGGCGACGAGGGCCATGCCGACGATGACCGCCGGGAGGCGCGGAAGGAGCAGCAGCGGGAGCCCCGCTCCGGCGACCGCCAGGGCGCCCCAGAAGGTGGGCCGCGTCCCGAAGCGCTGCACCGCGCGGCCCGCCAGCGGCGTCGTGATGACCGACGGCAGGAAGACGAAGTAGACGAACCCGAGCGCCATCATGCCGAGGGCGAGCGGCTCGCGCACCAGGACGAAGTTCACGTAGGTGAACGTGCCGATGAACGCGAACAGGATCAGGAAGCCGATGGCGAAGCTCACCCGCAACGCGCCGTTGCGCAGGTGCTCCGCCCAGATCGAGAGGGGCGAGCGCGCCGCCGCTCCGGCTGCGACGGTTGCCATCGCCCGGCCGAGATAGAAGTAGACGAGCACCGCCCCAGCGAGATTGAGCGCGGCGAACACGTAGAAGTTCGCCGCGAGGCCCAGATGGTCGACGAGCCCGGCCGACACCAGCCGGCCGACGAGGTTGCTTGCGACGTTGCCCGTGATGTAGCCGGCGAAGGCGCCGGCGGCGTCCTCCGCGCTGCAGTGTTCGCCGAGATACGACAGCGCCAGCGCAAAGGCCGACGACATGCAGACTCCCTGTGCGATGCGCAGGGCGGTGAAAGTGGTGAGATCAGGCGCCACGGCGAGGAAGGCCGTCGGGATCGCAAGCAGCGCGAGCGCCACCACGATCCCCCACCGCCGGTCGATGTGCCGGCTGAAGAACGCGACGGCGAGACCTGCAATCGCCATGCCGATCGTGCTCGCGTTGACGGCGAACCCCATGGCGGCCGGGCTCACCTGATAGTGACTGGCGAGCACCGGGAGGATGGCCTGCGTCGCGAAGAGGTCGACGACGGTCAGGAAGGCCATCAGCCCGATCACGAACGTGCGCAGGAGCACGGCCGCCGGGCCGTGGCTGGGCTGGACGTGCGGCGCTGCCTGGATGTCGCTGGTGGTCATCATGCTCGATCTGCGGTCGGCCGCCCGCATGGGCGGCCGTCGCTTCGTCTGTTAGTTGCCGCTCTGGAAGAGGTCCGCCGCGATCAGCACGACGGTGGTCTTCCCGGTGTTCTTCCACCAGTGCGACAGGCCGTGGGACTCGGGTGCCACTTCCCCGGCCTTGTGCACGATCGGGACGGCACAGGTGCTGGCGTACTCGACGATCGTGCCTTTGACGATGTAGATCAGCGCCGGCCGCTCCGCGTGGTTGTGCCAGGGCACGATGCCGCCCGGCTCGATGTCGAGCTGGCGGAGCCGGAACAGGCGGTCCACCGCGACCTTCTCCTTCGAGAGGTCGATGGAGGTGCGCACCTTGTCGGTCACGCCCTTGGGCGTGGTCGGCCCGGGCTTCTGGCCCGCGCCTGCCGCGACCCGCTTGTCGGCTGGGCACTCGCCCGCGTTCGCGGTCACGGCAAGGGTCAAGGCGCCGGCGGCGACCGCGGCCGTCGCGACGCGCCGCCAGACGGGGCGGCTGTGCTTAATTTCGAGGCTCATGATGTCGATCTCCTTTCGTCTGCAGTAATCGCGGCCCAATTGCCGCCGAACCTGTCACTCGGTTGTATTGAACCCTTGCGTTGCGGCGCACGCTGCAACGCGTCGTCCGCTTTTCCTGGCGCTGCAACGCGTTGTAGGTGTTGCTCCTAGGCCGCGGTCCAACCGCCGTCGATGGGCAGGATCGACCCGGTGATCGAGGCCGCGGCATCGCTCGCGAGGAACAGCGTGAGCGCGGCCACTTCGTCGACCGTCACGAACTTCTTCGTCGGCTGTGCGGCGAGCAAGACGTCACGCTTCACCTGCTCCTCGGTGAGACCGCGCGCCTTGGCGGTATCCGGGATCTGCTTCTCGACCAGCGGGGTCAGCACGTAGCCGGGGCAGAGCGCGTTCGCCGTGATGCCCTGCTCCGCGACCTCCAGCGCCACCGTCTTCGTGAGCCCGGCGATGCCGTGCTTCGCGGCGACGTACGCCGACTTGTACGGCGAGGCGACCAGGGCGTGCGCCGACGCGATGTTCACGATCCGGCCCCAGCCCTTGCGCTTCATGCCGGGCAGCGCGAGCCGCGTCGTATGGAACGCGGCGCTCAGGTTGATCGCCAGGATCGCGTCCCATTTCGAGACCGGGAACTCGTCGATCGGCGCGACGTGCTGGATGCCGGCATTGTTGACGAGCACGTCGACCGCGCCAAATTCGGCGATCGCCGCTTTCATCATCGCCTCGATCGCGTCGGCCTTGGACACGTCGGCGGCGTCGTACTTGACGGTGACGCGATGGCTGTCGGCCAGGCGCGCGCGCAAGGCCGCGATCTCGGCCTGGTCGCCGAAGCCGTTCAGAACGATGTTCGCGCCCCCTCCGGCGAGCGCCTCGGCGATCCCGAGGCCGATGCCGCTCGTCGAGCCGGTGACGAGCGCAGTTCTGCCTTTCAACATGGCCGTTCCTTTCAGATCGGGGACGCGCGTAGGTCGCGCGGCGGCGCCGCTGGCTTACACCGGTGACGCGAGGGGTCGGGGCGCATCGGCTGCGGACGTGGGCAGGCCCTTGTAGGAGCCCTTGGGAGCCCCTAGGGGGCCCCGCCGCGAGGTGCCGGGCGAGTCCGGCTCCGGCCCCCGGCGGTTTGGCTCCGCCCCCTGGGGCGGGGGCTCATCTAGTAGGTGCCGGCGGGGGGTCCGGCAAGTTATAGTTCGCCCGGCCTCGCGCCCGGCGCGGGCCCGACTCTAAGGGGAGACAACGGCCGTGCACGCGATGCGCATCCGCCAAAAAGACGGCGTCTTCTACTTCGTGAGCTATCCGGCCCGGGACCTGATGGCGAAGGTCCGGTTCATCAGCCGGTTCTACGGCGAGGGCGAGCAGATCGCGCCAGGCCGGATCGCGCATGACGACGACGTCGCCCAGTTCATCTCCCGGATCGAGCGCACCGACGCCGCGTTCCAGCGGGCGCTCTCGCAGGCCAAGGTGAAGCAGCTGCGGAACTTCTACGAGACCGCGGTCACCCAGCCACCGATCCCGGGCACGGTGCTGCTCTTCACCCCCGAGCGCCTGCGCTTCCAGGCGAGCGGCAGCGACTCCGCAGCGGGCAGCCTGACCGAGCCCGGCTCGAAGTTCCTGGTCATCGACGGGCAGCACCGGCTCGCCGCGCTGCACTTCTACCTCAAGGACCGCCCGGACGACGCCTCGACCATCAACGTGCCGTGCGTGATCTTCGACGGCCGGACCGAGGACTTCGCCACCGAGATGTTCGTGATCATCAACTCGACGCCGACCCGGATCAACAAGAGCCACCTCGTCGACCTCTACGAGCGCGTCTCGTGGGCGGCGCCCGACCGCAAGTTCGCCTCCCGGCTCGTCGAGCGGCTCTACACCGAGGCGGACAGCCCCCTCCGGTACCGCATCAACCGCCTGGGCGGCCGCAGCCAGCGCGACAAGTGGGTCCTCCAGGCCGAGCTCTTCAACGAGCTGCACCGCTGGGTGCGCGGCCACTGGCGCAAGATCCAGATCGCCGGGGGCAGCTCGAAGGAGCTGCCGCGCTACTACGCGATCATCCGGGACTTCTTCAAGGCGGCGCGCGCCGCCTTCACCGACGCCGCCTGGGGCAAGGAGAACTACATGGTCACCAAGCCGGTGACCATCAAGGCGATGGTGCGCGTGTGCGCCGACCTCGCCCGCGAGGACGCGGAGCCCGAGGCCGGGCGGGTCGCCCGCTGGGAGGAGCGGCTTACGCCGTGGTCCGAGCTCGTCCGCCAGTTCCGCGTGGAGGGCTTCTACGAGCGGTTCCCCGCCAAGGGCGAGGTGGAGCGCGTGGCGCGCATCCACCGCGACCTCGCGAAGACCGCCGGCATCGAGGTCGGCAAGAAGGAGTAGCCCGCGGGCGCCCCGCCGGCGTCAAGCGAGCAGTTGGGCGATGGAGTTGGCGTAGTACCGGAGCAGGGGCAGCTCCGACGCCTTCGCGGCATACAGCCCGTCCCGCTCCTCCACCAGGTGGCGGAGAGTGAGCGCCTGAAACCCGGCAGTGAACGCGAACTCGCGATCGCGGCGCGGCACGTAGACGTGCGCGCCCGCCTCCTCCAGGCGCTCGGCGAGCGCCGCCGCGCGTGACTTCACCTCGCTCTCCGAGAGCGGCCGGTCGAGGCTCTGCAGGAATACCGTCGCGACCAGGGGCACCGGCAGCACCGGGACGAGCCGCGCGACGGCCGCCATCAGGTGGCGGGCGAGCTCGGCGACGCGCGCGAAGCGCTCCTCCTTGCCGAGCTTGCGGAAGTCGACCCCGCGGGCGGCGACGTATTCGCGCATCGAGATCGGCGTCCCGAAGTTGACGCAGGCGTAGCCGAACGACTTCCACTCGCTCCGGAAGGCGAGCCGCGCCTGGTGCAGGACGAAGCCGAGCGTGTTCGCCATGGCGCGGAGCGCGCCCGGCGGGCGCGCCCCGGGCCCGAGCTCGGCGAGCAGCGTGCGGTCCTCGAGGACCCGGTCGTAGTTGATGCCGAGTGGGATGAAGACGAGATCCCGGTCGCCGTCCGGCTGGAAGCCCCGCACCATGTAGTCGATCGCCCCGAGCTTCGGCTCCCGCATGCGGCCGTCGCGCGAGAGCCCGCCCTCGGGATAGACCGCCTGGGTCACCCCGGCCTCGGTGGCCATGACGATGTAACGCTCCAGCACCCGCCGGTACAGCTCGTCCTTCGAGTTGCGGCGCACGAAGTACGCGCCCATCGCGCGGATGAGCTGCTGGAGCGGCCAGATCCGGGCCCACTCGCCGACCGCGTAGGAGAGCGCCGCCTGGTCGGCGGCGAGGTACGCGACGAGGATGTAGTCCATGTTGCTGCGGTGGTTCATGACGAACACCACCGTCGCGCTGGCCGGGATCCGCGCCAGCCCTTCGCTGTCGGAATGGCCGATCCGCACGCGATAGAGGGAGCGCGTGACCCGCCGGCCGATCCGGTACCCGAGCCGGAAGTAGAGATAGGCGTTGAAGGCGGGCACGATCTCGCGGGCGTAGACCCGCAAGCGCCGGGTCACCGCTTCCCGGCTGAGCCCGTGCTCGCGCGCATGGGTGGCGGCCGCCTCCTGGACGCGCGCGTCGTGGACCAGGACGTCGATCAGGGCCTGGCGCCGCGTCTGCTGGAACGGTCGGATCTCGAGCTTCAGGCGCCCGCTGACCTCGTCGAGCACGCGTTCGGTCCGGCGCCGCACGAGCCAGCGGACGCCGGGAACGAAGATCCGGGCATAGACGGCCCAAGCTGCGGCGAGCCCGACCAGGATCGCCAGCCAGAGCGGAAGCGTAACGGTGGCGGACATGGGCAAGGGGGCCGGGGCAGGTGGGCGGAGCCTACCGGACCGGCCGGCGAGGGCGCAAACGGCCGGGCGGCTAGAATCGCCGTTCCTTCAACCCTTTCGATCGTCTCCGGCCCACCCGTCATGAACCCAGGATTCCGGATCTTCCCCATGCCGCAGCGCCCGTCGCGCGCGCTCGTCGCCGCGCTCGCCGAAATGGTCACGCCGCACCTCTCCGACAACATGAGCCGCCTGTGCGGCGCCGCCGCCAGCTTGCGTCCCATGCACCGCGACGGCAAGCTCGCCGGGCCGGCGTTCACCGTCCGGGTGGCGGCCGGGGACAACCTCATGGTCCACAAGGCGATCGACCTCGCCGAGCCGGGCGACGTGCTCGTGATCGACGCCGGCGGGGCGCTCGAGCAGGCGATCATCGGCGAGATCATGGCGTCCTGGGCCGCGAAGCGCGGCGTCGCCGGCTTCGTGATCGACGGCGCGATCCGTGATCTGGCGGCGATCTCGGCGGCGTCCTTCCCGGTCTACGCCCGCGGCGTGACCCACCGCGGCCCCTACAAGAACGGTCCGGGCGAGATCAACGTTCCGGTCTCGATCGGGGGCATGGTGGTGCAGCCCGCCGACATCATCGTCGGCGATGAGGACGGCGTCCTCGCGGTGCCGCAGGCCGACGCCGAGGCCGTGCTCGCTGCGGCCCGCGAGCAGCGCAAGAAGGAGGACGCGACGCTCAAGGCGATCGCCGCCGGCACCGTCGATCGCAAGTGGGTCGACGAGGCGCTCCGCGCGCGCGGCTGCAATACCTGATCGGTGCGGTGCGGCGGTGCTGCGGCGCCGCGTGACGACGGCGTGACAGACGCGCCGTGCGGCGGTAATCGTTGGCACTGCGCCGGCACGGGCGGCGGCCCCGTGCCGTTGTTCCTCGCCGGTCCCGGGGGCCGCTTCCATCATCGCCGGGTAGCTCGGGGAAGGGGCGAGATGCCGCTGCTCGTCGCACTGAATCTGGTGATTCAGGTCTGCTTCATCGTTCACGCGTACCGCTCGGGGGCGCCGCGGTACTGGGTGTTCGTCATCCTCGCGTTCCCGGTCGCCGGCTGCCTCGCGTACTACGTGGTCGAGGTCTTCCTGCCCTCGCGGCACGCGCGGGCGACCCGCGCGGCCGCGCGCCGGATGGCGCGGGCGCTCGATCCGACGCGGGGCCTCCGCGAGCGGGCCGAGAGCCTCGCGCTCTGCGGCAGCATCGACAACCGCACCGCGCTCGCCGAGGAATGCCTCGCCGTCGGCATGGCCGAAGAAGCGGTCATGCTGTATCGGAGCTGCCTCATCGGCGCCTACGAGAACGACCCGCACCTGCGGTTCGCGCTCGCCCGCGCCCTCGTCGAGCAGGCGGCCTGGGACGATGCGGCGGACGCGGTCGCGCGGCTGCGCCGGGATCACCCGTGCCACCGGCCGAACGAGGCGCGCCTGCTGCGCGCGCGAGTGCTCGAAGCGACCGGCGAGACCGGCACCGCGCTCGGCGAGTACCACGAGCTCGTGCCGGCCTTCGTCGGGCTGGAAGCGCGGCTCCGGTACGGGCTGCTGCTCGAGCGGGTCGGGCGCGCCGACGCCGCCCGCGCGGTCTTCGAGGAGGCCGTCGCGCTGGCGAAGCGGAACCCCGCGCCGATGGAGACCGAGGCCCGCTGGGCGAAGCTCGCCCACGAGCGCCTCGCCGCGACCGCGCAGCGCTAGCTCGCGAGCACCGCGGGGCCCCCGCGGGCCGGTCGGCTACAATCCGGCGCTCCGAAGGGGAGCGCATGGACCTGCCCGTCAACCGCTTCAAGCACGCCCTCGCGTCCGGCAAGCCGCAGATCGGCCTGTGGCTCTCGCTGTCCGATCACTACAGCGCCGAGGTCTGCGCCGGCTCCGGCTTCGACTGGCTGCTGATCGACACCGAGCACTCGCCAAACGAGCTCCACATGGTGCTCTCGCAGTTGCAGGCGATCGCGCCCTACCCGACGACGGCGGTGGTGCGCGTCGCGTGGAACGACATGGTGATCATGAAGCGGGTGCTCGACGCGGGCGCGCAGACGGTGCTCGTGCCGTACGTGAACACCGCGGAGGAGGCGCGCAACGCGGTCGCGTCCACGCGCTACCCGCCGCAGGGGGTGCGCGGGGTCGCCGGCACGACCCGCGCGACGCGCTTCGGGCGTGTCAAGGACTATGCGCGGCGCGCCCACGAGGAGCTCTGCCTGCTGCTGCAGGTCGAGACGCAGCAGGCGCTCGACAGCCTCGAGGCGATCGCGCGCGTGGAGGGGGTCGACGGCGTCTTCATCGGGCCGGCCGACCTGCACGCCTCGCTCGGGTACCCGGGCGAGACCGCGAATCCGGCGGTGCTGCCGAAGATCGAGGACGCGATCCGCCGCGTTCGGGCTTGCGGCAAGGCGCCCGGGATCCTGACGGCGGACGAGAAGCTCGCGCGGCGCTATCTCGAGCTCGGCGCGCTGTTCGTTGCGGTCGGCGCCGACGTGGGCCTGCTCGCACGGGAGTCCGAGAAGCTGGCCGCGAAGTTCAAGTCATGAAAGTCGACATCCTCTCCGTGGCCGGCATGTACGGCCCGTCGTTCGAGCGCCTCGAGCGCGAATTCACCGTCCACAATCTCTGGAAGGCGACCGACAAGGAGCAGCTCCTTGCCGAGGCGGCGCCGCGCGTTCGCGGCATCCAGGCGAGCGGCAGCTCCAGCGTGGGGGCGGCGCTGATCGACCGCCTCCCGAAGCTGGAGATCATCGCCTGCTTCGGCGTCGGCTACGACGGGATCGACGTCGCGGCCGCGAAGCGGCGCAACGTGATCGTCACCAATACCCCGACCGTCCTGAACGACTGCGTGGCGGATCTCGCCATGGGGCTCCTGATCGCCGGCGCCCGCGGCATCGCGACCGGCGACCGGTTCGTGCGCGCGGGAAAGTGGCTCTCGGGCAACCTCCCGTTGCAGACCAAGGTCAGCGGCAAGCGCCTCGGAATCGTCGGCATGGGCCGCATCGGCCGCGTCATCGCCAGGCGCGCCGCCGGCTTCGACATGCAGATCGCCTACCACACCCGGCGCAAGGCGGCCGACGTGCCGTTCACCTACTACGCGAAGCTCGTCGACCTCGCCAGGAACAGCGACTTCCTGATGCTGATCCTGCCGGGGGGCAAGGAGACGTTCCACGTCGTGAACGAGGAGGTGCTGCGGGCGCTCGGGCCGAAGGGAATTCTCGTCAACATCGCCCGCGGCTCGGTCGTCGATGAAGCCGCCCTCGTGAAGTGCCTGCAGGAAGGCGCGCTCGGCGGCGCGGCGCTCGACGTGTTCGAGAACGAGCCGAAGACCCCCGAAGCCCTGTGGCAGATGGACAACGTGGTCCTCCTCCCGCACCTCGGCAGCGCCACCCACGAGACGCGTGCGGCGATGGGCAAGCTCACCGTTGACAACCTGGCGGCGCACTTTTCCGGAAAGCCGGTGCTGACGCCGGTGCCCTAGCGGGCGTTGCCGCGGCGCAGCAACGCGCGCCGACGCCGAGGTGGCGCTCGGCTGTGCCATACTTTCGCGATGCCGGTCCGGGGACACGGACTGCGCACCACCCTAGGAGGAGTTCCATGACACACAAGCTCGTGCTTTCGGCCGCGCTCGGCCTCGCGCTCGTCGCCGGCACCGCGCACGCCCAGAACATGCGGTTCATGACCGGTCCGCAAGGCGGCTCGTGGTATCCGCTCGGCGGCGCGATCCAGTCGATCGTCGAGAAGGCCGTCCCGGGGTCGTCGGTGCAGGTCTCGCCCGGCGCCGGCATCTCCAACGTCCGCGGAATCCAGGACGGCAAGGCCGAGCTCGGCTTCGGGAACGGCGTCTCCACCGTGGACGGCGTCGCCGGCCGCGAGCCGTTCAAGGCGAAGCAGGACAACGTCTGCCAGATCGCGACGCTCTACTTCCAGTACTTCCACTTCGTCGCGCTCGTCGACTCGGGCGTGAAGACGCCCGCCGACCTCAAGGGCAAGGCGATCACCACCCAGCAGAAGGGCAACACCGGCGAGCAGATGACGCGGGAGGTGCTCAAGGTCTACGGCCTCGACTACAGCAAGCTGTCGAAGGTGAACATGGGCTCCTACACCGATTCCGTGACGCAGCTCAAGGACGGGCACGCGCAGGTGTTCGGCCTGATCACCACCGTGCCGGCGTCCGCGGTCATGGACCTGGCGGCGGCGCGGGACATCCGGGTGCTCGAAGTGACCGACGACAAGCTGAAGGCGCTGCAGGAGCTCAACCGGGGCTACGACAAGCGCATCATCAAGGCCGGCAGCTATCCGAAGCAGGACAAGGACGTGCAGACGATCGGCACCTGGACCCACATGATCGCGAGCTGCAAGCTGCCCGAAGAGACGGCCTACCGGATCACCAAAGGGCTCGCCGAAAACATCCCGACGCTCGGCGCGGTCGTCGCGGCGGTGAAAGAGATGACCGTCAAGGACATGGCGATCGACATCGGCGTGCCCTACCACCCGGGCGCGCTCAAGTACTACAAGGAAGCGAAGGTCAAGTGACCGCCGGCTGAGCGGCCGACCGTCCACCATGCACCGGGGCGCGCGAGCGCCCCGTTTTTCATCCGGGTGCTGCCATGTACGCGAGAGCGATCCGCGCCGCGATCTTCCTGGTCGCCGCGTCGATGTCGATCTACCACCTGATCATCCCGTTCATCGGTGCGCCCGAGGCGCTGTTCTTCCGCGGCACCCACCTGCTCTTCGCGCTCACGCTCACGTTCCTGCTCTACCCCGGCCTCGTCCGGCGTGCCGAGCTGCCCCGCTGGGTCGACTTCCTGCCGATCGCCGGGTCGGCGGTGGCGATCGTCTACCTCTGGGTGAACTACGACGAGCTCCAGGACCGCATCGTCTACGTCGACGACCTCACCACCACGCAGATCGTGCTCGGGGTGATCCTCATCGTGATCGTGCTCGACGCGACCCGGCGCGTGATCGGCTGGGCGCTGCCCGTCACCGCGATCGTGTTCCTCGCCTACACCGTGTTCGTCGCGAAGTCGCGGCCCGAGCAGATCATCGAGGTGATGTACGTGACGACCGAGGGGATCTTCGGTCCGACGCTCGGGGTCTCCGCGGCGTACGTGATCCTGTTCGTGCTCTTCGGCGCGTTCATGGAGCGCACCGGGGTCGGGCAGCTGTTCATGGACTTCGCGCTCGCGCTCACCGGGCGGACCGCCGGCGGCCCGGGCAAGGTCGCGGTGGTGAGCTCGAGCCTGTTCGGCACGATCTCCGGCAGCGCGGTCGCGAACGTGCTGGTCGACGGGCCGATCACGATCCCGCTCATGAAGCGCAGCGGCTTCCGCCCGGCGTTCGCGGCGGCGGTCGAGGCGGTCGCCTCGACCGGCGGGCAGATCATGCCGCCAATCATGGGGGCGGCAGCGTTCGTGATGGCCGAGTTTCTCGCGGTGTCGTACTTCCAGGTCACCGTCTGGGCGCTGATCCCGGCGATCCTCTACTACCTGGCGGTCTTCTTCGCGGTCCACTTCGAGGCGAAACGCGTCGGGCTGCTCGGTCTCCCCGACGCCGAGGTGCCGCGGCTCGGAAAGGTGCTGCGCGAACGGGGCCACATGTTCACGCCGATCCTGGTCGTGCTCGGCGGCCTCACGCTCGGCTACAGCGCGCCGCTCTGCGCGCTCGCCGGCACGCTGTCGTGCGTGCCGGTGGCGCTGCTCCGCAAGACCACGCGCAAGAACGTCACCTGGCAGAGTATCGTCAGCGCGCTCGAGGACGGCGCGAAGCACGCGCTCCCGGTCGCGCTCGCGTGCGCCTGCGCCGGCATCGTGATCGGCGCGATCGCGCTGACCGGCGCCGGCGTCAAGTTCACGTCGTTCGTGCTGTCGCTCACGCAGGAGAGCCTGGTGCTGGCGCTCGTCCTGATGATGCTCGCCGGAATCGTGCTCGGCATGGGCATGCCTACGACCCCCGCCTACATCGTGATGGTGGCGCTGCTCGTACCGGCGATCCACAAGCTCGGCATCGTGCTTCCCGCCGCGCACATGTTCGCGTTCTACTTCGCGATCCTGTCGGCGATCACCCCGCCGGTCGCCCTGGCGGTCTACGCCGCGGCCGGCCTCGCCAAGGCCAACATGTGGGCGTCCGGCTGGGCGGCGATGCGAGCCGCGGCGCCCGCCTACATCGTACCCTTCATGTTCGTCTACGAGCCGGCGTTGCTCATGATGGGGGACTGGCAGACGACGGTGCATGCCTTCGTCACCGCGACGTTCGGAGTGATCCTGCTCTCGGCGGGGCTGTTCGGGTACCTCCTGCGCTCGGCGGCGATGTGGGAGCGGGCGCTGCTGGTGGCCGCGGCGGTGCTCCTGATCAAGCCCGGCTGGATCACCGACCTCGCCGGCTTCGGGCTCTTCGCCGTCGTCGCCGGCGGGCAGTGGGTCGCGCTGCGGCGGGTCGCAAGCGGCACCGCCAAAGCCTAGCGCACCGCGGCTGGCCCGTACCGGCCTTGCGTTAGGTCAAACGGCCCGTTCGAGCCCGTGGGAGCATAAACTTCAGTCCAGGAACGCACGAACTGCCGGGAGAACGCACCATGCCCTACAAGACCCTCCTCGTCCACGTCGACGGCGGCCCGCGCGCGCCGGTCCGGATCGACATCGCCTGCCGGCTCGCGCGCCGGTTCGAGGCGCATCTCATCGGCCTGCACGCGCTGACCGTCATCAAGCTGCCGGGCTACGCCAGGGTCGTCGTTGAAGGGGGTACCCGGCTCGAAGAGTTCCAGGCGAAGGCCGCCGCCGAGGCGGCACGCCAGGCGAAGCAGGTGTTCGAGCGCGGCGTGAGCGCGGCCGGCCTGGCGAAGTCCGAATGGCGCGCGTCGGAGGAGGACGCCGCCGAGGTGGTGCCGGTGCACGCTCGCTACGCCGACCTCATGGTCGTCGGCCAGCCGAACGAGGCGGACGCGAGCGGCGTCGAGCCGGACTTCGCCGAGCGGCTGGTGCTCGCCGCCGGACGGCCGGTCCTGCTCATCCCCTATGCGGGCAACTTCCCCGAGATCGGCAAGCGCGCGCTGGTCGCCTGGAACGCGAGCCGGGAGGCGGCGCGCGCGGTGACCGATGCGATCCCGCTCCTGCGCGAAGCGCAGGAGGTGCACGTGATCGCGTTCAACCCGGACGCCGCGGCGCACGGCCAGGTGCCCGGCGCCGACATCGGGCTCTACCTCGCCCGCCACGGCATCAAGGTGAACGTCTCGCAGCAGAGCGCCGAGGACGTCGACGTCGGCAACCAGCTGCTCTCGCGGGCGGCGGACCTCGACGTCGATCTGATCGTGATGGGGGCTTACGGGCACTCGCGCATGAAGGAGCTCGTCCTCGGCGGCGTTACGCGCACGATCCTAGAGTCGATGACCGTGCCGGTGCTGATGTCGCATTAAGCTACGCGGCGCGTAGCGCGGCCGCCATGCGGGCGAACACCGGGTCCCAGTCGTCGAGCCGGGTCTGACGGAAGAGCCGCGCGGTCGGATACCACGGCGAGTCGTCGCGCCCGAGCAGCCAGCGCCAGTCCGGGACGAGCGGCAGCGCGATCCACACCGGGACGCCGAGCGCGCCCGCGAGATGCGCCATCACGCTGTCGCAGGTGATGACGAGATCGAGCGCGGCGATGAGCGCGGCCCATTCCTCGAACGGCAGCGGCGAGCGTTCCGGATCCGGCGCCGGCTCGACGATCCCCGGGATCCCCCGCGCGCGCTCGCCGGCCTGAAGGCTGACGAGCGTCACTCCCGGGACGGCGCCGAGCGCGGCGAAGCGCTCCTGGGGGATCGAACGGTGGCAATCCTGCGGGTGCTTGGGGTTGCCGCGCCACGCGATGCCGACCTTGCCCCCCTCGTACTGCGCGAGCGTCGTGCGCCACCCGTCGCGCCGTGCCTGGTCCACCGCGAGATACGGCACCTCCACGGGAATCCCGGCGAGATCGCGGACTCCCAGCGCCGCGGGCAGGCTCGCGAGCGGAATCTGGAAGTCGCAGCGTGGAAGCCGCGAGCCGCGCGGCACCACCGTGTGCACGCCGCGCGCCTTGGCAAGCAGCGCCGTGAGTGCCGGTTGGCACTCGACGATCGCGCGCGCGCCGGCGCGCTCCAGGACCGCCGCGAACCGCACGAACTGGAGCGTGTCGCCGAAGCCCTGCTCCGCCCGGAGCAGGAGCGTGCGCCCGGCTGGCGGCGAGCCGTCCCACACCGGGACCGCGACCCGCGGCAGCAACACCCCGGGCAGGCGCCAGCGCCACTCGTACTCGGGCCAGCCGCGCTGGAAGTCGCCGTGGAGGAGCGCGAGCTGCGCCCGGTTGGCGTGCGGGCTCGCGAACTCGGGCGCGAGCTCGAGCGCCCGGTCGAAGTGCGCCCGCGCCTCGTCGAGGCGGCCCTGGATCTGGACTGCGAGCCCGAGGTTGTTCCGCGCCTCGGCGTGATCGGGGTCAAACGCAAGGGCGGCGCGATAGGCCACCTCGGCAAGCGCTTGGTGCCCCTGCGCCGCCAGTGCGAGCCCGCGATTGCAGTGGGCGCCCGGCCAATCCGGTCGCAGCGCGAGCGCGCGGTCATAGCACCCCACCGCCTCGCCGTACCGCGCCAGCTCGCGAAGCGCGTTCCCCAGGTTGTAGTGGGCCTCGGCGTAACGGGGATCGAGACGCAGGGCCTCGCGATAGTGCGGGATGGCGCGGTCGAACAGGCGTTGCTCGGCAAACGCCACCGCAAGGTTGTTGTGCGCGCTGGCGTTGCCGGGCGCAGCCGCAAGCGACCGAGCGTACGCGGCGGCCGCATCGGCGTAGCGGCCCGCCTGCATGCAAGCGTTGCCGAGCGCGAGCTCGGCCTCGGCGCTCTGGGGATCGGCCGCGGCCGGGGGACGCTGCGGGTCGCGTCCGGGATCGCCGGCGGGGCTCATCGAGGCGATCCGTTGGCGGGGTCCCGCCCCGCGGCTCAGGTGGCGCCCGGCCGCGCCCGATCCAGCACCGTCATCGCCGACGCGACGATGCTCGCGACGTCCGACAGGTTCGACGGCACGATGAGGGTGTTGCCGGTCTTGGCGAGGTTGCCGAAGGCCTGGATGTACAACTCCGCGACCTTCAGGTTCGCCGCGGTCTGGCCGCCGGGCATGCCGATCGCCTCGGCCACCGCGCGCACCGCGGCGGCGGTCGCCTCGGCCACGACGCGGAGCGCGGTCGCCTCGCCCTGCGCCTTGTTGATCGCGGCGGTCTTTTCGCCCTCCGACCTCAGCACCGCCGCCTGCTTCAGGCCCTCGGCGATGTTGATCTCCTGCTGCCGCTCGCCCTCGGACTTCGCCACCACAGCCCGCCGCTCGCGCTCGGCGGTGATCTGCGCCTGCATCGCCCGCAGGATCGCTTCGGGGGGCGTGAGGCTCTTCACCTCGTAGCGCAGCACCTTGATGCCCCACGCGCGGCCCGCCTCGTCGAGGACCGAGACGATCTGGCGGTTGATCTCGTCGCGGCTTTGCAGCGACTGGTCCAGCTCCATCTTGCCGACTTCGGAGCGGAGCGTCGTTTGCGCGAGCTGCGTGATCGCGATCAGGTAATCGGAGGTGCCGTAGGAGGCGCGCTGCGGGTCGGTCACCTGGTAGTAGACGATGCCGTCGACGGCGAGCTGGGTGTTGTCCTTGGTGATGCACACCTGCTCCGGCACGTCGAACGGCACCTCCTTCAGCGAGTGTCGGTACGCGACCCGGTCGATGAACGGAATGATGCCGTTCAGGCCGGGCTCCAGCACCTCGTGGAACCTCCCGAGCCGCTCGACCACCCAGGCCTGCTGCTGCGGCACCACGCGGATGCCCTCGACGATGAACGCGATCACGAACGCGCCGATCGCGATGGTCAGCGCGAAGATGCTCGCGCCTTGCCATGCGAACGCCGCGATCGACACGATGAGCGCGATGATGAGCTTCCAGAACATGCTGGTCTCCTTGGAAACGGGATGTCCGGCGCCCGGTCGGGCCGGGGCGCGGCGATGGCGGAAGGCCTGGACTTTCTGGCGCACCTGCTCGGCGGTCGGCCGCTCGCCCTGCGCGAGCTTGAACAGCGTCCGGACCAGTTCTTCCGGGCCGGGGGGCTTGCCGGTCGCCATGGGATCGGCCTCAGGCGGCCTTCTGCTTGGCGACGCGCAGCGTGTTGCCGGCGATCGCCCGGATGTAGAAGACTTCGCCGGCCTCGCCGCGGAACTCGCCCTCGACGATCGCGTCCCACAGCGCATCGCGGTACTTCACGCGGGCGAGGCGGTCGTCGCGATTGACCCACGAGTCGAGCGTGACCGGCTGGCCGACGTCGAGCGGCGGCATGGCGGGCGTCGCCATGGCCCGCTTCCGCCCGCGGATCCAGAACACGCCGGCGATCGCGATCGCGCCGGCGACGATGACCTGGATCAGGAACCCGGCGCCGGCGTAAGCAACGGCGGCCGTGAGCAGCGCGGCGACGCCGAGCACGAACAGATAGAACGTGCCGGTGACGAGCTCGGCCACGATGAGCACGATGCCGGCGATCAGCCAGGCGAGAGCGCTATCCACGGTGCCCCTCCCATGCGCGACCCGAGGATGCGAGTCGCGCGGAATCATACCCCAAGCCAATCGCGCAGCGTGATCAAAGACGCGCGGCGCGTCGCCTAGAATACGCGCCATGTACCTGACGCCCGAAGAAGAAGCCATGCTGCGCGGCGACCGCGGGGAGGCGGTGCGCGACGCACTCGCCTACCAGCTGCGGGTCGGCGAGTTCTTCGACGCCGCGCGGTTCGTCCCGATCACCAACGCCCACATGATGGGCGACATCGAGGTGATGGGCGACGGCGGTTTCGACTACCTCGCCCGAGCCTCCGCCAAGCGCGCGCGCTGCAGCGTGCCGACCACGACCAACGCGCGCTGCGTGGACTTCGAGTTCGCCGCGCGGCTCGGTCAGGACCCCGCGGAGGTCGACAAGGAGCGCCGGCTCATCGAGCGGTTGCGCGAGATGAACGTGCTCACCACCGACACCTGCATCAACTACCAGACGCTGTATCAGCCGCACCTCGGCGAGCACGTCGCGTGGGGCGACACCGGCACCGTGATCTACGCCAACTCGGTGTTCGGCGCCCGCACCAACTTCGAGTCGGGACCGGCGGCGCTTGCCGCGGCGCTCACCGGTCGCACGCCCGAGTACGGCTTTCATCTCGACCGGCACCGCAAGGGGACGCTCGTGGTGCGGCTCGAGGCGCGGCTCGACGATCTCGCGGACTGGGGCGCGGTCGGCAAGATCGTCGGCGAGAAGCATCAGAGCTACTACGCGGTGCCGGTGTTCGCCGGCGGCGCGCGAACGCCCCGCGCCGACGAGCTGAAACACCTCGGGTGCGCCCTGGCGAGCTACGGGTCGATGGCGATGTTCCACATGGTCGGCGCGACGCCCGAAGCGCCGTCGATCGAAGCCGCGCTCGGCGGGAATCGGCCGGTGGATGAGCTCGTGATCGACGATGCGGCGATCGAGCGCGTCTACGCCGGCTACGACCTCAAGGACCGGACCTGCAACCTCATCGTGTTCTCCGGTCCGCAGCTCTCGCTCTTCGAGCTGAAATCGCTCGCCGAGCGCTTCGGCGGGCGCAAGCTACACCCCGGGACCCAGGTGTTCGCCACCACTTCGAACGGCGTGAAAAGCGCGGCGCGCCGGCTCGGTTACCTCCAAGCGCTCGAGTCGACCGGCGTCGTCGTGCTCGAGGGCGTCTGCTTCTACATCCTCCAGAACCTGTCGCCGATGCGGGTCGCGAACGGCTGGACGAACCTGATCTCGAACTCGGCCAAGATCGTGAACATCATCGGCGCGCACCGCTTCAACACTATCCTCCGGCGCACCCAGGACTGCGTCGAGATCGCGTGCAGCGGGAAGCTGGCATGACCGGGCCGCTGGCGACGATCCGCGTCGTGCGCGCCTTCGGTCCAGTTGTCGAGGGCGAGGCGGTGGTCTCGGCGGAGGGGTTCTCGCCGCGCTACGACCTCGACCGCTGGTCGGGCGTCATCACCAAGCCGGGTCACAAGCTCGAGGGCACGAGCCTCCGCGACAAGATCTGCTTCTTTCCGACCGCGAAGGGCGGGATCGCGGCGGGCTGGGCGTTCTACGACATCAAGCACAAGGGCATCGCGCCGAAGGCGCTCGTCTTCGGGGTGACGAACCCGGTGATGGTGCAGGGCGCGGTGTTCGCGGACATCGCGATCACCGAGGGGTGGGACCGGCACCCCGCCGAGGTCATTCGGACCGGCGACTGGGTGCGCGTGGATCCCGCGCGGCGGGTGATCGAGCTCGTTCGGCGGGCGGGATAACGAGGACCGGAGACGCGCCCACGCTGCGCCGCCGGTGAGCTAGCGCGACAGCGGGTTGTTAGGTGGAGGTGTCCACATTATCGGGTGAGGTGCTCGGTCGGGTCCAACCGCGGGTTAGCCGTGGACATGCGTCACGGTGCCTGGCTTCGCGTTGAGCAGCGCTTCGCGGACCGCTGACATCAACGGCCGGAGGACTGCGATATCGTTGCTCGGAGCTTCAACGACGATTACCGCGATCGTAAGGCCGGCAAAGTTCTGCTGATACTCCAGTCGGCGATCGACCGGTCAGCAGAACATCGAATTGCGTTGCCGCAAGTTGGAGCAGCGCGCCGTTTTTGACGCCGGCCCAGCCGGCCTCAGCAACGGTCTTGACCTGGTGGCCGGGAAGCTCCGCGCGTAGGCCTCGGGGAACGCACTCGTCAAGAAGCACGCGCATCGGCGAGAAGGTGCGCCTTTGCCTGCTCCAGGGCGGCCAAGGCGATCTCCCGGCTCACGGTGGGAAAGTCATCGAGGAACTCCTCCAGGGAGTGTCCGCCCTCAATGTAGTCAATCAGTGCTTGAACCGGGACCCGCGTGCCGACGAACACTGGCGTGCCACCCAGGATGTCGAGGTCGGAGTGAACGACGGACGATTGCTTCATAGGGTACCTCTCAAACAATCAGTCGGATGTTACTCCGAGCGCTCGGCCACGGCTAACCGCTGGAGTTCAGCGGCGCGCCGTTTGCGGCGCGTCCGCTGCAACGACGGGTTGGGCGGCGCACGGCATGGAAGGCCTGCTCTGACGGGAACCATCCGCGGTCCCTACCCTGGAGTGGATTGCGAAGTGGGCTTTGCCATGGCCAGCTTCTTAACCCTTCTGTGGTCGAAGAAAGCTAGCGCCACCATCGCTAGAGCCGTCGCGATCCAGCCCAAACGGCAGAAGACGCCTACCGCTTCGCTTACAGGACCCACACCGAATGATCCACCCCAAGGCAGCGGTACGCCGGGGTACGCGACTGCGAAGGCCAAATGGCAGAACGCCAGGATTGATAAGACGCGAAGCGAAGTGCGAGATGTATGTCGCCATGACAAGTACGAAGCATAGGCTGCGCAGGCGGCCCAGACTACAAACACCCAAAAGTAGAAACCGATCATGTACAACAAGAGCGTTATCGTTTCACCGGAAACAACGGTAAGGACGACTACTACGCCGAGCCAGAAGTAAATCGCAGCAGCACGCTTGGCGATCCGAAGTTCGTCAATGGCCAGAGACATCGCGCTCATCAAGAAAGCGGACTTTGCGAGAACAGGATCCCCAACTCGACGCCCAACCCATAAATAGACGTCGTCCGCCGGCATGCTATTCCCACCTATCGGCAGAGGTAAACATCCAAGGGCATACAGCGCCATCTGCCGCGCGAAATATGTCGGCAGATGGGCGGGCTTGTGGCCGGCGCGAGAGCGGCGCGGGCAGCTGCGGCTCG
>DATEDA010000049.1:0-14823 GCA_035286595.1 Burkholderiales bacterium | reverse complement strand
GCTCGCCCTGCAGGGCGAGCCGGGGGGAATCCCCCTTGTATATCCCCGCTATGGAACAAGGGGGCGTAGCCCCCTTGTAAATCCCCGGTTGGAACCCGGGTTGCTCAGACCGCGATCGGCGCCTTGATCGCCGGGTGCGGCGCGTAGCCTTCGAGCGTGAAGTCCTCGTACCGGAACGCGAAGAGGTCCTTCACTTCGGGGTTGAGCTTCATCCTCGGGAACGGGCGCGGCGCCCTGGCGAGCTGCTCGCGCGCCTGGTCGAGGTGGTTCAGGTAGAGGTGCGCGTCACCTAGCGTGAGCACGAACTCCGCGGGCTTGAGCCCGGTCACCTGCGCGACCATCAGCGTGAGGAGCGCGTAGGACGCGATGTTGAACGGCACGCCGAGGAAGATGTCGGCGCTCCGCTGATACATCTGGCACGAGAGCCGTCCCTCGGCGACGTAGAACTGGAACAGCGCATGGCAGGGCGGCAGCGCCATCCGGTCGACCTCGGCGGGGTTCCACGCGGTGACGAGATGGCGCCGCGAGTCGGGCTTGCGCCTGATCGACTCCACGACCCTGGCAATCTGGTCGATCGTCGTGCCGTCGCCCGCCGGCCAGCTGCGCCACTGGGAGCCGTACACCGGACCGAGCTCGCCGCTCGCGTCGGCCCACTCGTCCCAGATCGTGACGCCGCGTTCCTGCAGCCAGCGCACGTTGGTGTCGCCGCGCAGGAACCACAGCAGCTCGTAGATGATCGACTTGAGATGCAGCTTCTTCGTGGTGAGCAGCGGGAACCGGTCGGAGAGGTCGAACCGCATCTGCCAGCCGAAGGTCGAGAGCGTGCCGGTGCCGGTGCGGTCGCTCTTGCGAGCCCCCTGCTCGAGCACGTGCTTCATCAGGTCGAGATAGGCGGCTTCACTCATCCGGAATCGGCGCCGGGTTCAGTGCGCGATGTAGTTGAACAGCTCCCGCGCCGACTGGAAGCGGTCCTCGGGACGCTTGGCGAGCAGCCGGTCGACGAGCGGCTGGTACCCGGCGAGCCGCTTGGGCAGCCGCGGGATCTCGCCGTGCACGTGCTGATAGGCGAGCGCCGACGCGTTGTCGCCCTCGTAGGCGTGCTTGCCGGTGAGCATTTCGTAGAGGATGACGCCGGTGGCGTACAGGTCGCCGCGCGCGTCGTGCGGATGGCCGAGGCACTGCTCGGGGCTCATGTAGAGGGGCGTGGCCATCACCATGCCCTTCTGGGTGAGCGTCGAGGTCGCGTCGATCTCGCGCGCCAGGCCGAAGTCGAGGATCGCCGGGCGGTGGTTCGCGCGGAACATGATGTTCTGCGGCTTCAGGTCGCGGTGCACGACGCCCGCCGCGTGCACGGCGTCGAGCGCCTCCGCGAGCTGCACCAGGATCTTGAGCGAGCCCATCGAGCTGATGCCCTTGCGGATGCGCTCCTGGAGGTCCCCGCCGGGGAAGTACTCCATGGCGAGCCACGGGTCGTCGGACGTGAATCCCTGGTCGAAGATCATGACGACGTGCTCGTTCTGGATGCGCTGGATGATCTTGTACTCGCGCACGAACCGCGCGCGCGACGCCGGGTCGGCGGCGAGCCGCGGGTCGAGCATCTTCAGCACGAGCTGCAGGCCGTCGGACTCCCGCTCGGCGAGGAAGACGCGCGACATCCCGCCTTCGCCGATCTTCCGCAGCACCTTGTACCCGGCGACGTCGAGCTTCACGTTGCCGGCCGGCTGGCCGATCTCGGCGATCGACAGCTGCTGGGTCCGGCGCAGCATGCCGACGTCGCGCGAGATCTCCACCGCCTCGATCATCGCCTCCTTGATCGCCATCGCGAGCCGGATCGCCGTGACGTCGGGCTTCTTGAGGCAGTCCGCGGCGCCGGCCTTGATCGCCTTGACCGCCGTGTCCTCGCCCCCCGAGTCGGAGAGCACGAGCGTCGGCGGAACCGGCCCCTCGGCGCGGAACTCCCGCAGCCACTCGAGGCCGTCCTGTCCGTCGCCGGGCGTGTCGTCGAGCAGCAACGCGTCGTACCGGCGCCAGTCGAAGCCGACGGTCGGCTTGCCGTGGCGGGCCGGGTCCCAGAGGGTGAGTTCGGCGTCGGGCATTGCGGCGCCGAGATACTGCGCGATCCGCTCGCGAAACTCCCGGGAATCGTCGATGACCAGGACGCGCATTCGGTCAAGGAGGGAAAGGCTCGCTGGATGATAGCTCTTTCCGGGAGCGCGTCTCCGGCGGCACGCGCCAAAGTGTGACGGCTACCGCAATCGCGAAGAGACAATAAGCGAGCGTGAAACCCCACTCGGGAAAGTCGTAGTAGAGGAGCCGGCTCACCCAGCGGCCGACGAAGCTCGGGCCGTCGGGGCTTCCGCTCCGCAGCAGGTACTCCCAGACGGTGAGCGGACAGGCGACGCCGACGAGCGCCTCGGCGGCGACGAAGACGATCGCCGCGAGATGGGCGTAGCGAAACGCGCGGTTGCGGATCCAGCGCCATCCGGCGACGGCGCCGACGAGGATCAGCGCGAGACCCCCGACGACGAACACGACGAACGCGAAGTGGAGGACGAGGATGACGTCGGCGAGGAGAGCAGTGCTCACTGCCGAGCCTCTGCCGTCCTCAGGGTGCGGCCCCGGTCGACCCGAGGTGCGTCACGGGTCCCCGCCCGTGACGTAGGGTCGCCGCGGATCCGCGCACCACTCGCTCCACGAACCGGGGTAGACGCGGCTTCCCGAAAGCCCCGCGATCTCCATCGCGAGGAGGTTGTGGCATGCCGCAACGCCCGAGCCGCACGAGTGCACGACGCCTTCCCCAGGCACCCCCGCGAGCAACCCCTGCCACTCCGCGCGGAGCTGTGCCGCCGGTTTGAACACGCCGCCCGTGGCGAGATTCTCCCCGACGAAGCGGTTGACCGAGCCGGGAATGTGGCCGGCCACGGGATCGATCGGCTCGGCCTCGCCGCGATACCGTTCGGCCGACCGCGCGTCGACGAGCTTCACCGCCCCGTCGCGCAGGTGCGAGGCGACGAATCCGACATCCACCGCGAGTGGCCGCACGCGCGGCGCGAACCGCGCCGGCGCGATGCGCGGCAGCGCCGCCGTTTCTGGCCGCTCCTCCCGCAGCCACTTGGCCAGGCCGCCGTCGAGCACCGCGACCGCGGCGTGCCCGAGCCAGCGCAACATCCACCAGAGACGCGCCGCGCTCGCGCCGCCCTGGGCGTCGTAAGCAACGACCTGCGAGTCCCGCCCGACCCCGGCCGCGCCGAGCTTCGCCGCGAAGGCGGCGGGGTCGGGGAGCGGATGGCGCCCGTTCCGGCCGGTGAGCGGCCCCGCGAGGTCCTCGTCCATGTGCATGAACCGCGCGCCGGGGATGTGCGACTTCAGGTACTCCTCGCGGCCCGCGTCCGGGCGCGCGAGGTCGTGGCGGCAGTCGAACACGACCCAGGCTGGATCGTCGAGGTGGCCGGCGAGCGTGTGGGTGTCGACGAGGGTGGTGAAGGACATGGCCGCGCCGTTGCGTTGCGACGGAATATAGCCCCCTGATGTAGCCCTGTCATCGCCCCGGCTGGGCGATAATTGCGCATCCGCGGAGAGCCACCATGAATGAGCCCGTCACCAAGGGCATGACCGAGGTCGCTGCGAACCTCGACCCGTACTGGATGCCGTTCTCGCACAATCGCTACTTCAAGCGGCATCCCGCGCGGCGCCTCCTCGCACGCGCGGAGGGCGCGTACTACTGGACCGTCGAGGGCGACCGCCTGTTCGACTGTCTCTCGGGGCTCTGGTGCGTCGGCCTCGGCCATGCGCACCCGCGCATCGGCGCGGCGCTCAAGCGCCAGTTCGAGACGATCGACTACAGCCCGGCGTTCCAGATGGGCTACCCGGGCACGTTCCGGCTCGCCGAGCGCATCGCGGCGCTGGCGCCGGCCGGGCTCGATCACGTGTTCTTCGTCAACTCGGGCTCCGAGTCGGTCGACACCGCGCTCAAGATCGCGCTCGGCTACCACCGCATGAAGGGCGAGGCGGCGCGCACGCGCTTCATCGGCCGCGAGCGCGGCTATCACGGCGTCGGCTTCGGCGGCATCTCGGTTGGCGGGATGGTCGCGAACCGCAAGATGTTCCCGTCGGCGCAGCTCGTCGGCGTCGACCACCTGCCGCACACGCACAACCCGGCCGAGATGGCGTTCTCGCGCGGCATGCCGGGCTGGGGCGCGCACCTCGCCGACGAGCTCAGCCGGCTCGTCGCCCTGCACGACGCGTCGACCATCGCCGCGGTCATCGTCGAGCCAATGCAGGGCTCGGCGGGCGTGATCGTGCCGCCGGTCGGCTATCTGCAGAAGCTGCGGGAGGTCTGCACGAAGCACGGCATCCTGCTCGTCTTCGACGAGGTCATCACCGGATTCGGGCGCATGGGCGCGGCGTTCGGCGCCGACCGCTTCGGCGTCGTGCCGGACATGATCACGTTCGCCAAGAACGTGAACAACGGCGTGGTCCCGCTCGGCGGCGTGATCGCCCGCAAGGAGATCTACGAGGCGTTCATGACCGGGCCCGAGCATTCGGTCGAGTTCTTCCACGGCTACACGTACTCGGGGCATCCGATGGCGGTCGCCGCCGCGCACGCCACCCTCGACCTCCTGGAGGAGGAGGGGGTGTTCGCGCGCGTGCGCGCGCTCGAGCCGGTGCTCGAGAACGCCATGCACTCGCTGAAGGGCGAGCCGGGCGTCCTCGACATCCGCAACTGCGGGCTCGCCGCCGCGGTCGACCTCGAGCCGATCGCCGGCGAGCCGGGCCTGCGCGCGATCCGCGTGTTCGAGCAGGCGCTCGCGCTCGGCCAGCTGCCGCGCTTCACCGGCGACACGATTGCGGTCGGTCCGCCCTTCATCTCTACCGAAGCCGAGATCGCGAAGATGGCGGACGACCTGCGCAAGGCAATCCGCGCGACTTGTTAAATGGGGCAGCTTGTCCGGAATCGGGGAGCACGAGGGGGCATGCCCCCGCGTAGCGTGACAACTACACGGAGGCCACGATGAACGATCTCGCCGCCGGCTCCAACGTGCTCCTGCACGCGATGCTCGCGCGCGCGTGCGTCGCCGCCTGAGGACCGCATGGCGAAGCGCGAGTCCTCCGGCGCCGAGGCGCCTGCGAGCTTCGAGGCCGCGCTCGCCGAGCTCGAGAAGATCGTCCAGTCGATGGAGGCGGGCAGCCTGACGCTCGAGCAGTCGCTCGCCGCGCACCAGCGGGGGCTGGAGCTCGCCAGGTATTGCCAGGCGACCCTTGCGCAGGCGCAGCAGCAGGTCCGCGTGCTGGAGGACGAAGCGCTGAAGGCGATGCCGGCGGGGTCGGCGAGTGGCGACGCCGAAGGCTGAGTTCCGCGACTGGATGGCGGGCGTGCAGGCGCGCGTCGAGCGCGCACTCGACCGCATGCTCCCGCCCGGCGGCGAGGCCCCGCAGCGGCTGCACGAAGCGATGCGCTACGCCGTGCTGGGCGGCGGCAAGCGGGTGAGACCGCTGCTCGCCTTCGCCGCGGGCGAGGCCGCGCGCGCGGCGCCGGAACGGCTCGAGGCGGTCGCCTGCGCCGTCGAGCTCCTCCACGCCTACTCCCTCGTCCACGACGACCTGCCGTGCATGGACGACGACACGCTCCGCCGCGGCAAGCCGACGGTGCACGTCGAGTTCGACGAGGCGACGGCGCTCCTCGTCGGCGACAGCCTGCAGTCGCTGGCGTTCGAGGTGCTGGCGGGGAATCGCCTCGCCGACGATCCCGCGGCCCAGCTCGAGATGGTGCGCGCCTTCGCGGTCGCGAGTGGCACCCGCGGCATGGCGGGCGGCCAGGCGATCGACCTCGCCGCGGTCGGGACGAGCCTCACGCTTCCGGAGCTCGAGTTCATGCACATCCTCAAGACCGGCGCCCTGATCCGGGCGTCGGTCATGCTCAGCGTACGCTGCGGCGACGCGCTGGGCGCGGCCGAGCTCGGGCGGCTCGATCGATACGCCAAGTGCGTCGGCCTCGCTTTCCAGGTGGTCGACGACGTCCTCGACACCGAGACCCCGACGGCGACGCTCGGCAAGACCGCCGGCAAGGACGCGGCGCGGGGCAAGCCCACCTACGTGTCCGTGCTCGGGCTCGCCCGCGCGCGCGCGCTCGCGCAGGAGCTGCGCCGGGATGCGCGCGCCGCCCTGGAGGGGTTCGGCCCGCGCGCCGAACGGCTGCTCGACCTCGCCGATTTCATCGTGCTGCGCGAGTTCTGACGCGCCGGACGCGCTACAATCACCGGCAGCAGCAGCGCCCGGCTCCCCCGTCCGCACCCGAGATTCCGCAACCCGTGGCCTACGAGCTTCTTCAGACCATCAACGACCCTGCGAGCCTCCGCAAGCTCGAACGCAAGCAGCTCGGCGAGCTCGCGACCGAGCTGCGGGCCTTCGTGCTGGAGTCGGTCAGCAAGACCGGCGGGCACCTCGCGTCGAACCTCGGCTCGGTGGAGCTCACGATCGCGCTCCACTGGGTCTTCAACACCCCGGAGGACCGGATCGTCTGGGACGTCGGCCACCAGACCTATCCGCACAAGATCCTCACCGGGCGCCGCGAGGCAATGGCGCGACTGCGGATGCTGGGCGGGATCTCGGGCTTCCCGCGCCGGAGCGAATCGGCCTACGACACGTTCGGGACCGCGCACTCGAGCACCTCGATCAGCGCGGCGCTCGGGATGGCGGTCGCCGCCAAGCGCAAGGGCGAGCAGCGGCGCGTCATCGCCGTCATCGGCGATGGCGCGATGTCGGCGGGCATGGCCTTCGAGGCGATGAACAACGCCGGGATCGCCGACGGCGTAAGCCTCCTCGTGATCCTGAACGACAACGACATGTCGATCTCGCCGGCGGTGGGCGGAATGAACCGCTACCTCGCACGGCTCGTTTCCGGGCGGTTCTACGCTGCGGCGCGGCGCGCAGCGGAGAAAGTGCTCTCCGGAGTGCCGCCGCTGTGGGAGCTCGCGCGCAAGGTCGAGGAGCACGCCAAGGGCATGGTCGTCCCGTCGACGCTGTTCGAGGAGTTCGGCTTCAACTACATCGGTCCGATCGACGGCCACGACCTCGACTCGCTCATCCCGACGCTGAAGAACATCAAGGCGCTGCCCGGCCCGCAGTTCCTCCACATCGTGACCACCAAGGGTCAGGGCTACAAGCTCGCGGAGGCCGACCCCGTCCTGTACCACGGCGTCTCGAAGTTCGAGCCCGCGGCCGGGATCGCCGGCGGCAAGTCCGGCGGCAAGCCGACGTTCACCCAGGTCTTCGGCGACTGGCTGTGCGACATGGCCGAGCGCGATCCGCGCCTGATCGGCATCACGCCCGCGATGCGCGAAGGCTCCGGGCTGGTGAAGTTCGCTGAAGCATTCCCCGACCGCTACTTCGACGTCGGCATTGCCGAGCAGCACGCCGTGACCTTCGCCGCCGGGCTCGCCTGCGAGGGGCTCAAGCCGGTGGTCGCGATCTACTCGACGTTCCTCCAGCGCGCCTACGACCAGTTCATCCACGACGTCCAGATCCAGAACCTGCCGGTGCTCTTCGCGCTCGACCGGGCGGGGCTGGTCGGCGCCGACGGGCAGACCCACCACGGTGCGTTCGACCTCGCGTACCTGCGCTGCGTCCCGAACATCACCGTGATGGCGCCCGCGGACGAGAACGAGTGCCGCCAGATGCTCTACACCGGGTTCCTGCTCGATGGCCCGGCGGCGGTGCGGTATCCGCGCGGCGGCGGCCTCGGCGTGCCGGTCGAGAAGGAGATGCGCGCGCTGCCGATCGGCAAGGGCGAGGTTCGCCGCGAGGGCCGTCGGGTCGCGATCCTCGCGTTCGGGACGCTGCTCAAGCCCGCGCTCGAAGCGGGCGAGGAGCTCGACGCGACCGTCGTGAACATGCGCTTCGTCAAGCCGCTCGACGACGAGCTCGTCGCCCAGCTCGCGCGCTCGCATGCGCTCCTGGTCACGGTCGAGGACAACGTCGTGATGGGCGGTGCCGGGAGCGCGGTGGCCGAGAGCCTCGCCGCCCAGGGGATCGGTGCCGCGCTGCTCCAGCTCGGGCTCCCCGACCGGTTCATCGATCACGGCGACCAGAACCAGCTGCTCGCGGTGGCGGGGCTGAACAAGGACGGGATCCTCGCGTCGATCCGCGCCCGCCTCGGGCAGCTTTCGCCGCACGTGCGAGCTGCATAACCCCGTGCGGCGAAAGGACTTTGGGCCGACGTCGCGAGGGTGCGTGCTAGAATCGCCAGGTCTCCCGCGACTCGCCTACGAAAGGCCTCCGGCATGAACACCCGCGACCCCGTCGGCGCCAAAGGCGCCGCGCCGGACGCCATTCCCGACGTCCAGGCGTCCGCCGACACGCGCCGGCTCGCGATCGACAAGGTCGGGATCAAGGCGATCCGGCACCCGATCCGGGTGGCGGAGAAGGGCGGTGGCGTGCAGCACACGATCGCTACCTTCAACATGTACGTCGGGCTGCCGCACCACTTCAAGGGCACGCACATGTCGCGGTTCGTGGAGATCCTGCACGCGCACGAGCGCGAGATCTCGGTGGACAGCTTCAAGTCCATGCTGCGCGAGATGGTCGAGCGGCTCGAGGCCGAGTCCGGCCACATCGAGATGAGCTTCCCGTACTTCATCGAGAAGCGCGCACCGGTCTCGGGCGTGCAGAGCCTGATGGACTACGACGTGACCTTCAACGGCGGGATCGAGCGCGGCCGACCGACCTTCACCATGAAGGTGGTGGTGCCGGTGACGAGCCTCTGCCCGTGCTCCAAGGAGATCTCCGAGTACGGCGCCCACAACCAGCGCTCGCACGTGACGGTCACCGCGCGGACCAAGGGCTTCGTCTGGATCGAGGACCTGGTTGCGGCGGGGGAGGCTGAAGGGTCGTCCGAGCTCTTCGGCCTGCTCAAGCGCCCGGACGAGAAGTACGTCACCGAGCGCGCCTACGACAACCCGAAGTTCGTCGAGGACATGGTGCGCGACGTCGCCGGGCGCCTGGAGAAAGACGAGCGGATCGAGTGGTTCTCGGTCGAGTCCGAGAACTTCGAGTCGATCCACAACCACTCCGCCTACGCGCTGATCGAGCGCGACAAAGCCGGCGCCTGACTCTCCGCCTCGTTCTCGCCGCCGGCCTCGCCGCGGTCCTTTCCGCCGCGGCGCAAGCGACCACCGTCATGGTCATGTCGCTCGAGACCGACCGTGCCCAGGTCCTGGTCAACGGCACGGCGGTCCGAACCCTGCGCGCCGGCCAGACCTCGCCGGAAGGCGTCCGCCTCGTCGCGGCGGACCGGGCGAAAGCGGTGCTGGAGGTCGATGGCCGGACCCTGACCCTCGGCATCGGCCAATCCACGGTCGCCAGCGTCGAGCTGAAGGCCGACGCGCGGGGACACTTCATCACCACGGCTTACATCAACGGCGTGCCGACGCGGGCCCTGATCGACACCGGCGCCACCAGCGTCGCGATCTCGACCGACGACGCGCAGCGGATGGCGATCGACTACGCCGGCGCGCCGCGGGTGCAGATCGGGACCGCTGGCGGGCCCAGGACCGGCTATCGGGTGATCCTCGCAACCGTGAGCGTCGGCAGCATCACGCTTCGGAACGTGGAGGGGGTCGTGATGGAGGCCGGGCGGGACGAGCTTCCCATCACCGCGATCGGCATGAGCTACCTGAACGGCGTCGACCTGCGCCGTGCGGGCGACACGCTGACGCTCACCCGCCGCAACTTCTAGAACCGCTTGATCAGCACCATCGTCTCGCCCTCGCGCTTCATCTCGGTGCGGTTGAGGAAGCTCATCCCGAGGAGTGCAAAGGGCAGCCCCGCTTCGACGACGTGCGCCTCCACGCCGTTCATCGTGATGTCGCCCACCCGGACGCTGTCGAGCGTGACCCTGTACGCTGAGTTGCGCCCGGCCGCCGTCTGGACGCCGTCGCGCTGGCCCTTCAGGTAGTCGATGCCCAGCCGCCGGGCGTCGGCCGCCGGCAGGGAGATCATCGTCGCCCCGGTGTCGACGAGGAACCGGACGTTGCCGCCGTTCACCTGGCCCACAGTCCAGAACATTCCCCCCGCGTCGGCCTTGATGGTCACCGAGCTGCCGGTGCCGGCCGCGCGCGAGACGTACGGCTGGCCCAGCCGCAGCGTGCGGCGCTGCCCGTCGACCTCGAACGTCGCGGTCTCGCGATCGACGGCCACGAGCTCGACCCCTTCAGGCGAGCGTTGCCCGACGCTCAGCGTCCGCGGCTGGCTGCCGTTGATCGACACCACGGCCTTGCTGCCGAACAGGCCGACGACGTTGAGGTCGGTCGCCGCCGCGGGTCCGGCGAGCGCCAGGGCGAGCCCCAGCACTGCAATACAATCGGCACGCTTCATGGGTAAAGCGAGGGCTATGAAACCGATCGCCATCTTCCGGCAGAGTTCCACCGAGGGTCCAGGGTATTTTGCCGCTTATCTCGACGCACAGCGCATCCCCTGGCGCGTCGTCCGCGTCGACCAGGGTGAGCCCGTCCCGACCGACCCGCGCGCCTTCGCCGGGCTCGTGTTCATGGGCGGGCCGATGAGCGTGAACGACGACCTCGCCTGGATCCCGGCGGAGCTCGAGCTCATCCGGCGGGCGGTCGACGCGGAGGTACCCTGCCTCGGCCACTGCCTCGGCGGGCAGCTGATGTCGAAGGCGCTGGGCGGCGAGGTCACGCGGAGCCCCGTGAAAGAGATCGGGTGGGGAAGCGTGCAGGTCGCCGACGGCCCCGTCGCGCGGCACTGGTTCGGCGAGCTGCGCGAGTTCCTCTCGTTCCACTGGCACGGCGAGACGTTCACAATCCCGCGCGGCGCCACGCGGATCCTGGGGAGCCCCCATTGCGCGAACCAGGCGTTCGCGCTCGGCCGGCATCTCGGGATGCAGTGTCACGTGGAGATGACTGCCGATCTGATCCGGACGTGGTACGCGGACGCCGGCGAGGAGGTCCGCCGCCACGCGGGCGCTGCGGTGCAGACGGCCGAGCAGGCCGAGGAGCGGATCGAGGAGCGGGTGCGCGAGCTGAACGGCGTCGCCGCGCGGCTGTACGACCGGTGGGTCGAGGGGCTCGCGCGCTAGGCGGCTAGTCGCGGAAGTTCCCGAACTGCAGCGGGATCTCGGTGACCGACTGCTTGACGAGCTGGATCACCGCCTGCAGGTCGTCCTTCTTCGTCCCCGACACGCGCACCGCCGCGCCCTGGATCGAGGCCTGGGCCTTGAGCTTCGAGTCCTTGATCAGCTTGACGATCCGCTTCGCCGTCTCCTGCTCGATCCCGTTTCTGACGTCGACGACCTGCTTCACCTTGTTCCCGCCGATCTTCTCGACCGCCTTCGCGTCGAGCGCGCGCACGTCGACGCCGCGCTTCGCGCAGCGCCCGGTGAAGAGGTCCATCACCTGCTTCAGCTTGAAGTCGTCGTCGGCGTAGACCGCGAGCGCCGCCTCGGCCTGCTCGATCCGCGCGTCCGAGCCCTTGAAATCGAAGCGGTTCTGGATCTCCTTGTTCGCCTGGTCGACGGCGTTCTTGAGCTCCATCTTGTTGACTTCCGAGGTGATGTCGAACGACGGCATGGCGCGGGTTCTCCGGTGCGCGAGGGGCGCGATTATACGGCGCGCGGGCGCTCGTGCCCGGCCCGGCGCAGCACGAGCGCGCCGGCGAACGTCGCGCCCGCGAGCAGGAGATAGCCTGCGCCCAGGGTCGCCGCGGCCGTCGCCGCCGCGCTGAATGCGACCGGCCCGAGGATGAGCCCGGCGTAGGCCGTGATCATGACCCCGCCAGTGACGCGCGCGATCTCTCCCGGCGGCGCCTCGCGCGCGACCTCGGCGAGGAACACGCCGTTCCAGCCGGCAGCGGTCAGGCCGAAGAGGAAGCACAGCAGGCCCAGGAGGAGCGGCGGGGCGACGCCGGCAGCAAGCGCGACGGCCGCCGCCGCGGCGGACATGCCGAAGCCGACGCCCACCAGCAGCCGGATCGCGCCGAGACGCGGACCCACCGCGAGGCCGAAGCCCAGCCGGCCGAGGAACCCGCCGAACTGCGCGGCCGCGAGCAGCAGGCCGGCGGCGGCGAGCGAATAGCCGTGCTCGCCGACGAGATACGCGACGAGGAAGACGTTCATGCACGCCTGCATCGCGTGGAACACGAACGAGGCGGTCGCGAGGTCGCGCAGCGCGCGGTTGCGCAGCACGAACGCAAGCCGCCCCGGGCTCGCGCCCCTCGGGCGCGGCGGAGGCGCATGCGGCGCGAGCCGTGGACGCAGCGTCTCGAGCGCGAGGGCGTAGACGACCAGGAGCGCTGCAAGCGCCGCCATCGCGCCTCGCCAGCCGAGCCCCGCCAGCGCGGCGGGGAATGCGATACCCGCGAGGACGCCGCCGATCTGGACGCCGGTCTGCTTGAGCGAGAAGATGAACGTGCGTTGCTCCGGGGCGGCGAGCCGCGCCAGGATCTCCGAGCTCGCCGGCGTCTCGATGGCGCACGCCGCTCCGATCAGCGCCGGGGTCACCACGAGGCCGACGGTGGTCCCGGTCGCGCCGGCGGCGAGGCCCGCGGCGCAGAGGAGGAGCGACAGCTCGACCACGCGCGGTGCGCCCAGGCGCGCGATCAGGCCGCCGACCGTGCCCGAAGCGAGCGTCGCCGCCGACCACATCACGAACGAGTAGGCGCCGAGCAGCGACGCCGGCAGGCCGGTGTCGGCCGAGATCGCGGGCGCCATCACCGGCACGGCGAGCACCGACGCCATGCTGAGCGCCATGACGACGTTGAGGGCCGACGCCGCGAGGAGTGCCGGGTTCATCGCCCCCGGTGACAAGGGGGTAGCGCTACGCCCCGCCGCGGAAGCACGAGTAGCCCCAGGGCGTGACCTTCATCGGCAGGTGATAGTGGCTGTCGGGGTCGTCGATGCCGAAGCGGTAGCTGACGACGTCGAGGAACGGCACCTTGGGAAGCTGCAGCCCGACCGCGCGGTAGTAGGCGGCGACGTGAAAGACCGCCTCGTAGGGCCCCGGCGCGAGGCGCTGCGCGAACGCCGGCTCCTCGACGAGTCCCTTCGCGCTGACGATTCCGCTCGCGATCAGGCGGCGATCGGGCTGGAGCGCGTACAGCTCCACCCGCATCCACGCCGCCACGACGCCGCGCGAGACGTCGACGACGTGGACCGAAACGCCTCCGGTCATCGGGCCTCCTTCTGGTCCATCAGGCCGGCACGAACTCCGGCCCGCCGTAGGCGTCGGGAATCTTGATGCTCCCGGCGGCCATCTCCTGCGTCAGGCTCGTGACGCGCGACCGCACCGCTTCGGGCGCACCCGGCGCGATCGCGAGTCGCACCCCGTCCGGGGTGCGGACGCCGAAGCGCTTGACGAGCTCGCCCTGCCAGATGTTGTCGAAGAGATCGCGTCCGACCTGGAACACCGCGAAACCCGGGTCGGCCACCGCGCTTGCCACGAACACGTCCGGCATCAGTGCAACCCAGTCGCGCACGTCTCCGATCTGCTTCACGCCGCGCTCGCGGGAGGCCTCGATCGCGCCGCTGCGCCCGGCATCGATCGCGGTGTACAGGACGTCCGCACCGGCGTCGATCTCCGCCAGCGCGATGCGCTTCGCGACCGCGGGATCGTCCGGCGTGCCGGAGAAGCTGGTGAGGAGCCTCGCCTCGGCGTTCGTGTGCGCGAGCCCCGCGGCGAACGCGGCGCGCGCTTTCAGAGCCGACGGCACGCGCGGGCCCGACAGGTGGCCGACGACGTTCGACTTCGTGAGCAGCCCGGCCGCGGCGCCGGCGAGCCAGACCGACTGCTCCTGCAGCACCGCGTAGATCGCGAGGTTCGGGCGGGTGAGATCGCCCTGGATCACGGTGAACCGCTGTTCGGGGGACTCCCAGGCGACGCGCTGCACGGCCGCGCTTGCCTGCCCGCCATTCGCGATCACCATCTTCGCGTCCGACCCGGCGAGCTCGCGCAGCGCGTCCTTCATCGCCTCCTCGTCGGGCGATACCCCGTCCACGAACACGACCGGGATCCCGAGCTCGTCGCGGATGCGCAGCAACCCGCGGTACCCGGCCTCGTTGACCCCGCCGTCGTCGATGCGCCCGGGAAACATCGCGGCGATCGGGCCGTGCTCCGGAGCCGCCGACTTCCATCGCCCGCACGCCCCGAGCGTTGCCGCGGCCGCGCCGGCGAGCAGCAGGCGGCGGCGGGAAACAAGCGGCCTCACGCGCGCTCCGGGCTCTAGCTGCCGCGGTAGGTGCTGTAGCTCCACGGGGTGCAAAGAAGGGGGACATGATAGTGGCCGTCGCGGTCGGCGATCCCGAACCGCAGGGGCACGCCGTCCAGGAACGGCGGATCGGGGAGCCGGACGCCTTGCGCCCGAAAGTACTCGGCGACGTGGAAGATCAGCCGGAACTGGCCGGTGCGCATCGCGTCGCCCGCGAGCAGCGGCTCGTCGGTGCGGCCGTCCGCGTTGGCGCGTACCGCCTTGAGTACGGTCCAGCTGCTGCCCTCGAGGAGCGCCAGCTCGATGCGCATCCCGGTCGCCGGCCGGCCGTGCATCGTGTCGAGGACGTGCGTCGAGAGCCTGCCCATCGCGAACCCCTTTCAGCCGGAAATCAGCCCGTCGAGCCGCAGGCGGGTGATCGCGAACACCTGCGCGAGGCCGTTCGCGAGCTCGGTCTCCGGGTCGAGCTCGAGCCGTCGCTCGAACTCGCGGAGGATGCCGTCCTTCGTGTGCCGGCGCACCGCGATGATGAACGGAAACGCGAACTTCACGCGGTAGCGGCGGTTCAGCTCCGACACGCGCCCCAGCTCCTCGCGCGTCAGCGCGGTC
>DATEDA010000048.1:0-47323 GCA_035286595.1 Burkholderiales bacterium | reverse complement strand
GCGCAGGCACCTTTTCCGAGACCCCGGCTCACTCCCCGCGAACGCGGGGATCCAGGTGGTCACTCTGGATTCCCGCGTTCGCGGGAATGACGCGGGCGCTGACCGCGCCCGCGCCGCGATCGCGCTCGTCACCGGCCTGTTCAAGCTTCGCATCGGGCTCGTCATCGGCTTCACTGCGCTCGCCGGTCTCGCGGTCACGCCCGGCCCGGCGCTGGAGGGATGGCGCGTCGCCGCCCTCGGGCTCGCGGTGGTCCTCTCCGCGGCGGCCGCCGGCGGATTCAACCAGTGGTACGAGCGCGATCTCGACGCGCAGATGCGCCGCACGCGCACCCGCCCGTTCGTCACCGGCGAGCTCGCGCGCGACGGCCGCTGGCTGTGGCTGCTCGCGGGGATCGTGGTCGGGTCGACGGCGCTCGCCGCGCTCGCAACGAACTGGCTGGCGGCCCTGCACACGTTCCTCGGCGCGTTCGTATACGCCGTCGTCTACACCGTCTGGCTGAAGCGGCGCACGTGGTGGAACATCGTCATCGGCGGCCTGGCCGGCAGCTTCGCGGTGCTCGCCGGCGCGGCGGCGGTCGCGCCGGGCGCGCCGCCGGCGGTGCCCGCCGTGCTGGCGATCGTGCTGTTCCTCTGGACGCCGCCCCATTTCTGGAGCCTCGCGATCGCCTGCCGCGAGGACTACGCGGCGGCGCGCGTGCCGATGCTCCCGGTCGTGGTGGGCGACGCGCGCTGCGCACGCGCCATCCTCGCGCACACACTCGCGCTGGTGGCCCTGTCATTCGTGCCGCTTGCCCTCGGGATGGGTTGGCTCTACGGCGCCGGGGCGGCGCTCGGCGGCGGGCTGTTCGTCTATGCGAGCGTGCGCCTCGCAGCGAACCCGACTCGGAAGACCGCGCTCGCGAACTTCTTCGCCTCGCTCGCCCAGCTCACGGTTCTCCTGGCCGCCGCGATCGTCGACTCGGCGTTGGCGGGCTGACGCCCGAACCGCGAGAGCACAGCGGAGCGTGCCGTGAAGCCTGTCTCCGTGGCCGCGGTGTTCGCTGCGATCTCTGCGGCCGCCGTTCTCGCTTGGGCGCCAGGCCTCGCCGGGCAGACGCTCACCGGCGGCGCGCAAACCGCGGCGGCCGCGCTCGATCCCGACGCGGCGCTCAAGGCGAGCCAGGGCGCGATCGGGCGCGAGCTCGGCGACTACGCCTTTCTCGACCGCGAAGGCAAACAGGTGCGGCTCGCGCAGTACCGCGGCAAGCCCGTCGTCGTGAGCTTCGTCTACACCGGCTGCTTCTCGGTGTGTCCGACGACGACCGCGCGGGTCGCCAAGGCGATCCGCGAGGCGCGGAAGACGCTCGGCACGGGCGCGTTCCAGGTGCTGACCGTCGGCTTCAACCTGCCGTTCGACTCGCCGGGGGCAATGCGCGACTTCGCGCGGCGCTACGGCATCGAGGACCCGGGCTGGGAGTTCCTGTCGCCGTTCGAGTCGCAGCTGCCGCAGCTCCTCGCCGACCTCGGGTTCAGCTACGCGCCCAGCGCGGGCGGCTTCGACCACATTACGCAGCTCACGATCGTCGACGGCGCGGGCAAGGTCTACCGGCAGGTCTACGGCGACGACTTCGCGTTGCCGCTCTTCATCGACCCGCTCCAGGAGCTCGTCACGGGAACGCCGATGCCGGTCACGAGCCTCGCGGACGTGGTCGAGCGGATCCGCATCCTGTGCACCGTCTACGACCCGCGCACGGGGCGCTATCGCTTCAAGAACGCGGTGATCGGCGAGTTCCTGTCCTTCGGCCTCGTCACCGCCGGGCTGTTCGGCTTTCTCTGGTACGAGCGCCGCAAGCGCCGCCGGTCCGAGCGGGGCGCGTGAATCGCCGCTCGGGCGCAAGGCTCCCACCTCGCTTCGCCCGCAGCCCCGCTGACCCGAGGCGGCTTGCGGGTTGACGCAACTCAAAGTTGACCCTGCCGGTCGGGCATTAGCATTCGGTCATGCTGAAGCTCACCCAGAAGGTCGGCCAGTGGGCCTTCCGCCGCGCCGACGGCGTGTTCAACCGCGTGTTCGGCGAGCACCTGAACCCGCTCTTCCATCTGGGAGCGCTCGCGTACCTCATGCTCTGGGTGGTCGTCGTCACCGGGCTCTATCTCTACGTGTTCTTCAAGACGGGCGTCCAGGAGGCCTACGACTCGGTCCAGAGCCTCAGCGTCCAGCAGTGGTGGCTCGGCGGCGTTTTCCGCAGCGTCCATCGCTACGCCTCGGACGCGATGGTGCTGACCATGGGGCTGCATCTTGCGCGCCACTTCGTCTTCGACCACTACCGCAGCTTCCGCTGGTTCTCCTGGGTCAGCGGCGTGATCGCGCTCTGGCTCGTCTACGCTAGCGGAGTCAACGGCTACATGCTGCCGTGGGACCGGCTCGCGCAGTTCGTCACCATCGCGACCGCCGAGTGGTTCGACGCGCTACCGGTGTTCGGCGGCACGCTGATCCGCAACTTCATCTTCGAGGGTGCGGTGAACGACCGCCTCTTCTCGCTGCTCTCGTTCATCCACATCGGCCTCCCGCTCGCCGTGCTCGTCGTGCTCTGGATCCACACGCAGCGCGTGCCGCGGGCGGCGGTGATGCCGCCCAGGGAGCTGGCGATCTACGCGGTGGTGGCGCTCGTCGTCCTGTCGCTCGTCAAGCCGGTGCACAGCCAGGGCGGGCCAGCGGACCTCGCGGCGACCGTAACCCGGCTCGAGTTCGACTGGTTCTACCTGCCGGTGTACGCATTGCTCTACCGTTGGACCCCGATCGAGGTCTGGTATCTCGTCGGCGGCACGACGCTCCTCTTCCTGCTGCTCCCCTGGCTGCCGCCCAGGCGCATGCGGAAGGAGGCGTTCCACATGCTGATCCACCCCGACAACCGGATCGTGCCGATCCGCGACGGCGAGCGGCTGCTGGAAGCGGCGTTGCGCGAGGGCGTGGTCATGCCGTACGACTGCCGCAACGGCGGCTGCGGCAAGTGCAAGGCGACGCTGCTCCACGGCGCCGTCGACTACGGCGTGTACCAGGAGGAGTTCCTCACCGCGGACGAGCGCGCGCGCGGCGCGGTGCTCGCCTGCTGCGCGACGCCGCTCTCGGACATCGAGCTCGAGTACGTCCCGGTCGGGACGCTCGGCGACGTCCCGGTGAAGATCTATACCGCGCGCGTTGTGAGAATGGACAAGCTGTCGCCCGACGTGATGCAGGTGTTCCTGAAGGTCGAGGGCGACGAGACGCCGCGGTTCTACGCCGGCCAGTACATCAACGTCCTGCTTCCCGACGGCGACAAGCGGAGCTTCTCGTTCGCGACCGCGCCGCACAGCCGCGAGCTCGTCGAGCTGCAGATCCGCTGGATCCCGAGCGGCAAGTACACGACGCACGTGTTCAGCGAGATGAAGGTCGGCGACGTGGTCCGGTTCGAGGGACCACTCGGGTCGTTCTTCCTGCGCGAGGACAGCCAGAAGCCGATCATCTTCGTGGCCGGCGCGACGGGGTTCGCGCCGGTGAAGAGCATGGTCGAGCATGCCTTCCACGTGGGCTTGAAGCGCCGCATGGTCCTCTACTGGGGGGTGCGGTCGTTGCGGGACCTGTATCTCCCGGCCCTCCCGCGCGAGTGGGAGGCCTCGCACCCGAACTTCAAGTTCGTCCCGGTGCTCTCCGACCCGCGGCCCGAGGACGAGTGGCAGGGCCGGGTGGGGCTCGTGCACGAGGCGATCCTCGCCGACTTCCCCGATCTCTCCGCGCACCAGGTCTACGCCTGCGGTTCGGCCGGAATGGTCCAGGCGGCCCACCCGGCGTTCGCCGCGCGGGGCCTGAGCGAGCACGACTGCTTCTCGGACGCGTTCCGGCTGGCGCCGCGCGTGGCGGCGAGGTCGGCCGACGTGGTGCGGCTCGGAGGCACCGCGTGAACAAGGCCGCGCGCTACGCGATCCAGGGGCTGCTGTACGTCGCGTTCGGCGCCGCGCTCGGGTACTTCTCGAGCTATCCGGTCTACGAGGTGATGCCGGCGGACCAGGCGCTGGTGCGGCTGTCGTTCACCCACGGCGCGAAGCCGAGCGCGCCGTGTCGCGAGCGCACCGACGAGGAGCTCGCGAAGCTCCCGCCCAACATGCGCGTCAGGCTCGAATGCCCCCGCGAGCGGTCGCCCGTACGGGTGGAGATCGAGATGGACGGCAAGCTCCTGTACGACATCGTCGCGCCGCCCGCGGGGATCCGGCACGACGGGCCGTCGACCGTCTACCGACGGCTGCCGGTCCCGGCGGGAAAGCACGCGTTCAAGGCGCGCCTCTCGGACTCGCCCGACGGGAAGTTTGGCTACGCGGCGGAGGAGGTCGTGGATCTGGCGCCGGGGCGGGTCTTGCTGATCGACTTCAACGCCGGCAAGGGGGGATTCCTCTTCCGCCGCTAGCGTCTGGCGCGTGCCCCGGACGCGGAGCGGCAGTGGAATCCTGCTTCCGATCCGCTATAACCAGAGTGCGGGGAGCAAGAATCGGAAGCGACGCTCCCCGCCTCACAGCTCATTCACTGGTGAAAGGAGAGGTCATGGCGTACTACCTCATCCAAGCGGCATACACCCCCGAGGCTTGGGCGAAAATGGTGAAAAGCCCCCAGGACCGCAAGGCGGCGATCGCGCCGATGATCGAGAAGCTCGGCGGTCGGCTCGAGAGCTTCTGGATCTCGTTCGGCGACTACGACGCGGCCGTGATCCTTCAGGCCCCCGACAACGTCACGGCGGCGGCTCTGTCGCTCGCCGCCTCTGCCGGCGGGTCGGTGAAGGCCATCAAGACCACCCCTCTGATGACGATGGAAGAGGGTATGGAGGCGATGCGCAAGGCCGCCGCTGCTGGCTATCGGCCGCCGGGCTGATTTTCTTCGGCCCGCAAGCGCCCACGGCCTGACCGCTCGAGGGGCCGCCAGCCCGCGGTCGCGGGCTGGCGGCTATCCGCCAAAGAGCGGGGCCAGCAGCCGCTTGATCCACTCCGCGAGCCGCAGCAGAAAGCCCTCGGCCTTTCGCTCGCGCTCCTTGAGCGCGGCGGCGACCCAGGTCCTCGGCCACAGGTACATCGGACACCTCCTCTCCGCTCCCCGTGAGCAGTTGCGCGTCCCGGGGTCGGGAGCCAGCACACGCATACGTTAATCCAAATCAAATGACCGGTGGTGCCGGCCCGCTAGGCTGTCGAGCGTAAGTCGTTCAATTTGCGACAGATGGCTGCCGAGCTCCCGGTCTCGCCCGGACCCGTCGCGGCGCGTTGGCTCGAACGCGTCGAGGCGGCGCTCGACTGGCCGTTCGGCGCCGGGGGCAATCCGCTGCGGCACCTCGGCGCGCTCGGGTTCTTCCTGTTCTGGGTCATCCTCGGGTCGGGGATCTACCTCTACTTCGCCTTCGACGCCACGGCAACGGGCGCCTATGACTCCATCGACGGGCTCTCGCGCAGGCCGCTCGGCGCGCTCGCCCGCGGCCTCCATCGCTACGCCTCGGACGCGCTCGTCGGGGTGATCGCGCTGCATCTTCTCAAGGAGGTTCTGCAGGGCCGGTTCACCGGCGCGCGCTGGTTCCCGTGGGTGACGGGGGTCGTGCTGATCGCGTTCGTCTACGCCTCCGGCATCGGCGGCTACTGGCTCGTGTGGGACGAGGTCGCGCAGTTCAGCCTGACCGCGACCGCGGAATGGCTCGACTGGCTGCCGCTCTTCGGCCTCGCGCTGGTGCGGAACTTCCTCGAGAGCGGGCAGCTGACCGACCGGTTCTACTCGCTCCTCGTGTTCCTGCACATCGGCATCCCGCTGTTCCTGCTCGCCGGCATGTGGCTGCACATCCAGCGCGTCGTGCACGCCGACGTGAACCCCGCCCGCGCGCTCGCGGCCGGCACGCTGGCGATGCTCGCGGCGCTCGCGTTCGCCAAGCCGGCGCTGAGTCAGGCGCCGGCCGACCTGACGGCGATGCCGCTCCGGCTTGCGCTCGACTGGTGGCTGCTCTTCCTCCATCCCCTGATGTACCGGACGTCCCCGGCGGCGCTGTGGATCGCCGCTGCGGGGCTCGCGGCGCTGCTCGTCGCGCTCCCGTGGCTCGCGCGCGCGCCGCGTCCGGCGGTGGCGCGGGTCAGCCCTGCGAACTGCAACGGCTGCGGGCGCTGCTTCGCCGACTGCCCGTTCGGCGCGGTCGTGATCGGCCCGCGGAGCGATGGCAAGCGCGCACCCGGCGAGGCGCGCGTGATCCCGGAGCTCTGCGTCGCCTGCGGGATCTGCGCCGGCGCGTGCCCGTCGTCGACGCCCTTCCGCTCGGTGACCGAGCTGGTGACCGGAATCGACATGCCGCAGCGGCCGCTCGCGACGCTGCGCGACGAGCTCGAGCGCGCGCTCGGGGAGTTGCGCGGCGGGCCGCGCATCGTGGTATTCGGGTGCGATCGCGCCGTCGACGTGCGCGGGCTCGCGCGCGCCGACACGGGCGCCGTGAGCCTGCTCTGCACGGGCCAGCTGCCACCCTCGTTCGTGGAGTACGCGCTTCGGAGCGGGGCAGACGGCGTGCTCGTTTCGGGCTGCCCCGGCGACGGCTGCCATTTCCGTCTCGGCGACGCCTGGACCGAGCAGCGGCTGGCGGGAGAGCGGGAGCCGCATCTGCGGGCCAGCGCGCCGCGCGAGCGCGTTCGAACCGTCTGGACGGCGAGCGCGGCGCGGCTGGCGCACGAGCTCGACGAGTTCCGCGCCGCGCTCGCCGCGCTCCGGGAGGCGCCGGCAAGCCGCGCCCTGCCGCCGCGCCGGCTGGCGGGCGGGCCGCTGCGCGAAGCGACAGCCGGGACGGCCGCGCCATGAAGAATCCGTCGCTGCCCGCATTGCGACCGTTCCTCGACCTCCGGCCGCTGCGCCGCCTGTTCGACGCCTCGGCCGCGAGCTACGCGCTGCCGGTGCCGGTCGCGGACGAGCGCCGGCCGCTCGCCGTGGCGTGGCTCGCGCTCGGGCTCGCGGCGCTCGTCACGTCCGGGCTCTTCTCGCTCGCGCTCGTCGCCGCGCGCGCGCCGTTCCTCGCGCCGCTGTTCCCGGCCGCCGATTTCTTCCGCGTCGCGCTGGTGGTGCACGTCGACCTCTCGGTGCTCGTCTGGTTCGTCGCGTTCGCCGGCGTGCTCTGGACGGTGAACGGCGCGCCGCGCCTCAATGCCCTCGCGTGGGGAGCGCTCGCCTGCGCGGCGGTCGGCACCACGCTCATGAGCCTCGCGCCCTTCGCCGGCCGCGGCGAGCCGATCATGGCGAACTACATCCCGGTCCTCGATCAGCCGCTCTTCCTCGCGGGCCTGCTGACGTTCACGGTGGGCGGCGCGCTCCTCGCGCTGCGTGCGCTCGCCGCGCCGGCGCGCGTCGGCTTTGCGCTGGACGGCGTCGACGCGCAGCGCTTCGGGCTGAACGCCGCCGCCGTCTCCGGCGCGGTCGCGATCGCGGCGTTCGCCTGGTCGTGGCTCGCGCTGCCCGAGGGGCTCTCGGGCCACCGCTACTACGAGCTCCTCTTCTGGGGCGGGGGCCACGTCCTGCAGTTCACCTGGACCCTGCTGATGCTCGTCGCGTGGTTGTGGCTCGCTACGCTCGTCGGCGCGCGGCTGCCGATGAGCCCGCGCGTGGCCGCGCTCGCCTTCGGCATCGGGCTCGCGTCGGTGTTCGCGGTGCCGGTCATCTATCTCGCGTGGTCGGTCACTTCGCTCGAGCACCGGCAGCTGCTCACCTGGCTGATGCGGTTCGGCGGCGGGCTCGCGATCCTGCCGCTCGGGCTCGCCGTGCTCATCGGGCTGGTCCGCGCTCGACCCGCCAGCCCCGAGGCGCGGCCGCTCAAGGCCGCGCTGGCCGCGTCGATGATCCTGTTCGCGGTCGGGGGCGGCATCGGGTTCCTGATCCAGGGCAGCGACGTGCGCGTGCCGGCGCACTACCACGGCTCGATCGTCGGAGTGACGCTCGCGCTGATGGGGCTCGCGTACGCGCTCGTGCCCCGGCTCGGGTTCGGGACGCCGTCGGGGCGTCTCGCGACGCTGCAGCCGCTCGTCTACGGCTGCGGGCAGCTGCTGCACATCATCGGGCTCGTCTGGTCCGGCGGCTACGGCGTGCAGCGCAAGGTGGCTGGCGGCGCGCAGGTGCTGCGCACGACGCAGGAGGTGATCGGGATGGGCGTGATGGGCGTCGGCGGGCTGATCGCGGTGGCGGGCGGCGTGCTCTTCGTGGTGGTGGTGCTGCGTGCCCTCGCGTCGCGGAGGCGCTGAGATGTCGGGCACTGCGTCGACCTCGGTCCGTCCGGGTGCCGGGCTGCGAAGCGCAGCGTGGCTTGCGTTCGCGCTGCTCGTGGTGATCATGCTCGGGAGCGCGTTCATCCGGTTCGCCCAGGGCGATGCGACGCTCGAGGCGACCGCTGAAGCGGCGCGCTGGGTCTATCGCGTGGCGGCGATCATCTTCGTCCTCGTCATCGCCGGCGTCGCCGTGCTCGCGTGGGACGAGCTGCGGCCGGCGTCGCGCGTCGTGCTCGGCGCACAGGTCGGGCTTGCGATCGCGCTCGCGTTCCTCGGCCGCATCACCCCGTCCGACCATCCGATCGTCGCGTTCGGCAACCCGCTCGGGGGGCTCGCGCTGGTCGGGCTCGCGTGGTGGATCGTGCTGGCGGCATCGCCGGCGACGGGGCGGGCGCGTCCGCTCCTGGGCGGCGCCCTGGTTGCCGCGGGGTGCGCCGCGATCGCGGCGCTCGTCGTCCGGATGCCGGGGCTGGTCGCGGGACTGGCAGTGCAGGTCGCGGCGACCGCGGCCCTCGTGGCCGGCGTGACGCTCCTGTATCGACGAGGCAATCGATGCGAGTCGTGATCGACGCGCGCCACCTCGAGCCGCCGGAGCCCTTCGAGCGGGTGATGGAGGCGCTCTGCGAGCTCGAGCCGGGCGGCGAGATCCTGCTCATCCTCCACCGCGAGCCGTTCCCGCTCTATCGCGTGCTCGAGCGCAACGGCTATGCCTGGCAAACCGCGCCGTTCCCCGACGGGCGGTTCGAGATCCTGATCTTCGAGAAACCGCCGCCGGGCTAGCCCCCGTGGGCCCGCAGCCGGCCGACGTCGAGGATCCGCACGGTGCGACCGCGCACCTGGATCAGACGGGCCGTGCTGAGCTCGTGGAGGATGCGCGAGAAATGCTCTTGGGTGAGGTTGAGCCGCGACGCGACCACGCCCTTGGTCGTGGGCAGGGTCACGTCCGCTTCGCCCGCCTCGGGCAGCCCGTCGCCGCAGCGGTGCAGCAGGAACCCGATGACCCGCTCGGTACCCGAGCGCATCGAGTAGGCCTCGAGATCGCCCATCAACTGGTGGAGCCGGCGCGCGAGCCCGGCGATCATCCGGGCGGCGAAGTCCGGATCGCGCCGGATCTCGTCGAACACCGCGTCGCGCTCGACGTAGAGGAGCAGCGAGTCGATGAGCGCCTGCGCGGTGACGACGTGCGGCCGGCGCATGAACAGCACCGCTTCGCCGAAGCTCGACCCGGCGCCCAGAATCTCGACGACCTTCTCGTCGCCGCCGGCCGAGACGAAAGCGAGCTTGACTTGTCCGTAGATGACGACGTGGAACCCGTGCACCGCGTCCCCGCGATGGAACAAGATCTCGCCGCGCGCGGCCCGAACCTGGCGGGTGTGCGCCGCGATGCGGTCGAGCTGCTCGGGCGCGAGCTCGCGGAACAGCGGCAGGTTCGCGAGGAAGGCGCGGGGGGAGAGGTTGTTCGCCACGGATCGAGTCGCGGGCGGCGGGCAACGCCGGGGCGCTACCGCGTGACGAGCACCGGGATGTTCGATTGCGTGAGTATGTGCTGGTACATCTTTCTCCTCCGTGGGCACGCCTGGACCAACCCAGTAGGGCTATTTGATCCTGGTCCCGGGGGCAGGCACTTGCGGAAGATCAAAGATCGCCAGAGCGACCGTCGTCCGGGGCAACGCTCCGGCGTCTCCGGCCCCTGCCTCCGTGGTCCCGTAGCAAGCCACCGGTTGAAATCGCGGGGCGGGCGCCCAACATCCCCACCATCGCTGCAGGGGTTCGAATGACCGACACCGTCCATGTGGTTTGCCCGCGTTGCGGCGCCACAAACCGCCTGCCGCGCGCGCGACTCGGCGACGGTCCCGCGTGCGGCAAGTGCAAGCAGCCGCTGTTCGGCGGCCGCCCGGCCGAGCTCGACGGCGTGGCGTTCGAGCGCCAGGTGACCGCGAGCGATCTCCCGGTCGTGGTCGACTTCTGGGCGCCGTGGTGCGGCCCGTGCCACGCGATGGCCCCGCACTTCGAGCGCGCCGCGCGCGAGCTCGAGCCCCACGTGCGACTCGCGAAGCTGAACACCGAGGAAGAGCGATCCGTCGCGGCGCGCTTCAACATCCGCTCGATCCCGACCGTGATCCTGTTCAAGAACGGGCGCGAGATCGCGCGGCAATCCGGCGCGATGGATTCCGAAAGCCTGGTGCGCTGGGTGCGCGCTGCGGCCGCGGGTTGAATTCTGGGATCGGCGGGCTAAACTGGAGTCTTGGGGAGGGCCGGCGGACCGGGGCGATGCCCGGATCCGCACGGGGGGATAGGCCTGTGCACCAGGCAACTCGGAACCTCGGGCTAGTGCCGCCGGGAGCGGCGCAGCTCGAGAAACCATGGAGACCCCGATGTCCGGCCCTTGCGATGGCGTTGAACCACCCCGATCGTTCAGGCTGCGCGTTTCGGCAGCGTTCATGGCGGGCGCCGCGGCGCTCGTCGCGTGTCAGACCGTACCTCCCGATCCCCAGGCGGCCCTGATCGCCAAGGGCCGCGACCTCTTCTTCAACGAAACCTTCGCCGGCAACGGCCGGACCTGCGGGTCCTGTCACCGGGAGCTCGAGAACTTCGCGATCTCGCCGGCGTTCATCGCCACGCTGCCGAAGGATGACCCGCTGTTCGTCGCCGAGTTCGTCCCGGCGCTGAAGCAGAACTTCGAGAACCCGCGGCTCATGCGCGAGTTCGGCCTGATCCTCGAGAATCTCGACGGGTTCGACGATCTCGCGAACAAGTTCACCATGCGCGGCGTCCCGCACGTGCTCGCGCTCCGGACTTCCGTCGCGAGCCCGCAGGGCCCGCGCACCGGCTGGTCCGGTGACGGCGCGCCCGCCGACGGGTCGCTCCGCTCGTTCGCGGTCGGCGCGGTGATCCAGCATTTCACCAAGACGCTCAATCGCGTCGCCGGGGTCGACTTCCGGCTGCCCACCGATCCGGAGCTCGACGCGCTCGAGGCCTTCCAGCTGTCGCTCGGGCGCCAGGCCGACCTCGCGCTGCCGCTGCCGTTAAAGGGCACCGTCGCAAAGCGTGGGCAGGAGATCTTCCTCAACAATGGGCTCGGCAAGTGCAACGTCTGTCACGGCAACGCCGGGGCCAACCTCGCCCCCGGCAACAACGCGAACTTCAACACCGGAGTGGAGGACCTGCCCGACCAGCCGGCCCGTCTGACCGGTGAGCGAATCCCGCGCGACGACGGGTTCGGCATCCCGGGCGACGGCACGTTCAACACGCCGCCGCTCGTCGAGGCCGCCGACACCGGGCCGTTCTTCCACAACAACGCCATCGAGACCATCGAGGGCGCGGTGGCGTTCTACAACGGACAGGCGTTCAACAACTCGCCCTCGGGGCGCTTCCTCGCGAGCTCCGATCCGAATGGCGTCGGCATCCGGCTCGATGGAACGCAAGTGGTCGCCGTCGCCGCGTTCCTGCGGGTGATCAACGCGCTCGAGAACATCCGCCAGAGCATCGAGCTGCTCCAGCAGGCCGAGGCGCTCGGCTTCTTCGAGACGGCGCCGGCGCAGGCGCTGCTCGGGCGCGCGGCAAGCGAGACGGGTGACAGCATCGCGGTGCTCTCCGGCGGCGGGCTGCACCCGGACGCGGTCGCGGCGCTCGGCGACGCGAAGCGCTTGACCGAGCGCGCCGCCAGGAGCCTGTTCAACCGGCGCGGCCTCGCCCGGGAGGCGATCCAGGCGCAGGAACGGGCACGCGTTCAGCTGATGGAGGTCCGGAAATGACGCGGGAACGAGGCACAGGAGGACCAAGCATGCGTTCGCTCTTGAGCGGGCTGGGGATGGCGCTTGGGCTGCTCTGCGCGAGCTCCCACGCCCACGGCCAGAAGGCGACCGAGCAGTACATCCCGATCGGCCAGTCGCCGGGCGTGTCGCAGAAGTACTCTTCCATCGGCGAGGTCGCGGGTGTCAATCCGGCGGCCCAGACGGTCACCATCGCCGATCCCGCCGGGCCGCGCACCGTGCGGATCACCGAGAAGACCCGCATCTGGCTCGATCGCACCAAGATCAAGCAGACGAACGTCCCCGGGCGCTTCGCAGACCTGCAAAAGGGCCGCCGGGTGGAAGTGAAGTACGCGGATCCCGAGCGCCGCGACGTCGCCGAGTGGGTGAAGGTGGAGATCGGTCAGCCCTGATTCTTCCCGTCATCGCCAGGACCGCCGCACCGTCCCGCGGTCCGCCCGTTTGATCTCCGTCAACATCCTGCCGGGAGCGACGGCGCACCATTTCCGCGTGGCCCGGCTTCTGACCGCGCTCTACGCCGAGCACCGCTCGATCGCGGCGGTGCTGTGGGCCATGGAAGCGCTCGTGCGCCAGCAGCGCGATCAGGGCAAGGCGGTCGACCCGAGGGTATTCCGCGCGATGCTCTATTACCTCGACGTCTTCCCGGAGCGCGAGCACCACCCCAAGGAAGAGGCGTTGCTCTTCGCCCGCATCCGCGCCCGGACGCACGACGGCGACGCGGTGCTCGACGAGCTCGGCCGCGAGCACGAATCCGGCGCGCGCGCGATCCGGGAGCTCGAGCAGGCGCTCGTCCGGCTCGAGGAAGGTGGCGCGGCCGAGTTTCCGGCGTTCGGCGCGGCGGTCGACCGCTTCGCCGGCGCCTACCACGAGCACATGCGCAAGGAGGAGCAGGTCGTGATGCCGCTCGCCCAGCGCGTGCTCACGCCCGGAGACTGGTCCGACATTGAGGCGGCGTTCGCCACGCACCGCGATCCACTTGCCGGGGTGCCGGAGCAGGACTTCAACGCGCTGTTCCACCGCATCGTGAACCTTGCGCCCGAGCCGATCGGGCTCGGCGCGAAGAGCGGGTAGGTCTCCAGGCGGGCGCGAAGCACGGCCCGCTGGCGCGGATTCTTCCCGACCATCCCCTGAATGCGGTAGCGCGCGGCCGGGGCCATTTGACCTTGGTCGGGCGCGCGCGGGGGCGCGGGTATAATTCGCGTCGGCGCGCTCCGTTTCCGCCTCCCTGGCGCGCGTCTTCGGAAGGCCCGTCTTGGACAACCCGGACATCTCCAAGCTCGCGATCGATCGCGGCGCCGCGCCGGAGGCGCGCCCGCGCCGGCGCCTCTGGGCATGGGTCGTCGGCGCGGCTCTCCTCGCCGCCGTCGGGATCGCCGGCTTCACCGCGCTCGGCGCCGCGCGTACGGTCGAGACCGCCGCGGTGACGACCGCGTACCCGTCGCAGGCGGTGACGCTGCTCAACGCCACCGGCTACGTCGTCGCCCAGCGCAAGGCGGCGGTCGCCTCCAAAGCGACCGGACGGCTGGAATGGCTCGGCGTGATGGAGGGCAGCCGGGTGCGCAAGGACGAGGTGATCGCGCGCCTCGAGAACCGCGACGTCACCGCGCAGCGCGACCAGGCGGCGGCGAACGTCAAGGTCGCGCAGGCGAACCTCGAGCAGGTGCGCGCGGAGCTCCGCGAGGCCGAGGTCAACCTCAGGCGCTCGCAGGACCTCGCGGCGAAGAGCTACATCAGCGGCTCGGCCCTCGATTCGGCGGTCGCGCGCTTCGACAAGGCGCGCGCGGGCGTCCAGTCGGGCGAGGCGTCGCTCGCGGTCGCGCAGGCGAACCTCAGGGTGGCAGACGTGGCGCTCGATCAGACGCTCATCCGCGCACCGTTCGACGGTGTCGTGCTCACGAAGAGCGCGAACGTCGGCGACAACATCACGCCGTTCTCCCAGGCCGCCGACACCAAGGGCGCGGTCGTGACGATCGCCGACATGGACACGCTCGAGGTCGAGGCCGACGTCGCCGAGTCCTCGCTCGGCAAGGTCAAGGTCGGCCAGCCGTGCGAGGTCCAGCTCGACGCGGTCCCCGACCACCGGTTCCCGGGCGTGATCCAGCGGATCGTGCCGACGGTCGACCGCGCCAAGGCGACGGTGCTCGTGAAGATCAGGTTCCTCGAGCGCGACGGCCGGGTGCTGCCGGACATGAGCGCGAAAGTGGCGTTCCTCGAGCGCGAAGTGAGCGCCGCGGACCGCCAGCCGGTAACCGTCGTGCCGAAGCAGGCGATCATCGAGCGGAATGGCGCGAAAGCGGTTTTCGTGGTGAAGGACGGACGTGCCGTCCTCACGAAGGTCGAGGGCGGCAGGGCCATCGGCGACCTGGTTCAGGTGGCCGGTGTTGCACCGGGCGACCGGGTGATCGTCAAGCCGCTCGACCGGCTCGGCGACGGCGACCGGATCAAGGTCGCGGCCAAGTGACGGCGCGAAGCGAGCCACCGGCGAGCGGGCGCCGTCATCCCGGCGAAGGCCGGGATCCAGGGCGGGACAGCCTGGACTCCGGCTTTCGCCGGAGGGACGAATTGGCGCCGCTCATCAGCCTCCGCGGCGTGTCGAAGTCCTACCGCCGCGGCGGCCAGATCGTGCCGGTCCTGAACGGGATCACGCTCGACGTCCAGCGCGGCGATTTCCTCGGGCTGATGGGCCCGTCGGGCTCCGGGAAGTCGACGCTGCTCAACCTGATCGCCGGCATCGACAAGCCCGACGCGGGCGAGATCTTCGTCGACGGCGTGGACATCACGCGGCTCGGCGAAAGCGAGCTCGCCGACTGGCGCGCCGGGAGCGTGGGCTTCGTCTTCCAGTTCTACAACCTGATGCCGGTGCTGACGGCGTTCGAGAACGTCGAGCTGCCGCTCGTGCTGACCTCCCTCTCGCGCAGCGAGCGGCGTGGCCACGCCGAGGCGGCGCTCGGCCTGGTGGGCCTCGCGGATCGCATGGAGCACTATCCTTCGGAGCTCTCCGGCGGCCAGCAGCAGCGCGTGGCCATCGCGCGCGCAGTGGTCACGGACCCGAAGCTGATCGTCGCCGACGAGCCGACCGGCGACCTCGACCGGCACTCGGCCGAGGAGATCCTCACGCTCCTCGACCGGCTCAACATCGAACTCGGCAAGACCATCCTCATGGTCACCCACGACCGGCGCGCCGCCGACCGGGCGCACGCGATCATGTATCTCGACAAGGGCGAGCTGTCGAGCGCCGGCGACATCCACGAACGCTCGGTCAGGGAAGCGCGGCTCTAGAGACCGGCTTGAGCTCCCTCAAGCTCATCCTCCGCAACGCGCTCCGCCACAAGCTGCGGACCGGGCTCACGGTGGTCGGGCTGATCGTGGCGGTGCTCGCGTTTGGCCTGCTGCAGACGGTCGTCGACGCGTGGTACGCCGGGGCGAACAGCGCGGCGCCCAACCGGCTCGTCACCCGCAACGCGATCTCGCTGGTGTTCCCGATGCCGCTCCACTACCGCGAGAAGATCCGCGCCGTGCCCGGCGTGCGCGGGGTGGCGCCGTTCAACTGGTTCGGCGGCTACTACCAGGACCCCAAGAACTTCTTCGCGCAGTTCGCCGTCGACCCGCTGCCGTTCCTCGCGATGTACCCCGAGTACCACGTCGCCGAGGACGAGCTGCGCGCATTCCTGCGCGACCGCAAGGGCGCAATCATCGGCCGCAAGCTCGCCGACCGGTACGGGTTCAAGATCGGCGACACGATCCCGCTGCAGGGCACGATCTACCCGGGCGTCTGGACGTTCACCGTCCGCGCGATCTACCACGGGGCCGACGCAAAGACCGACGACTCGCAGATGCTGTTCCACTGGGACTACCTGAACGAGACCATGAAGCAGCGCTCGCCGCGGCGCGGCGACCAGGTCGGGATCTTCATGGTGCAGATCGCCGACCCGCAGCGCTCGGCGGAGACCGGGCTGGCGATCGACGCACTGTTCAGGAACTCCCTCGCCGAGACGCTCACCGAGACGGAGAAGGCGTTCCAGCTCGGCTTCGTCGCGATGACCGAGGCGATCGTGGTCGCGATCCGGATCGTGTCGTTCGTCGTGATCTTCGTCATCCTCGCAGTGATGGCGAACACGATGGCGATGACGGCGCGCGAGCGCATGCCCGAGTACGCGACGCTGAAGGCGCTCGGGTTCGGGCCGGGCTACGTCGCGCGGCTCGTGTTCGGGGAGTCGCTCGCGATCGCGCTCGGCGGCGCGGGGCTCGGCGTCGCGCTCACCTTTCCGGTCGCCGCCTGGTTCGGCGCCGAGCTGGGCCAGTTCTTCCCAGTGTTCGAGGTGAGCGCCGGAACCGTCGCGTTGCAGGTCGCGTGCGCGCTCGGCGTCGGTGTCGTCGCGGCCCTCCTTCCCGGCCGCAACGCCGCGCGGGTGCGGATCGTCGAGGGACTGAGGGCGATCGGATGAGCACGCGCGGATGAAGCCCGTTCCGCTCGCCTACAGCGCCCGCAACCTCTGGACGCGCAAGCTCACGACCGCCCTCACGGCCGGCGGCATGGCGCTCGTCGTGTTCGTCTTCGCCGCGGTGCTGATGCTCGAGGCGGGGCTGCGGCAGGCGCTGGTGGCGACCGGCCAGTACGACAACGTCGTGGTGACCCGCCGCGCCGCCGGCAACGAGGTGCAGAGCGGGATCGAGCGCAGCCAGGCGGCGATCATCGAGAGCCAGCCGGAGATCGCGATCGGCGCGGGCGGCGTTCGGGAGGTCTCGAAGGAGGCGGTGGTGCTGATCGCGCAGCCCAAGCGTGGCACCGGGGTGCCGACCAACATCACCGTGCGCGGCGTGGGGGCGCAGGGGCTCGCGCTGCGGCCCCAGGTCCGGGTGGTGAGCGGGCGCATGTTCCGGCCGGGCAGCACCGAGATCACGGTCGGGCGCAGCATCGCCGAGCGCTTCGACGGCGTCGGGCCGGGAGAGCGCCTGCGGTTCGGCGGGCGGGAGTGGACCGTGGTCGGCATCTTCGACGCCGGCGGCTCGGGCTTCGACTCGGAGATCTGGGGCGACGGCGAGCAGATGATGCAGTCGTTCCGGCGGCAGGCGTTCTCCTCGGTGATCGCGCGGCTCGTCGATCCGGCGCAGTTCGAGCGGCTCAAGGAGCGGCTCGAGGCCGATCCGCGGATGGCGGTCGACGTGAAGCGCGAGCGCGTCTTCTACGAGGAGCAGTCCGAAATGATGGCGAACTTCATCCGCATCCTCGGGCTGACGCTGTCGGTGATCTTCTCGATCGGCGCGATGATCGGCGCGATGATCACGATGTACGCCGCGGTCTCGAACCGGACCGGCGAGATCGGGGCCCTGCGTGCGCTCGGCTTCCGGCGCGGATCGATCCTGGTGTCGTTTCTCGCCGAGGCGCTGGCGCTCGCGGTCCTCGGCTGGGTCGCCGGGCTCGGGCTCGCCTCGCTGATGCAGCTCGTCCGCATCTCGACGATGAACTGGCAGTCGTTCTCCGAGCTCGCGTTCGCGTTCGCGCTCACGCCCGGGATCGTCGCGCAGTCGTTCGCGTTCGCGGTGACGATGGGGCTCGCCGGCGGGGTGCTCCCGGCGGTTCACGCGGCGCGGCTGAAGATCGTCGACGCGCTGCGCGCGGCCTAGCCCACCGCCGGCCCTCAGAAGATGAACGCCCGTCCGCCGAAAATGCTCGCCGGCCAGAACGCGCGGTCGAGCAGCTCGTCGAGCGAGAAGACTGGCGCCATGGGAAAGACGTTGCGCGGAATGCCCGCCTGCTCCACGGTGTCGAGGGCGCTCGCGTAGGTCCGCGGCAGCGCCGATTCGACCGCCGGCCGCAAGCTCGGACTGAACTCGAGCACGCGGTCGACCGAGCCGCGCTGCGCCACGATCGCCGCCTGGAAGTCGGCGGTGCGTGCCGCCGGCTGGACGCTCCAGACCAGGAGCTGCACGGTGAGAGCCTCCAGCCGCTGGTTCACCTCCGCGCGCTCGCGCGCGACCATTCGCTCCAACTCGTTCGCCAGGATCTCCCGGTCGAGGTCCTTGAAGCGTCCCTCACGCAGCGCGCGCGCCTGGCCCTGCGCCCATTGGACGAAGTCACGGTCGTGGAGATGCCGCAGATCGCTGGTCATTGGAGTTGTCCCGACCCTATGCCAGCAGCATAGCCACGGGCGCGATTCGCGGGCGTGCGGGCTCGCCTCGCGAGCGTGCAGTAGTGCACGCGCCGCGACCGATTCGGGTCAGGCGCGGCGGCGGTAGGCCTCGTCCGCCTCCCGTCCGGCGCCGGCGAAGACTTCGCCGAGGAGAAGGAGCACGGGACCGCGGAACGCTTCGTCGGCCAGTCCGGGCAGCGCGCCGAGCGTCGTGAGCCAGCGGCGCGACTCGGGCAGCGAGGCGTTCTCGACGACGGCGACCGGGAGGCTCGAGGGTTTCCCGCGGGCGAGGAGCGCGGCGCTGATCGCCGCCGCCTCGCCGGCACCCATGTAGATGACCGCAGTGTCGGCCCGCGCAACCGTCGCCGCCCAGTCGTTTGGCTGCTCGCCATCACCTACGCGCGGCGTCACGAACACGACGCTGCGGCTCAGGCCGCGGCGCGTGAGCGAGACGCCGAGATCGGCCGCCGCGGCAAGCGCGGCGGTGACGCCCGGAACCACTTCGACATCGATGCCCGCCGCGCGCAGCGCGTCGAGCTCCTCCTGCGCGCGGCCGAAGAGCATCGGGTCGCCACCCTTGAGGCGCACCACGACGCGGTGCTTGGCTGCGGCGTCGACGAGGCGCTTGTTGATGAAGCGCTGCGCCGTCGAGTGCTTGCCGCAGCGCTTGCCCACGGCGATTCTCTCGGCGCGGCTCGCGACCGCGAGCACGTCGGGGTGCACGAGCGCGTCGTGGAAGACGACGTCGGCGTCCGCGAGCACGCGGGCAGCGCGCAGCGTGAGCAGATCCGCGGCGCCCGGGCCGGCGCCGACCAGATACACCTTGCCTGGAGCGTTCCGCTTCATCAGACGAACGCCTGGTCCGGTGCGAGGTGCAGGCCGCACTCGCGCGATTCGGCCGCTTCCCACCACCACCGACCGGCGCGGACGTCCTCGCCCGGGGTCGCCGGCCGGGTGCAGGGCGAGTGCGCCGCGGCGATCTCGGCGAGCGTGCCGTCCAGCGCCTCGACCTTGGCCTGCAGGTGGCTGTGGAGCGGGGGAATGAGACTCTCGAGGCGCATCAGCGGATCGCGGCGCCGGCGAGACGACGGCGGAAGAGCGGCAGCGGCTGATCGACGCCCCCCTGATAGGCCTCGGTGAAGTCGTCGAACGCGGCGAGCGCGGCTTCCGCATCCTGGTCGTCGCGGAGCGCGAACGCGTCGAACCCGCAGCGGACGAGGAACAGGAGCTGGTCGCGCAGCACGTCGCCGACCGCCCGCAGCTCGCCGGTGAAGCGGTAGCGCTCGCGCAGGAGCCGCGCGGTCGAGAAGCCGCGGCCGTCGCTGAACTTCGGGAAGTGCACGGCGATGAGCGCAACCCGGTCGAGGTCGTCGGCGAGCGCCTCGGGCCCTTCGCCGCTCTCGAGCCAGACGCCGGTACATCCCTCCCGATGGAGGAGATCGTCGCGGCGCAGCCGCCAGAGCTTGACGGGCACGATGAGATCGGCCGCCGCCGGAAAGTCCGGCACGAGGCCGGCTTCGCCCACGGTCAGCCAGCGCTCGACGTCGCGGTCAAGCAGCTGCCAGGTGTCGCTCTGGAGCCGACGGTCTTTGATCAGCTTTGTCATAGAGATGCGCCTTGAACGGCTCGACGCCGACGCGATGCACGACGTCGATGAAGCGTTCCTCCTCGGCTTCGCGGAGGTCGAGGTAGCAGCGGACGAGGCGCTCGATCGCGTCGGGCACCTCGCCTTGCGAGAACGACGGCCCGAGCACCTTGCCGAGCGCGGCTTTGGCGCCGGGGCGGGTCTCGCCTTGATTTCCGCCGATTTCGATCTGATAGAACTCCTCGCCCGCCTTGTCGACGCCGAGGATGCCGATGTGGCCGACGTGGTGGTGGCCGCAGGCGTTCATGCAGCCCGAGATGTTGAGGTCGAGCTCGCCGACGTCGAACGCATAGTCGAGGTCGTCGAAGCGACGCTGGATTGCCTCGGCGACCGGGATCGAGCGGGCGTTCGCGAGCGAGCAGAAGTCGCCGCCCGGGCAGGCGATGATGTTCGTGATCAGGCCGATGTTCGGCGTCGCGAGACCGAGCGGACGAAGCTCGCGCCAGAGCGTATCGAGATCGCGCTGGGCGACGTCGGCGAAGATCAGGTTCTGCTCGTGCGACACGCGCAGCTCGCCGAAGCTGTAGCGGTCGGCCAGATCCGCGATCGCGTCCATCTGGTCGGCGGTCGCATCGCCGGGCGGGACGCCGGTCTTCTTCAGCGAGAGCGTGACCGCGGCGTAGCCCGGGACCTTGTGCGGATGGACGTTCCGCTTTACCCAGGCTCCGAACGCCTTGTCGCTCGAGCGCAGCGCCTCAAACCCGGGATCCACGGCGGGCAGCGGTTCGTACGCCGGGCGAGTAAAGCGCGTGGCGACCCGTTCGATCTCCTCGAGCACGAGCGTCGCCGGGCCGTCCTTGAGGTGCGACCATTCTTCTTCGACCTCGCGGTCGAAGGCTTCCGGCCCGCGCTCCTTCACGAGGATCTTGATCCGGGCCTTGTGGATGTTGTCGCGGCGGCCGTAGCGGTTGTAGACGCGGAAGATCGCGTCGAGATACGTGAGCAGATGCCGCCACGGCAGGAACTCGCGGATCACGTGGCCGATGATCGGCGTGCGCCCGAGCCCGCCGCCGACGAGCACGCGGAAGCCGACTGCGGGGGAAGGGAAGGGGTCCCCCGGTTCAACGGGCCCGCCGTCCGCCCGGACGGCGTGCAAACCGATGTCGTGCACCCAGGTCGCAGCGCGGTCGACGGCCGCGCCGTTGATCGCGATCTTGAACTTGCGCGGCAGGTACGAGAACTCCGGGTTGAACGTCGACCACTGCCGCAGGATCTCGCACCACACGAGCGAGTCGACGATCTCGTCCGCGGCGACGCCGGCGAAATGGTCGGTGGTGATGTTGCGCACCGCGTTGCCGCTCGTCTGGATGGCGTGCATCTGGACCGTCGCGAGCTCGGCGAGCATGTCGGGCACGTCCTCGAGCTTCGGCCAGTTGAGCTGGAGGTTCTGTCGCGTCGAGAAGTGACCGTAGCCCCGGTCGTACGTGCGCGCGAGATGGGCGAGCTTGCGGAGCTGGGTGGTCGACAGCAGGCCGTACGGGATTGCGATCCGAAGCATCGGCGCGTGGCGCTGGAGGTACAGGCCGTTCCGCAGTCGCAGCTGCTTGAACTCCTCGTCCGAGAGCTGGCCGACGAGGAAGCGCCGCGTCTGGTCCCGGAACTGCGCCACCCGTTCGTCGACGAGGCGCTGGTCGATGGCGTCGTAGCGGTACATGGCTGGCTCGTGCTTCCCAGAGCCCACGCAGCGTAATAGACTCCCGTTATGCCCAGAACGAATAACTAGCGATTAGCAAAGACCTGCCAGTTATATGAACCTCCAGCAGCTCCGCTACGTCCGGGAGACCGTCCGGCAGAGTCTGAACCTCACCGAGGCGGCGAAATCCCTGCATACCTCGCAGCCGGGGGTCTCGAAGCGGATCCGCGAGCTCGAAGACGAGCTCGGCGTCGCCATCTTCGAGCGCCGGGGGAAGCGCTTCGTCGCCCTGACCGAGCCGGGGAAGCGCATCGTCGAGATCGTGGAGAGCGTGCTGCAGGAGCTCGAGAACCTGAAGCGCGTGGGGCGGGAGTTCGGCGCCGAGGACACCGGCAGCCTGACGGTGGCGACGACGCACACCCAGGCTCGGTACTCGCTGCCCCAGGTGGTCGCCGAGTTCCGGAGCCGCTACCCGAAAGTGCATCTTTCGCTGCTGCAGGGAAACCCGAAAGCGATCGCGCAGATGGTGATCCGCGGCGAGGCCGACCTCGCGATCGCCACCGAGTCGCTCGACCACTTTCCCGAGCTGCTCGCGCTCCCCGGGTACCAGTGGTCCCACTGCGTCGTCGTGCCGCCGGAGCATCCGCTTGCCGAGGTCGAGCGCCTGACGCTCGAGGACCTGGCGCGCTTCCCGATCATCACCTACAGCCCGGAGTTCGCCGGCCGCTCGCACATCAACGACGCCTTCGCCGCGAAGGGGATCGCGGTGGACGTGGTGCTCGCGGCGATCGACTCGGACGTGATCAAGACCTACGTGGAGCTCGGCCTCGGGGTGGGGATCATCGCCGCGATGGCGTTCGATGCCCAGCGCGACCGGGAGTTGCGGGCCGTCGACGCGGGGCACCTGTTCCGGACCAACACCACGCGCATCGCCGTGCGGCGGGGTGCGTACCTGCGCGGGTTCGTGTACGACTTCGTGCAGCAGTTCGCGCCGCACCTCACCCGGAAAGCGGTCGAGCAGGCGATGGCGGGGGCGGGGGAGACGTACGAGCTCTAGCCTGCCACTATTGCCGGTCAAGTGAGCGCATGGACGTACGCACGGACGCCATCGACGCGATCGGCCGGACGCCGCTCATCCGGCTGCGGCGCGCGTCCGAGCTGACCGGCTGCGAGATCCTCGGCAAGGCGGAGTTCCTCAACCCCGGCGGCTCGGTGAAGGACCGGGCGGCGCTCTTCATCGTCACGGACGCCGAGGAGCGCGGGCTGCTTCGTCCGGGAGGCGTCATCGTCGAGGGCACGGCCGGAAACACCGGCATCGGGCTCGCCCTCGTCGCGAACGCGCGCGGCTACCGGACGGTGATCGTCATTCCGGACACGCAGAGCGAGGAGAAGAAGCAGGCGCTCCGGCTCCTCGGCGCCGACCTGCGCGAGGTGCCGGCGGTGCCGTACGCGAACCCGAACAACTACGTGAAGGTCTCCGGCCGGCTCGCCGAGGCGATCGCGAAGACCGAGCCGGCGGGCGCGATCTGGGCCAACCAGTTCGACAACGTCGCCAACCGGCGCGGGCACCTCGCGACCACCGGCCCGGAAATCTGGACGCAGACCGACGGCAAGGTCGATGCGTTCATCTGCTCCGTGGGCACCGGCGGCACGCTGGCCGGCGTGGGCATGTATCTCAAGCAGCGGAACCCGAACGTCCGGATCGGCATCGCCGATCCCATGGGCGCCGGCCTCTACAGCTGGTACAGGCACGGCGTGCTGAAGGCCGAGGGCGACTCGATCACCGAGGGCATCGGCCAGAACCGGATCACCGCGAACCTCGAGGGCGCGCCGGTCGACGACGCGTTCCAGATCCCCGACGCCGAGGCGGTCGAGATCGTCTTCGAGCTGCTGCGACGCGAGGGGCTGTTTCTGGGCGGATCGACCGGGATCAACGTCGCCGGCGCGATCCGCCTCGCGCGCGAGTTGGGGCCGGGGCACACCATCGTCACCGTGCTCGCCGACAGCGGACAGCGCTACGCGAGCCGGCTCTTCAATCCCGATTTTCTGCGGGCCAAGAATCTGCCGGTGCCTGACTGGCTCGAGGGGCAGGGCGCGGTGCCGGTGCCGACGCCGCTCGTGCCTTGAGCAAAAAAAAGCCGGCCCGAAGGCCGGCTGGGGTCGCTCCCCTCCCCGCGATCCGAATCAGAAGGTCCTAGGTAATTCGATGTCCCCGCGCCGGCATCATGCCGTGCGCAGCTTGTCCACGAACGCGACGACCCGCGGCTCGGGTTTCGCGTCGAGCAATGCGAAGTAGACGGCCTCGCCTTCCTTGAGCGCGCGGCCGTGGAACAACAGCTCCATCACCTCGGTGCCGACGGCCCCGCCCCGCAGGTAGAGATCGTGAAGCAAAGCGACCACTGCGGCGGGGAAGTGGTCCACCGCGCCGAGGCGGCTGTAGACGCGAATGTCTTGCACGAGCTGCGGGTTGACCCCGAAGCCTTTCACGAACTTGTTGCTGCGGAAGTACGGGCGCTGCGTGCCCTCGATTGCGAGCCGGAGGGCGGGACGCGGCTCGGGACGCAGGGGCGAGGAACCGGGGGCGAGGGAGGGCCCGAACCGCGAGGTTGACTGCTCGAGATGGTGGGCATCGAGCTTGGACACAAGGTAGACCACGACCGCGAGGATGAGGAGCAGCTCGAGCACGTTCGTCTCCGTTTGCGCTTGGGCCTTGCTTTGACGGCGAGAACGATGCAACAAGCGGGCCCGGACGGGCGGGAGCCGCCCTCGGCCGGGCGCGGGCGTGAAGCATTTCGCCCGGACGGGCGGACCGGGGCGGGGAGCGTGACGGGTGGCACACCTCGCGAAGACCCGCCCGCGCCCCGGCGTCGGCCCGCCGACAGCACCTCTCGGGCGGTCTTGATGCGGTCTTGACGCCCCCTGCCGGAACCTTGACGGGGCGCGAAGACCGACCTGCGTATCCTCGTCGGGCGCTCCGGAAAGGAAAGCTCAAATGGACCTCGCTTTTCTCCTGCTGATTGCCGCGCTCAGCGTAGTCACGCTGGGCCTCGTCTACGGCCTCGAGCGCCTGCGGGGGCGCAAATGACCTGGATCTATGTCCTGTCGGGCCTCGTGGCCGTCGCGCTCTTCGTTTATCTCGTCGCCGCGATGCTGAAGCCGGAGTGGTTCGAATGACCGCCAACGGCACTCTGCAGCTGGTTGTCTATGTCGTCGTCCTGCTCGCGCTCGCGAAGCCGCTCGGGGCCTACATGGCCCGGATCTACGCGGGCGAGCCCGCGTTCCTGAACCGCATCGGGGCCCCGTTCGAACGCCTGCTCTACCGCGTCTGCGGCGTCGATCTGCGACGCGAGATGCGCTGGACCGAGTACGCCGTCGCGGCGATGGCGTTCAACATCCTCGGCTTGCTGGCCGTCTACGCGCTGCAGCGGTTCCAGGGCGGGCTGCCCTTCAATCCGCAGGATCTGGGGGGGGTGTCACCGGAGTCCTCGTTCAACACCGCAGTGAGCTTTGCCACCAACACCAACTGGCAGGGCTACGGCGGCGAGACGACCATGAGCTACCTCACCCAGATGCTCGGGCTGACGGTGCAAAATTTCGTCTCCGCGGCGACCGGCATGGCGGTGCTCATCGCGTTCGTCCGGGGCTTCCAGCGCGCCTCCGCCGAGACGATCGGCAACTTCTGGGCGGACCTCGTCCGCACCACGCTCTACATCCTGCTGCCGCTCTCGCTCGTCGGGGCCGTCCTCCTGGTGTCGCAGGGCGTGGTCCAGACGTTTTCCGCGTACCAGACGGTCGAGCTGGTGCAGCCGGTCGACTACGAGCAGCCGAAGCTCGATGCCGCCGGCCAGCCGGCAAAGGATGCCAAGGGCAACCCGGTGATGGAGCCCGGGACCGCGAAGGAACAAACGATCGCGGTCGGTCCCGCGGCGTCGCAGGTGATCATCAAGCAGCTCGGCGCGAACGGCGGCGGCTTCTTCAACGTCAATAGCGCCCACCCGCTGGAGAACCCGACGCCGCTCTCGAACTTCGTCGAGGTGCTCTCGATCCTGCTGATCTCGGCGGCGCTTTGCTACACCTTCGGTGCGTTGGTGAAGGACACGCGCCAGGGCTGGGCGGTCCTGGCCGCGATGACGGTGGTGTTCGTGGCGCTGCTAGCGGTCGCCGCCTGGGCGGAGGACCGCGGCAATCCGGTGCTCGCCGGGCTCGGCGTCGACCAGGCGGCGAGCGCGGCGCAGCCGGGGGGCAACATGGAAGGCAAGGAGGTGCGCTACGGCATCGCCAACTCCGCGCTCTGGGCCACTGCCACGACCGCCGCGTCGAACGGCTCGGTCAACTCCATGCACGACTCGTATACCCCGCTCGGCGGCCTCGTGCCGATGTGGCTGATGCAGCTCGGCGAGGTGATCTTCGGCGGAGTCGGGTCGGGCTTGTACGGCATGCTCGTCTTCGCGATCATCGCGGTGTTCATCGCCGGGCTGATGATCGGGCGCACGCCCGAATACCTCGGCAAGAAGATCGAGGCGTTCGAGATGAAGATGGCCTCGATCGTCATCCTGGTGCCGCCGTTCGTGGCGCTCGCCGGCACGGCGGTCGCGGTGCTGCTCCCGCAGGGCCTGTCGAGCCTCGCGAACCCCGGCGCGCACGGCTTTTCCGAGATCCTCTACGCGTTCTCCTCGGCGGGCAACAACAACGGCAGCGCGTTCGCCGGCTTGAACGCGAACACGCCCTTCTACAACACCGCACTTGGCCTGGCGATGTGGTTCTCGCGCTACTGGCTCCTGGTGCCGGTGCTCGCGATCGCCGGATCGCTGGCGGCGAAAAAGCGGGTTGCGGCCGGGCCGGGCACCCTGCCGACCCACACGCCGCTGTTCATCGTGCTGCTGATCTTCACGGTGCTGCTTGTCGGTGCGCTCACCTTCGTGCCCGCGCTGGCGCTCGGGCCGATCGTCGAGCACTTGATGCCGTACGCGGCGAAATAGGAACGACACGACCATGACGACCAAGACGCTCACGCTCACCCGGGATCTCCTCCGCGGCGACGCGCTGCGGGAGGCGCTCGTGGACTCGTTCCGCAAGCTCTCGCCGCGCGCGCAAGCGCGCAATCCGGTGATGCTGGTGGTGTACGCCGGCAGCATCCTCACCACGATCCTCTTCGTCCAGGCGCTCTTCGGCAAGGGCGAAGCCCCGACGGGATTCATCCTGCACGTGACCATTTGGCTCTGGTTCACGGTGCTGTTCGCCAACTTCGCCGAGTCGGTCGCGGAAGGCCGCGCGAAGGCACAGGCGGCGACCCTACGCGGCGCGCGCCGGGATGTAATGGCCAAGAAGCTGGACGAGCCGCGCCGCTCCGCCGGCTGGGGCAAAGTCGCCGGCGCGACGCTGCGCCGCGGCGACGTGGTCCTGGTCGAGGCGGGGGACTTCATCCCCGCGGACGGCGAGGTGATCGAAGGCGTCGGCTCGGTCGACGAGAGCGCGATCACCGGCGAGTCCGCGCCGGTCATCCGGGAGGCGGGCGGCGACTTCAGCTCCGTCACCGGTGGGACTCGGCTGCTCTCCGATTGGCTGGTCGTCCGGGTCACCGCCAATCCGGGCGAGACCTTCCTCGACCGCATGATCTCGATGGTCGAGGCCGCGCGCCGCCAGAAGACGCCGAACGAGATCGCGCTCGCGATCTTCCTCGCCGCGCTGACGATCGTGTTCCTGCTCGCGACGGTGACGCTCCTGCCGTTCTCGGTCTACGCCGTGCGCGCCGCGAGCACTGGCGAACCGATTTCGATCACGGTTCTCGTGGCGCTGCTCGTTTGCCTGATCCCGACCACCATCGGCGCGCTGCTTTCGGCGATCGGCGTCGCCGGGATCGGGCGGCTGATCGCGAAGAACGTGATCGCGATGTCCGGCCGCGCGGTGGAGGCCGCCGGCGATGTCGACGTCCTGCTGCTCGACAAGACCGGCACGATCACGCTGGGCAACCGGCAGGCGGCGGCACTGCTGCCAGCGCCCGGGGTGAACGAGCGCGAGCTCGCCGACGCGGCCCAGCTCGCGTCACTCCCCGACGAGACGCCGGAGGGGCGGAGCATCGTGGTCCTGGCCAAGCAGAGGTTCGGGCTGCGCGAACGCGACGTCCAGGGCTTGCACGCGAGCTTCGTCAAGTTCTCGGCCCAGACCCGCATGAGCGGCGTCGACCTGCCAGACCGGAAGATCCGCAAGGGCGCCGGGGACGCGGTGCGGAAATGGGTGACCGATCTCGGCGGGGTGTTCCCCCAGGAGGTCCAGACGCTCGTGGATACCGTCGCGCGGCGCGGCTCGACGCCGCTCGTCGTCGCGGAGGCGGCGAGCCGTGGCCGGGTGCTGGGCGTGATCGAGCTGAAGGACATCGTGAAGGGGGGCATCAAGGAGCGCTTCGCCGAGCTGCGGCGCATGGGCATCAAGACGGTCATGATCACCGGCGACAACCGCCTCACCGCGGCCGCGATCGCCGCCGAGGCCGGGGTCGACGATTTCCTCGCCGAGGCGACGCCCGAGGCGAAGCTGAAGCTCATCCGCGGCCATCAGGCCGAGGGGCGGCTGGTCGCGATGACCGGCGACGGCACCAACGACGCGCCGGCGCTCGCGCAGGCCGACGTCGCGGTCGCGATGAACACCGGCACCCAGGCGGCGAAGGAGGCCGGCAACATGGTCGACCTCGACTCCAACCCGACCAAGCTGATCGAGGTCGTGGAGACCGGCAAGCAGATGCTGATGACCCGCGGCGCGCTCACGACGTTCTCGCTCGCGAACGACGTGGCGAAGTACTTCGCCATCATCCCCGCCGCGTTCGTCGCGACCTATCCGCAGCTCGGCGTGCTCAACGTGATGGGGCTCGCGACGCCGCAGAGCGCGATCCTAGCGGCGGTGATCTTCAATGCGCTCATCATCGTCGCACTCATCCCGCTTGCGCTGAAGGGCGTGAAGTACCGCCCGGTCGGCGCCGAGCGGCTGCTGCGGAACTTCCTGCTCGTGTACGGCCTCGGCGGGATCGTGGTGCCGTTCATCGGCATCAAGCTCATCGACCTCGTGCTCGTCGCGCTGGGCGCCGCCTGACCTGGAGAACGCCATGCTCCGAACGTTCAAAGACGCCGTTCTGATGCTCGTCGTCCTGACGGTGATTACCGGCGTCGTCTATCCCCTGATCGTCACCGGCATTGCCCAGGGACTCTTTCCCGCGCAGGCGAACGGCAGCCTGATCGAGCGCGATGGCAAGGCGGTCGGCTCGGCGCTGATCGGACAGCCCTTCAGCGACTCGAAGTACTTCTGGAGCCGTGCGTCGGCGACCTCGCCCATGCCCTACAACGCCGGGGCGTCGTCCGGGTCCAACCAGGGGCCGCTGAATCCTGCGCTCCGCGACGCGGTGAAGGGGCGCATCGAGGCGCTGCGGGCCGCGGACCCCGACGACAAGACACCGGTGCCGGTGGACCTCGTGACGGCATCGGCAAGCGGCCTCGACCCGCACATCAGCCCCGCAGCGGCCGAGTACCAGGTCGCACGCGTGGCCAAGGTGCGCGGAATCGATCCGGCGGAGCTGCGCGCGTTGGTCGCCGAGCACACCGACGGCCGGCAGCTCGGCTTCCTCGGCGAGCCCCGGGTGAACGTGCTGCAGCTCAACCTTGCGCTGGACGCGCTCCGGCCATAGACGCAGGGGACCTCCGCTGTCGCTAAACTAGGAATGTGACCGACGACCGACCCGATCCCGACCAGCTCCTTGCGCGCGTGCAGCGCGAGGAGCGGCAAGAAAAACGCGGCCGGCTGAGGATCTTCTTCGGCGCCTGCGCCGGCGTCGGCAAGACCTACGCGATGCTCTCGGCCGCTCGCGAGCAGAAGGCCGAAGGCATCGACGTCGTCATTGGCCTCGTCGAGACCCACGGCCGCAAGGAGACTGCCGCGCTCCTCGAAGGGCTCGAGATCCTCCCCCGTCTGAGCATCCCGTATCGCGGCGTCGAGCTGCAGGAGCTCGACCTCGACGCCGCGCTCGCGCGCAAGCCGCGGCTCCTCGTCGTCGACGAGCTCGCGCACACCAACGCGCCCGGCTCGCGCCACGCCAAGCGCTGGCAGGACGTCGAGGAGCTGCTCGGCGCCGGCATCGACGTGTACTCGGCGATGAACGTCCAGCACCTCGAGAGCCTGAACGACGTGGTCGGCAAGATCACCGGCATCCGCGTATGGGAGACGGTGCCCGATCACGTGTTCGACGACGCGCACGAGGTCGAGCTGGTCGACCTGCCGCCGGACGAGCTGATCGAGCGCCTCAACGAGGGCAAGGTGTACATGCCCGAGGCGGCTGCCGGCGCGCTCCGGAACTTCTTCCGCAAGGGCAACCTCATCGCGCTGCGCGAGATGGCGCTGCGCCGGACCGCGGAGCGCGTCGACCGCCAGATGCGCGAGTACCGGACCGATCACGAGATCGAGACGCCGTGGCCGGTGGCGGAGCGGATCGTCGTCTGCGTCGGGCCGGGCGCGAACGCGGAGCGGACGGTGCGGGCCGGCGCGCGGGTCGCCGCGCGCATGCGGGCCGATTGGACCGCGGTCTACGTCGAGACGCCCCGGCTCCAGCGGCTGCCCGACGCCGAGCGCGACCGCATCCTGCGCACCCTGCGGCTCGCGGAGCAGCTCGGCGGCACGGCGATCACGCTCGGCGGCGGCGACGTCGCCGCGGAGATCCTCGCCTATGCCCGGGCGAGCAACGCGACCCGCATCGTGGTGGGCCGCCGGCGCCGCGAGGGGCTGCGCGCGTGGCTCCCGCTGTCCGCGGCCGACCGCATCGTCGCGAGGGCATCCGATCTCGAGGTGCTCGTCGTCGGCGGAGAGAAGGAGGACGCTGCGGCGTCGCCGGCGCGGGTGCTGATCGCGCGCAGTCGCGAGCACTTCGGAGTCCGGGCGCGACGGAAGGTGCGCTGGCCGCGCTATGTCTGGGCGGGCGCAGCAGTTGCGGTCGCGACCGGCGTCGCGGCCCTGATGGACCCGTTCTTCGAGCCGGCGAACCAGGTGATGGTGTACCTGCTCGCGGTGACCCTGGTGGCCACGCGGCTCGGGCGCGGCCCGTCGGTCTTCACCGTGATGGCGTCGGTCCTCGCCTTCGACTTCTTCTTCATTCCACCGGAGTGGACGTTCCACGTCTCGGACACCCAGTACCTCGTCACGTTCGCGGTGATGCTCGCGGTGGGGCTGATCATCAGCAACCTCACCGCCAACATCCGCACCCGGGCGCTGATCGCGGGCTACCGCGAGCAGCGGACCGCGGCGCTGTACGCGATGAGCCGCGAGCTCGCCAGCGTGGACGAGGTCGAGGACATGGTGCGCATCGCGGTCAAGCACGTGGCGCAGGTGTTCGACTCGCAGGCGGTGATCCTGCTGCCCGACCGCGACCGCCGCGTCCGGCATCCGCGCAGCGAGGCCGCGGGCGCGTCGCTCCGCGCGGCGGACCTCTCGGTGGCGCAGTGGGTGCTCGACCACGACGAGGCGGCGGGGCTCGGCACCGATACGCTTCCCGGCGCGCCGGCGCACTACCTGCCGCTCGCGGGCAGCGAGGCGACGATCGGGGTGCTGGCGATCCTGCCGGCGAACCCGCTGCGGGTGTTCGTGCCGGAGCAGCAGAAGCTGCTCGAGACGTTTGCGAGCCAGATCGCGCTCGCGCTGGAACGCGCGCAGCTCGGCGCGTCGGCGAAGGTGAGCGAGCTCGAGGCCGAGTCGGAGCGGCTGCGCAACGCGCTGCTCGGCGCGATCTCGCACGATCTGCGCACGCCGCTCGCCTCGATCGTCGGCGCGTCCTCCAGCCTCGCCGAGCGCGGCGAGCGCATGAGCGAGCGGGACCGCGCCGAGCTCGTGCGCGCCATCCACGCCGAAGCGCAGCGGATGGCGGGCCTCATCGACAACGTGCTCGACATGGCGCGCCTCCAGTCGGGCGCGGCGAGCCTGCAGCGCCAGTGGCACCCGCTCGAGGAACTGGTCGGCGCGACGATCAAGCGACTGGAGCGGACGCTCGCGGGGCACCGCGTGCAGACCCACATCCCGCCCGACCTGCCGCTGGTGAACGTGGACGGCGGGTTGATCGGCCAGGTGCTGGCGAACCTGCTCGAGAACGCGGCCAAGTACACGCCGCGCGGCACGACGATCTCGATCTCGGCCGAGACCGGCCAGGAGGAGATCGTCGTATCCGTCGCCGATGAAGGCCCCGGGCTCCCGCCCGGCGAAGAGGAGCGGATCTTCGACAAGTTTCACCGCGCCGCGCCCGAAGGGCCGCAGAGCGGCGTCGGCCTGGGGCTCTCGATCTGCAAGGCGATCGTGCAGGCGCACGGCGGGACCATCGCGGCGGAGAACCTCCCGGCCGGGGGGGCAGTGTTCCGGTTCACGCTCCCGCTCGTCGGCGAGCCGCCGCAGGTCTCCGGCGACGACGCGCTGCGCGAAGCCGCATGAGCCCGCCGGGCCGCCCCAAGGGCGAATCCCGAGCGCGCGGCGCGAGGGCAGTCCAATGACCGAGCCGCGGCGTCACGCGGTCCTCATCGAGGACGACCCGCAGATCCGCAGGTTCCTGCGCACCGTGCTGCCGAGCGAAGGGTTCGACGTCTTCGAGGCGGAGACCGCGGAGCGCGGGCTCGTCGAGGCCGCCACGCGCAAGCCCGACGTCGTGATCCTCGACCTGGGACTCCCGGACATGGACGGCGCCGAGGTGATCCGGAGGCTCCGCGAGTGGTCACCGGTGCCGATCGTCGTCCTCTCGGCACGCACGCGGGAGCAGGACAAGGTCGCCGCGCTCGATGCGGGCGCCGACGACTATCTCACCAAGCCGTTCGGCGTCGGCGAGCTGATGGCGCGGCTCCGGGTCGCGCTGCGCCATGGCGTGGCGCGAGCCGGCGGCGCGGCCGAGCCCGCGTTCGCGGTCGGCGAGCTCAAGGTCGACCTCCCGGCCCGACGGGTGTCGGTCGGCGGGCGCGAGGCGAAGCTCACTCCGATCGAGTACCGCCTGCTGGCGGCGCTCGTGAAGCACGCCGGAATGGTCGTGACCCATCGCCAGCTGCTCCGGGAGGTCTGGGGACCGGCCTATGTCGAGCACGCGCACACGCTCCGCGTGCACATGGCGGCGCTGCGGCGCAAGCTCGAGGCCGATCCGGCGCAGCCGCGCTACCTGCTCACCGAGATCGGCGTGGGCTATCGCCTCGCTGCCGACTGAGTCAGCCGCGCACGACCTCCAGATTGTCGATCAGCCGCGTCGCGCCGAGCTTCGCGCCCGCGAGGATCACGAGCTGGCGATCCTCGGCCGCGGGAACCTGGAGATCCGATTGCTTCCGCACCGCGACGTAGTCCGGCTGCCACCGGTGGGTGCGGAGCTCGGCCATGGCCTCGGCCTCGAGCCGCTGATAGGCGCCCTCGCCGGAGGCGATCGAGCGCGCGAGCTTCCCGAGAATGCGATAGAGCCGGGGTGCCTCCATGCGCTCCGCCGCGGAGAGGTAGTTGTTGCGCGAGGAAAGGGCGAGGCCGTCGTCGGCGCGCGCGGTCTCGCCGGGGACGATCGCGATCGGCAGCGCGAGCTGCCGCACCATGCTCCGCACGATCATCAGCTGCTGGTAGTCCTTCTTGCCGAACACCGCGACTCGCGGCCGGACGATGTCGAAGAGCTTCAGCACGACCGTGCACACGCCGCGGAAGAACCCCGGCCGGAACGCGCCCTCGAGGATGTCGGCGAGCTCGGGCGGCGGGTCGACCTTGAACGCCTGCGGCTCCGGGTACATCTCCCGCTCGTCGGGCGCGAAGAGCACGTCGACCCGCTCGCGCTCGAGCTTCCCGCAGTCCACGTCGAAGGTGCGGGGATACTTGTCGAAGTCGTCGGTCGGCGCGAACTGCAGCCGGTTCACGAAGATGGTGGCGACGACGAAGCTCGCGTGCGAGCGCGCGATCCGCATCAGCGAGAGGTGGCCCTCGTGCAGGTTGCCCATCGTCGGCACGCACGCGACGTCGGCGTCCCGGAGCTCGCGGCGGAGCTCGGCGATGGTCGGAACGATCTTCATCGGTTCATTCGGCGACGTTGAAATACTCGCGGCTCCCGCGCATCGTCGCGATGTGGCGGACGAGCAGCTCGAGGTCGGCGTCGCTCGCCACGAAGTCGAGGTGCTCGGTGTTGACCACGAGCAGCGGCGCCTCGGCGTAATGGTAGAAGAACCGGCCGTAAGCGTCGGCGAGCGCCGCGAGGTAGGCCTCGTCGATCGGATCCTCGTACGCCACCGCCCGCCGCTGGACGCGCTCGAGCAGCGTCGCCGGCGCGGCGTGGAGGTAGATCACCAGGTCGGGCCGCGGCGCCTGGGGCCTGAGCGCCGCGTAGAGCCGGTGATAGAGCGCGAGCTCCTCCCCGGCGAGCGTCAGCCCCGCGAAGAGCGGGTCCTTCTCCAGCAGGAAGTCGGCGACCGTCAGCCGGGCGAAGAGGTCGGGCTGGGCGCCGGCGCGCAGCTGATCGACGCGCTGGAAGAGGAAGAAGAGCTGCGTCGGCAGCGCGAAGCGGGCGCGATCGACATAGAAACGTGGCAGGAACGGGTTGGCGTCCGGCTGCTCGAGCAGCTCGACGCCGCCGGCGCGCTCGGCGAGCCGCTTCGCGAGGCTCGTCTTGCCGGTGCCGATCGGGCCGTCGATGGCGATGTAGCGGTATCTCGAAAGCGGCACGCGGGGAAACCGAGCGCAAAGACGCTGGAAGGACGCGAAGGGCGCGAGAAGAATACCCGATCGGGCCGGTGGGTCGCGTCCCGGCGTCAGGAGGGGAGTCGCGTGACGCGCTGGTCGGTGCAGCGCGCCAGCCAGTCCCGCGCCGGCCCGCGGCCCGGAATCACGGCGGCGGGGTCGATCTCGACGACCGGCGCGAGGGCGAACGCGCGGTCGTGCAACCGCGGATGCGGGACGGCGAGGTCCGGCTCGTCGATGACCTCGCCGCCGTAGAGCAGCAGATCGAGATCCAGCACGCGCGGCGCATCCTTGAACGAGCGGGCACGCCCCGACCGGGCCTCGATCGCCTGCAGCGCCTCGAGCAGCGCGCGCGGCGCGAGCGCGGTCTCGAGCAGCGCCGCGGCGTTGACGAAGTCCGGCTGATCGGCGTACCCGACCGGTGCGGTGCGGTAGAGCGAGGACGCGGCGACGAGCCGGGTGCCGGGGAGCGCGGCGAGCGCCGCGATCGCGGCGCGGACCTGCGCGGCCGGATCGCCGAGGTTCGCGCCGACGCCGACGAAAGCCCGTGCCACTAGGGCTGCGTCGCGGGCACCGGCGGCGCGCCCGCCGGCTCCTTCTTCCGCCCGCGCCGCCGGCGCCGGCGCTTCTTCTCGCCCGCGGCGGCCGGGAGCAGCAGCTCGGACCGCTCCTCCGGGCTTGCGTCCATGAAGCGCCGCCACCAGGCGAGGAGCTCCTTCGGCGCCTCCCCGCTCTCGGCGCGGAGGACGAGGAAGTCGTAGGCGGCACGGAACCGCGGGTGCTCGGCGAGCGCGAACGGGCGCCGCCCCGAGCGGCTCTCGAAGCGCGGCTGCAGCGACCAGATCTCCTTCATCGTCGCCGTGAGCCGCCGCGGGATCGCGAGCTTGTCGGTCTGCCGCTCGACCACGTCGTCCATCGCGGCGTACAGCGCCTGGGTCCGCTGCTCGCCCCGGCCTTCGCGCTGGCGCCATGCCGCGAGCACCTCGTGCCACAGCAACGCCGCGAACAGGAACGCCGGCGACACCGGCTTGTCCTCGCGCACGCGCGCGTCGGTCTGCGCGAGCGCGAGATTCACGAACTTCTCGCCGAGCGGCTGCTCGACGATGACGTCGAGCAGCGGCAGCACCCCGTGGTGCAGCCCCTCGCCGCGCAGGCGATGCAGGGAGGCGCTCGCGTGGCCCGAGAGCAGCAGCTTCAGCATCTCGTCGAAGAGCCGCGCCGGCGGCACGTTCTCCATCAGCCCGGCCATCTCGCGGATCGGCGCGCGGGTCTTGGGGTCGATCTGGAAGTCGAGCTTGGCCGCGAACCGCACTGCACGCAGCATCCGCATCGGGTCCTCGCGGAACCGGGTCGGCGGATCGCCGATGATGCGCAGCCGCCGCTTCTTCAGGTCGCGGACGCCGTGGTGGTAGTCGATCACCGTCTCGGTGGCCGGGTCGTAGTAGAGCGCGTTCACGCTGAAGTCGCGGCGCGCGGCGTCCTGCTCGCGATTGCCCCACACGTTGTCGCGCAGCACTCGCCCGTGCTCGTCGACGACCCGGTCGCGCGGCGCTTCGCCCTCGACGTCGCCGGGGTTCAGGGCGCGGTACGTCGAGACTTCGACCACCTCGTCGTGGAATACCGCGTGAACGATGCGAAAGCGCCGGCCGATGAGGCGCGCGCGGCGCATGAGCTTGTGCACCTGCTCGGGCGTCGCGTCGGTGGCGACGTCGAAGTCCTTGGGCGCGTGCCCGAGCATCAGGTCGCGCACCGCGCCGCCGACCACGAACGCCTCGTGCCCGTGACTCGCGAGGAGCTCGCACACCTTGCGCGCGCCGCGGCTGATGGACTCGCGCCGGACGCCGTGCTCCGCGACCGGGATCCGCTCGGGCTCGTGGCCCGAACCGATGCGCAGCACGCGACGGATGAAGCGCTTGATCAAATCGTGGGGAGGGAAACGGACGTCAACACGCTACGCTGCCGCCGGCTCCAGCCGGCAGCCGTGGCGGGCCTCGAGGTGGTCAGCACTTCGTGGGTAGGGCCTCTGGCGGAAGCGGCCCGAATCATACCGCAACGCCGCGTGGCCGCCGACCCGCGCCGCCCCGGGGCGGCCCGCATCGCTAGCGCAGGGAAATGACTTCCCACGCCCTTTCCCCGGCGATCTGGCGGAGCCGCTCGTCGGGGTCGACGGCGACCGGCCGGCTCACGCGCTCGAGCAGCGGCAGGTCGTTGTGCGAGTCGCTGTAGAACGAGCTCCCGGCGAAGCTCGCGAGCGGGCGCCCGACCGCCGCCAGCCACTGCTCCAGCCGCACGACCTTGCCGTCGCGAAAGCACGGCGTGCCGGCGACCTTCCCCGTGAAGCGGCCCGCCAGCGCCTCGGGCTCGGTCGCGATGAGGTGCGCCACCCCGAACTCGCGCGCGATCGGGCCGGTGACGAAGGAGTTCGTGGCGGTGACGATCGCACACAGCGCGCCGGCGCTGCGGTGCCGCTCGACGAGCGCGCGTGCGGGATCGCCGATCATCGGCCGCACTTTCGCCGCCATGAACTCGGCGTGCCAGGCGTCGAGCGCGGCGCGCGGATGGCGCGCGAGCGGCGCGAGCTGGAAATCGAGGAACGCGTAGATGTCGAGCGTGCCGGCCCGGTACTGGCGGAAGAACTCGTCGTTGCGCGTCTCGTAGGTGCCGCGGTCGAGCACCCCGCGCTCGATGAGGAACTGCGCCCACTCGTAGTCGCTGTCGCCGGCGAGGAGCGTGTTGTCGAGGTCGAAGAGCGCGAGCTCCACGGGCCGCGTCAACCCTGCAGCTCGAGCGCCGCCAGCGCCTCGCGCACCAGCGCCAGCGTGACCGGCCGCTTGAGCGACAGCGCGTACCGATCGACCGCTTCGAGCACCGCGAACTGGGTCCCCAGGTCCCGTGGCAGCCGGCGGAGCAGGTAGCCGACGAGCTCCTCCGGGAGCTTGATCCCGCGCTCGATCGCGTGCGCGGTGAGCGCCGCCGCCTTTTCGTCATCGGAGAGCGCGTGGAGCTGGAACACGAGCCCCGACAGGAGGCGCGTCCGCAGATCCTCGCGCAGCGGGAGGCGCGCCGGCGCGCAGGTGCCCGCGGCGACGAACGCGCCGCCGGCGCCGCGAGCGCGATTGAAGAGGTCGAAGACCTTCACCTGCGCCGCCTCCGGCAGCGTGTCCACGTCGTCGATCGCGACCAGCCCGGTCTCGTCGACCCCGCCGTCGAGGTCGGCGAGGTACTCGACGAGGAGCGCGGCGCGCCGCGAGAACCGCGACGCCGTGTACGCGGCCGCGAGCAGGTGGCTCTTGCCGCTGCCCGCCTCGCCCCAGAGATACACGACCTGCTCGGAGGTGCGTCCGGCGGCGAGTGCCGACAGCGCCTCGATGGCGGCGCGGTTGCGCCCCGGGACGAAGCTCTCGAACGTCGGGGCGGGCACCGGCGTGAGCTCGAGGATGAGCTGGGTCGTCATTGCGGGTAAAATGGGCCGCGCAAAACGCGAAGTGTAGCGGCAAGCGCCGTCGGCCTTCGAGTGAGCGCCTCTTGGCCCGCCCGCCCGATCCCCTCTCGTATCGCGACGCCGGCGTCGACATCGACGCGGGCGACGCGCTCGTCGAGCGCATCAAGCCGTTCGCGAAGCGCACGCTCCGCCCGGAGGTGCTCGCGGGCATCGGCGGGTTCGGCGCGCTCGTGGAGCTGCCCAAGCGCTTCAAGGTGCCGGTGCTCGTGTCGGGCACCGACGGCGTGGGCACCAAGCTGAAGCTCGCTTTCGCGCTGCACCGGCACGACACGGTCGGGATCGATCTCGTCGCGATGAGCGCGAACGACGTGCTCGTGCAGGGGGCGGAGCCGCTGTTCTTCCTCGACTACTTCGCGTGCGGCAAGCTGGACGTCGCGGTCGCCGCCGAGGTGATCCAGGGCATCGCGCGCGGCTGCGAGCTCGCCGGCTGCGCGCTGATCGGCGGCGAGACCGCCGAGATGCCCGGGATGTATCCCGCGGGCGAATACGACCTCGCGGGGTTCTGCGTCGGCGTGGTGGAAAAGGACGGCGTCGTCGACGGCCGCGACATCGCGGCGGGCGATGCGGTCCTGGGCCTGGCATCGAGCGGCGCGCACTCGAACGGCTATTCACTGATCCGACGCATCCTCGAGCGGGCGAAGCCCGACTTGGCGGCGGACTTCCACGGCCGCCCGCTCGCCGACGCGCTCATGGCGCCGACGCGGATCTACGTGAAGCCGGTGCTCGGCCTGATGCAGGAAGTCCGGGTAAAGGGGCTCGCACACATCACCGGCGGCGGGTTAGTGGAGAACGTGCCGCGCGTCTTGCCCGATGGCGTGCGTGCGGTGCTCGAGAAGTCGGCGTGGCCGCTGCCGCCGCTCTTCCAGTGGCTGCAGGAGCACGGCAACGTTGCCGAGGCCGAGATGCACCGCGTCTTCAACTGCGGCATCGGCATGGTGGTTGTCGTCGCGCCAGCCGCTGCCGATCGCGCGCTGACGCTGCTTGGTTCCGCCGGGGAAGCGGTCTATCGCATCGGCTCGATCGAGGAGGCGTCCGCCGATACGCCGCCGACCGTCCTCGTCTGAGCGCCTCGACTGCAGGTGGTTCGACCTGCAGTCGCAGGCGGAACTCCAGCGTGCCCGCCGCGGTGAGATGTCACTCCGCCGGGGCTGAAGCCCGCGCGTGGTTGACCGGGGCGGGACCCGCGCGAACGGGGCCCGCTACGCGTGAATCGTCGGCTGCGATCATCGTCGCGGACGCGGCCCCGCCCACGGCGCGGATGAAGACACGCCCATCCTCCGTGACGACCGCGAGTTGCGCCGCCGGCGCGGCCACCGACTGGCTTCGCGGGGTGAGCAGGCGCGTGACCTTGTACTGCGCCAGGTCCGCGCGCGTGCCGAGACCCGCGCCAGGATCGATCTGGATCTCCACCTCATCACCTGGAGCGAGCGCGAGCTCGGCCGGGACTCGTGCGATCTGCGCCGCGCGCGCCCCACCCGGCATGGTGACGAGTACCTCGGCCCGGTCTGCCTGCGCCCCAGCGGCGAGCCTGGTCTGCAAGAGAAGGTGATCGCTGTGCGCGTGCCGCGCGTAAAGGCTGGTGACTCGGCCACGCTCGACAGCGGGCATCTGATCTGCTGCGTAGACGGTCGAGAGGGCGGCGAGGCCGGCAAGCGCCAAGGTCGATACGGTGCGTCTCATGATCGCTGCTCCCTGCAAAGTGAAATTCCGTCTGCAAAGAGGCGCACCCATCTTTCGGGGTCGAGCGGCGATCGCGCGCTGCGTGCTGGCCTGCAGGCCGTTCACGCGTGTGACGCGAAGCCACGCCCGAAGAGTGTGCAAGACGCGCGTTCCGCGCGGTTTGCACTGGCAACCCCGCTATCAACGGGCCCCGCACAGGGGCCGATAGACCGGAGGCTTTGCGACCCCGCCTTTCGACGGGTGTGCCCTTTTCATGCGACCAGTCTAAACGCGTCCGGCCGGCGGCTCAATCGGGCGGTGCCTGACCGGGACGCTCGAAAAACCCTAAGACACCGGGAGAGACGCGACGACCTCAAGCCCCGCCGGTTGACGAACGCAGTCAGGAATTTCGAGGGACGGGCGTCGCGGCGTGTCGAGACGTGGTCAAGCGCCGCATGGTCGCGCCCGCGGAGCTGGTGGGAAAACCTGACGCCGCCGGCCGGCGAGGGACTAGATCACGGTGTCGGCTGCTGCTGCTCGGAGCAGCTTCGCGAGCTCGTCCGGGGGCATCGGCCGGGCGAAGTGGAATCCCTGGGCCTGGTCGCAGCGGTGGTGCCGCAGGAACTCGACCTGCGCCTCGGTCTCGACGCCTTCGGCGACCACGACGAACCCGAGGTTATGGGCCATGTCGATCACCGCCCGCACGATCGCGGCGTCGCTCCCCGCTGCGGTCGCGCCGCGCACGAACTGCCGGTCCACCTTGAGCGCCGACACCGGAAAGCGCGTGAGGTAGGCGAGGCTCGAATAGCCGGTGCCGAAGTCGTCGATCGAGATCGCGACGCCGGCCTCGCGCAACCGCCGGAGCAACCCGATCGCGTGCTCCGGGTCCTGCACCAGATAGCTCTCGGTGAGCTCGACTTCGAGCAACTGCGGATCCACGCCCTCGCGTTCGACGAGCTCGATGATGCGGCGATCCAGGTCGCGCGTGTGGAACTGCCGCGCCGAGACGTTGACCGCCACCGGCACCGGCTTCAAGCGAGCGTCCTGCCAGGCGCGGAGCTGGCGGCACGCCGCGCGCACCACCCATTCGCCGACCGGCACGATGAGGCCGGTGTCCTCGAGCACGGGGATGAAATCGGTGGGCGAGACCATGCCGCGCTCCGGGTGGCGCCAGCGCAGCAGCGCCTCCGCTCCGCACACCCGCCCCGTGGCGAGCTCCACCTTCGGCTGATAGACGAGGACGAACTCCTCGCGCTCGACGGCGCGGCGGAGATCCGCTTCGAGCACGAGCCGCGCGTCCGAGCGGCGGTTCATCTCGGTGGTGTAGAAGCAGTAGCCCCCGCGGCCGGAGTCCTTGGCGCGGTACATGGCCGCGTCGGCCGCCTTCAGCAGCGACTCGGCGTCCGAGCAATCGGCGGGGTAGAACGCGATCCCGATGCTCGCGCCCACGAACGCCTCGCGCCCGTTCAGCTGGAACGGCGCGGCGAGCGCAGCGATCAGCTTCTGCGCCACGATCGCGGCGTCGTCGGCGCGGACGAGGTCGGGGAGGACGACGACGAACTCGTCGCCGCTGAACCGGGCCACGGTGTCGCTCCCCCGAACGGTCGAGCGCAGTCGCATGCCCACCTCCGCGAGGAGGCGGTCGCCGCACTGGTGACCCAGCGTGTCGTTCACGAGCTTGAACCGGTCGAGGTCGATGAAGAGCGCCGCGACCTGCCAGCTGCGCCGCTCGGCCTGGCTGATCGCCTGGGCGAGGCGGTCCCGCAGGAGATTGCGGTTCGGGAGCCCGGTCACGCCGTCGTACTGGGCGAGCTGCGCGAGCCGGGTCTCCGCCTGTCGGCGCTGGACCGCGGTGGAGAGGATGTTCCCGACCGTCTGGATGAACTTGACCTCGTCGTCGGTGAACCGGCTCTCGCCCCGGGCGAGCACCATCAACAGGCCGAACGGCCCGTGTTCGCCCCGGATCCGCGCCGCGATCGAGCTGCGCGTCGCTTTTGACCAGCCGCCGGCGGTCGCCAGGCCTTCGGTCGCGGGCCGATCGGCGAGGACCGTCGGCTCGAGCTGCTGCCTCGCCGCGTGCGCCACGGCGTGGTCGCAGGCCACGAGCGCGTCGCCCGCTCCCGCATCGCCCTCGAGATGCCAGGCCGCGCGCTGGGCGTGCCCGCCTTGAGGATCGAACTCGAAGACCGAGGCGGCACCGGCACGGGTCATGCGCGCCGCCTGCACGGCGTGCGCGAACAGCGCGGCGAGGTCGGTCGACTCGAGCGCCTGCTGGCCGAAGCGCGCGATCCACTCCTGGCGCTCGGCGTGGAGCGCGAGCTGCCCCTCGGCGGCCTTCCGGTCGGTGAAGTCCATGCCGGCACCGATCAGGCGCACCGCGCGGCCGTCGCCGTCGCGCACGATGTGGGCGCGATCGAGCATGTGGGCGTAGGTCCCGTCCGCTTTCCGCGCGCGGTACTCGTATTGCATGTTCGTCGCCTGACCCGCGAGCGCGGCGCTTCGCTGCGCGAGCACCCGTTCGCGGTCTTCCGGATGAATCCGCTCGGCCCAGTCGTTGAACGCGCGCGCGCTGCCCGCCGCGGCGCGGCCGTAGACCAGCGCGTGGTTCTCGTTGCGCCACACCTCGCCGGTCGTCAGGTTCAGGTCCCACACCAGATCGTTGGTCGCCCGCGCCACGATCTCGAAGCGCTCCTTCGAGCGGCGCAGCTCCTCCTCGGCCCGCAGCCGCTCGGAGATGTCCCGGGCGACGGCGACGATCAGGTGCTTGCCGTCGGACTCGACGCACCGCCGCGCGGTCTCGACCGGGAGGCGGGAGCCGTCCTTGCACCGATAGGTCAGCCGGACGAACTCGGAGCGGTCGGGCGATGCGCGCAGCCCGGCGTAGGCGGCGCGGAGCCCGGCCTCGTCCACGCCCTCGAGGATCGCGAGGACGCTGAGGCCGAGGAGCTCCTCCCGCCCAAAGCCGAGCTTCCGGCGGGCGCCATCGCTGAGGTCCACGATCGCGAGCGTCTGCGCGTCGACGAGGACCATGGAGTCGTCGGAGATGTCGAGCGCGAGGCGGAACCTCCTCAGCGCCTCCAGGGCGCGCTTGCGCTCGGCTTCGCGATCGAAGTTGTCGAGCGCAAAGCCGAGGTTGTCCGCCATCCGCACGAGCAGGGTGACCAGCTCGTCGTCGAATGCGCCCTTCTCGACCGAAAGGAACACGAGCGCCCCGACCGCCCGATCGCTGCGCACGAGCGGGATCGCGGCGGAAGAGCCGATCCCGTAGCGCGCCGCTGCGGCGTGCCAAGGCGCAAGCCGGGGGTCGGCGGGATAGTCGTTGGCGACCACGGGCGCGCGGCTGCGGAATGCTTCGCCGATGGTGCCGCGGCCTTCCGGCACCGACTCGTCGATCGACAGCCGGATCTCGCGCACGAGCTCCGCCGCGGGGCCGCTCGCCGCAACGCGCGCGACCTGGGCCGTGTCGGCATCGACGCGTACGACTGCCGCGGCGGCGAAACCGCCCTCGGCGACGGCGACCTCGCAAACCCGCGCATGCAGCTCGCCCGGGCTCGCCGCGCGGGAAATCGCCTCGTTGGTCGCGCTGAGCGCGGCGTACAGCTTGCCGAGCCGCGCGACGCGCGCTTCGGCGAGCTTGCGTTCGGTGATGTTGCGGCCGACGCCGCGGTAACCCGCAAAGCGGCCCGCGGCGTCGAAGACCGGTTCGCCGCTCACCGACGCCCAGTGCGGACGTCCGTCGCGATCCGGCCGGCGGATCTCGAGATCGTGAAACGGCTCGTGGCGCGCGAGCTGGGCCCGGTGCCGCGCCCAGTCCTCGTCGGTCAGGTTGAGCGCCGGCAGCTCCCACCGCGTCTTGCCGATGTGCACCGGGGGCATCGGCCCGGTGCGCCCTGCCTGTTGCGCCGAGATGAAGGTGAACCGGAACGCCTCGTCCTGCTCCCAGTACCAATCCGAGGAGAGGCCGGTCAGGCTGCGGAAGCGCGCCTCGCTTTCGCGGAGCCGCTGCTCGGCCCGCTCGCGCTCGGCCGCGCGGTCGAAGTTGTCGAGCGCGAACGAGACGTTCTCGGCCATGCGTTCCGCGAGCCGCACCAGCTCGTCGTCGAAGAACCCGACCTCTCCGGCGAAGAGGCTCAGGAGGCCGGCGATCCGGCCGCCGCGGCGCACCGGGATGCTCGCGGTCGATGCGGCCCCGGCCTGGAGCGCCCCCCTGCGCCAGGCGGCGCCCGGCGCCCGGCGCGTGATGTCGTTCACCACCTGCGTCGTGCCGGTGCGGACGGCGACGGCCGCCGCCGTCTTGCCCCCGGGTGCGTCCGCGGCGACCGGCACGGCGAGGTTCGCCAGGCTCTCCGCGGTGCTGCCGCTGACTGCAACCGGAACGAGCTCGCTGCCGTCGGCGTTGAGCAGGCGCAGCGCTGCGACCCGCAATCCGCCGTGCTCGATCGCGATCTCGCAGACGCCCTGGTAGAGTGCCTCCGGCGACGTCGCGCGCAGGATTGCCTCGTTGGTGGCGCTCAGCGCCGCATACATCTGGCCAAGACGGCGCAGTTGCGTCTCGACCTCCTTGCGGTCGCCGATGTCGCGCGCGACGACCTGGATCACCTGCTCGCCGCGCCAGCTCACCGGCGCCGCCGCGACCTCGACCGCCATCACGGTCCCGTCGAGGCGGCGGTAGCGCTGCTCGATCGGCGGCACGGGCTGACCGCGCTCGAGGCGCGCGAGGCGCTCGTTCACGAGCGGGTGGTCGTCGTCGTGCACGAGCTCGAACACGCCGCGGCCGATCATGTCCGCCTCGGTCCGGGCGCCGAAGAGCCGCAGGCCCGCCTCGTTGATCATCGCCACCCGGCCGCGCTCGAGGATGAAGATGGCGTCGGGCGACAGCTCGACCAGGCGCCGGTAGCGCTCCTGGTTCTCGCGGATCTCGGCGGCCGCCCGGTCGCGCTCCGTGATGTCTCGCAACACCACGTGCGCCGCCGGCCGACCCTGGTAGTTGAACGGCTGCGGCCCGCCCTCGATGGCAACGGGTGTGCCGTCGAGCCGCAGCACCCGGAACTCGCGCAGCGGCACGGTCGCGCGGTCATCGTGCGCCCGCCGCATCCGCTCGGCGGCGGTCTCGCGGTCGTCGGGGTGGATGAGCGAGACCGGGTCCCGGCCGAGCAGCTCCTCGGGGCACTTGGCGCCGAAGAGGCGCAGGGCCGCGGGATTCGCGTACACGTAGCGTCCGTCGCACACGACGAGGATCGCGTCGGGCGACTGTTCGACGAGCATCCGGTAGCGGCTGTCGGCATCCCTCAGCCACGCTCCGGTCACGACCGCGGCGCGATCGGCATCGCGCACGAGGATGTGCTGCGCCGGGCGCAAGCGCCCGTACCCTTCGCCTCGAGCCAACGCCGTCGACGCCTTCACATGCCCTCCCGCAGCAGCCTTTCGAGCCGTAGCCAATGTACCGACCGGCCTTGCAGCGGCCTATCGGGGGGTGCCCGACCCGCCCCGTCCAAAAACCCTAGGCGCGGAACCAGTTTGGCTGCGGGAGCGGCACTAGGTCACGGGGCAGTCACGGGGCGGGGTTGAGAGCTGCAAGGGATCGTGAGGGGCACGCGCCCTCAGCCGCAATCGGTCGGCTGCGGCCCCCGCCGCAGCGGAAATGCCGCCCGGACCTCCGTGCCGGCGGCCGGCGCGGAGGCGACGCGGAGCGACCCGCCGGCCAGCGCGGCGCGCTCTTCCATGCTGACGAGGCCGAGGCTTTCGCCGGTCGCCGCCCGGCAGCCCACCGCCGACAGGTCGAAGCCGACGCCATCGTCGCGGACGAGCAGCGTCAATGCCCCGGAGTCGGCGCCGAGTTCGACCCAGACGGTCCGGGCCCGGGCATGCCGCAGGATGTTCGTCAACGCCTCCTGCGCGATGCGGAAGCAGGCGGTCTGCACGTCGGGGTCCAGCCCTTCGGGGACGCGCGCCGCGGTGAAGTGCGCCGCGAACCCGCCCGCCTCGGCTTGCTGCTGAAAATGAGCGCGGAGCGCCGGCTCCAGGCCGAGCGCGTCGAGCTGCGGCGGCCGCAGGTTCAGCGACAGCCTGCGCACCTGACCGATCCCGGTGTCGATCGCTTGGATGCTGTCCTCGAGACGCGCCCGGTGCGCGGGCTCCACGAGGTGGCGGCCGAGCGCCTGCACGTTGATCTTCACGGCGGTGAGCACCTGCCCGATCTGATCGTGGAGCTCGCGGGCGAGGTACGCGCGCTCGTTCTCGAGCGCTGCGATGACCCGCCGCGAGAGCTGTCGCAACCGCTCGAGGGCGAGCTGCAGCGACCCCTCGATGCGCTTGCGTTCGCTGATCTCGGTGATCGAACCGACGAAGTGGGGCGCGCCGCCGTCCGCGCCCGGAAGCCGCTCGCCGCGGCCGAAGAACCACATGTGGGCGCCGTTCGTGCACCGCAGGCGGAACTCCTCGCGGAACGCCTGTCCGTCATCGACCGAACGCCGCAGCGCCTGCAACACGCGCGGGGCGTCGTCGGGATGAAGGAACTCCTGGAAGCTGAACTCCGAAGTGAACGAATCGGCCTCGGCGAAGCCGAGCTGCTCCCGGAAGCGAGGCGAGTAGTAAACCCGGTTCTTGTCGAGGTCCCAGTCCCAGAACCCGTCGATCGAGCCGCGCAGCACGCGCTCGATCCGCGCTTCGCTCCCGCGCAGCGCGTCCATCGCGGTGACGAGCTTGGTGACGTCGCGCCCGACCGCTTGAATCTCGACCAGCCGCCCGGCCTCGTCGAGGAGCCCCCTCACCGACCAGCGCTGCCAGCGCAACCTGCCGCTCGCGTCGTTCGCGCGATGCTCGACTTCGAGGAGCGCGTTCGCGGCACTGAGATTCGACCAGGCGTCGCGGGCCACCGCGTGCGCCTCGTCGGGCAGGCGCTCGAGGAAGCTCGTGCCGACCAGCTCGCCCGGGGCGAGCCCGAAGTAGCGGCAAAACGCGCGGTTGACGAAGGTGAGCGCGCCCCCCGGCGTCATCCGGCAGATCAGCTCCGACTGGTCCTCGACGATGCCGCGGTAGCGCCGCTCGCTCGCCTCCAGGGCGTGCTGGGTCGCGAAATGCTCGAGCCGCGCGCGGTGCTCGGCGAGCGCCCGACGCAGCGCGGGCGCAAGCCGCGCGAGGTTCTGCTTCAGCACGTAATCCGTGGCCCCGGCGTGGACGGCCTCGAGGGCGCGCTCTTCGCCCAGAGTGCCGGAGATCAGGATGAAAGGGAGGATCGGGTCGCGTGCGCGCGCTATCACGAGCGCCTCGGTGCCGGTGAACGCCGGCAGGCTGTAGTCGGCGATCACCGCGTCCCAGCGACCTGCGGCGAGCGCCTCCTCGAACGCCTCCCGGGTCTCGACCCGCCTGGTCTCGCACTCGAATCCCGCCCGCGCAAGCGTTGCGAGCTCGAGCTCCGCGTCCGCGGGATCGTCCTCGAGCATGAGCAGTCGCAGCGGTCGTGTCACCCTGGCGCTCCTTGTCGCCGCATCCGCCGGCCGCCTCGGCGGCCGGTGACTTGCGGGCGCGGCGCCCGTCAAACCGTTAGAGTGCGGTCTGCGGTGGCGATTATGGACAGGAGCGCGCGTGGACCGATAGGCCTTCCGGCCGGACGCTCCAGCGCACGCTCCTCCCGGGGGCCTCCCGACCTGTATCATTCGCCCGGGTCCCTGCGCCTGGGCCCGGAGGCCGGCCCGAGGGTATCCGTCTCAGGTCCGCACGCGGCTTTGCCGCTCCTGACCCGGCACCCCGGCCCCGGCGGCAACCGCCGCGGGGCGCTCGACCAAGCAGATCGCCTACGAGCTCGGCCTCAGCGTCAAGACGGTCGAGACCCACCGCGCGCAGCTGATGGAGCGGCTCGGGATCCGCGACGTCGCGGGACTCGTCCGTCTCGCGATCCGCGCGGGGCTCGTGGGATCCGACGAGTGAGGCGGCTTGCGCCAGCGGCGGTCGCCCCGCCGGGGGCAGCCGGGGGCTACGCGCAGGCGCCGAGCACCTGCTGCAGATCGGTGAGCCCCAGCA
>DATEDA010000047.1:0-15929 GCA_035286595.1 Burkholderiales bacterium | reverse complement strand
CACTCGCCGACGTGGACGGCAAGGCGCGGCTCGAGGGCGTGAAGGCGGTGCTTCGCGCCGGCGAGGAGTTCAAGGGGGTCGTGGACATCCAGGTCGTCGCCTTCGCGCAGGACGGGCTCGCTCGCGAGCCCGGCGCCGCAGCGCTCATGCGGCAGGCGATGGCGCTCGGCGCCGACGTCGTCGGCGGCATTCCGTGGATCGAGCGCACCGCGGCCGACACCGCGGCGCACGTCGCGTTCTGCTTCGAGCTCGCCCGCGAGTTCGGCAAAGACGTCTCGATGCTCGTGGACGACGCAGGCGACGCCGGGCTGCGGACGCTGGAGGCGATGGCCGCTGCGGCCATCGAGCGCGGCTGGCAGGGGCGCGTCCTGGCTCATCACGCGCGGGCGATGGCACTCTACCCGACCCCGTACCTCGAGAAGGTGATCGCGCTGATGAAGCAGGCGCGGCTCGCGCTCGTGAGTGATCCGCACACCGGTCCCCTGCACGCCCGAGTGAAGGAGCTCCTGGCAGCGGGCGTCAACGTCTGCCTCGGCCAGGACGACATCTCGGACGCCTACTATCCGTTCGGCCGCAACAGCATGCTCGAGGTTGCGTTCCTCGCCGCGCACCTGCTGTGGATGACGACCCGCCCGGAGATGGAGACGCTCTACGAGATGATCACCACGCGGGCGGCGCGGGCGATGGGCGTGCCCGATCACGAGTTGCGCGTCGGCGCGCCGGCCAACCTCGTCGTGCTCGAGGCACCGGACATCCTGGAGGCGCTGCGCGAACACGCGGCGCCAGTCGCGGTGGTGAGTCACGGGAAGCTGGTCGACCAGACGGGAATGCGCGAGCTCGCGCGCCATGAAGCCCGCGCCGTTTAGGTACGTCGCCGCCGACTCCCTCGCGAGCGCCCTCGCGCTCAAGGCCGAGCACGGCGACGACGCGCGCTTCCTCGCCGGCGGGCAGAGCCTGATCCCGGCCATGAATTTCCGCCTCGCACAGCCGGCCGTGGTGGTGGACATCAACCCGTTGGGCGAGCTCGATTTCGTGCGCGCCGCGGGCGCCGGCGGCCTGCGCATCGGCGCGCTGACCCGCAACCGCACGCTGGAGCGCGACGCGCTCGTCGCCCAGCGCCAACCGCTCGTCCGCGAGGCCGTGCCCCACGTCGCCCACCCGCAGATCCGCAATCGCGGCACGCTCGGCGGCAACCTGGCGCACGCGGATCCGGCGTCCGAGCTGCCGGCGCTCATGCTGGCCCTGGACGCGCGGCTCCACGCGAAGTCGGCGCGGGGCGAGCGCTGGATCGAGGCCCGGGAGTTCTTCCGCGGCGTGTTCACCACCGCTCTCCGTGCCGACGAGCTGCTCGCCGAGGTGGAGCTTCCCGAGCCGCGGCCTCGGACCGGTACGTGCTTCATGGAAGTGGCGCGGCGGCGTGGCGACTACGCGATGATGGGCGTGGCCGCAGTGGTCGCATTGGGCGCGGACGACCGATGCACGCACGCGCGCCTCGCCTACTGCAACGCCGGCGAGACGCCGGTGAGCGCGGCGACCGCGGCCCAGGCGCTCGTCGGCAGCCGCATCGGCGAGGGGCAGATCCATGACGTCGCCGCGGTCGCGCAGCGCGAGATCGATCCGCTCGGCAACGTTCACGCGAGCAAGGCGTTCCAGCGGCACCTGGCGGGCGTGTTGACCCGGCGGGCGCTGCAGACAGCACTGGACAGGGCGATGGCCGGACGATGACCGCCGAGCTGCACGCGATCACGACCACCGTCAACGGCACCCGGCACTCGCGCCGCGTCGAGTCGCGCCTGCTGCTGAGCGACTTCCTCCGCCACGAGCTCGGGCTCACCGGCACCCGCGTCGGCTGCGAGCACGGCGTGTGCGGGGCGTGCACCATCCTGTACGACGGCGAGCCGGTACGGTCGTGCCTGATGTTCGCCGCGCAAGCCCATGGGCACGAGCTCACCACGGTCGAGGGACTGGCGCCCGAGCGCGGCCGGCTGCATCCGCTCCAGGAGGCGTTTCGCACGGCGCACGGCCTGCAATGCGGCTACTGCACGCCCGGCATTCTCCTGACGATGAAGGCGTTCCTCGCCGAGACCCCGTCGCCGAGCGAGGGCGAGGTCCGCGAGGCACTCTCCGGCAATCTGTGCCGATGCACCGGCTACCAGCACATCGTCAACGCGGTGCTGCTCGCCGCTGCGCGCCTGCGCGGGGAGTCATCCGCATGACGACCCGCTACTTCGGCGAGCGCGTCCAGCGCAACGAGGACGAACGGCTCCTGACCGGCCGGGCGCTGTTCGTCGACGACGTCGAGCTGCCCGGCATGCTGCACGCGGCGTTCCTGCGCAGCCCGCACGCGCATGCGCGAATCCGCGCGATCGACGTCTCGGCGGCGCTCCGGCGCGACGGCGTCGTTGCGGTCTACACCGCCGCGGACCTGGGCGATTACTGGCGGCCGGGGCCGCTGCTCGTGCCGCCGCCCCCGATCGCCGGCAGCGTGTTCAACGAGCGCACGCAGGTGCCGCTCGCGAAAGGCAAGGTGCGGCACGCCGGCGAGCCGGTGGCGCTCGTCATCGCCGACAGCCGCTACGTTGCGGAGGACGCGCTCCCCGAGATCGTCGTGGACTACGAGCCGCTTCCCGCCGTCGTGGACCTGGAGCGTGCGCTCGTGCCGGGCGCACCCTGCGTGCACGACGACCTCGGCACGAACGTCGCCGCGCGGGTCCGCCAGACGAAGGGCAACTACGCGGAGGCGGCGAAGCGGGCGGACCTCGTCATCAAGCGCCGCTTCCTCTACGACCGGGGCGCCTCGATGCCCATCGAGACGCGCGGCGTCGTGGCGCAGTGGGACGGCAAGGCCGACAAGCTGACGGTATGGGACACCACGCAGGCGCCGGTCGTCATCCGCGACGGGCTCGCGGCGATGCTGGGCCTGAGCGAGCGGCAGGTGCGCGTGATCGCGCCGTTCATCGGCGGCGGGTTCGGCCCGAAGATCATGATGTTCTACCCCGAGGAAGTGCTCGTCCCGTGGGCGGCGATCAGGCTCGATCGTCCGGTGAAGTGGATCGAGGACCGGGCCGAGCACTTCCTCGCGACCACGCACGAGCGCGGGCAGATCCACGACGCCGAGATGGCGCTCACGAAGGATGGCCGGATCCTCGGCATCCGGGACGTGTTCCTGCACGACACCGGCGCCTACGATCCGTACGGGCTCACGGTGCCGATCAACAGCCAGTGCACGCTGCTCGGCGTGTACGTCGTGCCCCACTACGACAGCACGTTCACCGCAGTCTTCACCACCAAGCCGATCGTCACGCCCTATCGCGGCGCGGGACGCCAGCACGGCGTCTTCGTGATGGAGCGCCTGCTGGATCTCGCCGCACGCGCGCTCGGGTTCGACGCAAACGAGATCCGCCGGCGCAACTTCATCCCGCCGGAGGCGTTCCCGTACGACAACGAGATCATCTACCAGGACTTCGCGCCGCTCGAGTACGACAGCGGCAACTACGCGCCGATCCTCGAGAAGGCGCTGGAGCTCGTCGGCTACGACCGGTTCGTGCGCGATGAGCAGCCGCGACTGCGCGCAGAGGGGCGCCACGTCGGGATCGGGGTCGTGTGCTACGTGGAGGGCACGGGGATCGGTCCCTACGAGGGGGCTAAGGTCCAGGTACAGGCGAGCGGGAAGGTGAGCGTGGTCACGGGCATCGGCACGCAGGGGCAGGGGCACTACACCGCGTTCGCGCAGATCGTCGCCGACCAGGTGGGCGTGGACGTCCGCGACGTCGAGGTGGTCACCGGCGACACCGATCAGTTCTACTGGGGCGCGGGCACGTTCGCGAGCCGCGGCGCAGTGGTCGCCGGCAACGCGGTCAACGATGCGGCGAAGCTGGTGCGGCAGAAGATCCTGCGCACCGCGGCCGCGCACTTCGAGTGCGCCGAGGAGGACCTGGTGATCGGGAACGGCGCGGTCGCGGTGGCCGGCGTGCCGAGCCGGGCGGTGAAGCTCGGTGTGCTCGCGGCGGAGGCCAATCCCACGCGCGGCGCGGTGGCGCCGGGCACCGAGCCGGGGCTGGAGGCGACGAGCTACTTCGGCCCGCCGCGCGGCGCGACAGCGAGCGGCGCGCACGCGATGATCGTCGAGGTCGATCCGGAAACGTTCGTGATCGCAATCCGGAAGTACGCGGTCGTGCACGACTGCGGCACGGTCGTGAACCCCCTGCTCCTGGACGGGCAGATCCACGGGGGTGTCGCCCAGGGTATCGGCAACGCCTTCTACGAGCAGCTCGTGTTCGACGCCGACGGCCAGCTGCTGAACGCGTCGCTCGCCGACTACCTCCTGCCGACGGCGCTCGACGTCCCGCGCATGGATCTGGCGCACACCGTGACCCCCTCGCCGCTCAACCCGCTTGGCATCAAGGGCGCGGGCGAGGCGGGCGCGATTCCCGCCGGGCCGTTGTTCGCCCAAGCGCTCGAGAACGCGCTCGACCTGCCGGCGAAGGGCATCGAGCTGCTGGAGATCCCCCTCAGCCCCAACCGGCTGTGGGAGCTCGTGAAAGGAGGTGGCCCCTAGAGCTGACGACACCGCTTCGTCCCACCCGCGAAGAACATGAACCCATCACTCGCAGAGGGAGAACAATCATGGCTACCACCGTTCATGGGTATCTGCCGAACGACCGGCCGGAGCTCGTCCGGCTCATCCTGTTCGGGCTGCAGCACGCGCTCACCATGTTTCCGGCCACGGTGTTCGTCGCGCTGCTGTGCGGCTTCCACGTCAGCACGGTGCTGCTCGGCGCCGGCGTCTCGACCATCGTCGCGCTCATCCTGTCACGGCGCACGATCGGGACATTCATCCCGCTCTTCTACGGGTCGAGCTTCAGCTACATCGCGGCGTACCTCGGCATCGCGCAGGCGATGGGGCACAAGGTGCAGTTCGGGGTGCCCGCGCCCGACGAGGTGATCTCGGTCATGCAGACCGGCATCATCGCCACCGGGATCCTCAACATCGTCATCGGGTTCATCATCAGGGCGGTCGGCAAGCCGGCCGTCGACCGGGTGCTGCCCCCGGTCGTCACCGGCTCGGTCGCGTGCGTGATCGGGATCGGGCTCGCCAAGGCGGCGCTCGACATGTCGCTCGTGGTCGTGCCCGGCTACTGGGGCATCGCGCTCCTCACGCTGCTCGCCACGGTGGCGTTCTCCTACCTGCTGCAGGGCAGGGGGTTGATCGGAATGCTGCCGATCCTGCTCGGCGCGATCTTCGGCTACCTGCTGACGCTCGCCGTCGCGCCGGATCAGATCAGCCTCAAGAGCGTCGCCGCGACGCCGTTCATCGTCGCGCCGCATCTCACCTGGCCGGCGCTCACCGGTCCGATGGTGACGACCGCGGTCTTCAGCATCGCGATCATGGCGATCGCCACCATCCCCGAGTCGACCGCGCACCTCTACCAGATCAGCCTGTATGCCGACCGGCTTGCGGACGAGCAGGGCCGCCAGAAGCCCCAGCTCGACCGGTACGTCGGCTACAACCTGGTCTTCGACGGCGTCGGCGACTTCATTCACGGGCTGTTCGGCGCGACCGCCGGGACGAACTACGGCGAGAACAACTCGCTCATGGCGATCACCCGGAACTATTCCGGCCCGGCGCTCCTGGCAGCGGGCATCATCTGCATCCTGCTCGCGTTCATCGGCAAGCTGTCGGCGCTCGCTGCGACGATCCCGGTGTTCGTGAGCGGCGGGCTCGCCCTGTACCTCTTCGGCGTGATCGGCATGCAGGGCATCGCGCTCATGCAGGAGCACAAGGTCAACCTCTTCGACCCGCTCCAGCTCGCGCTCGGCGCGGTGATCCTCGTGGTGGGGATCGGCGGCAACATCGGCTACGAAGGCGGCTTCCTGCCGATCAAGGCCCCGGGGTTCCCGCAGGGCCTGCCGGCGATCGCCACCGCTGCCGTCCTCGGCATCCTGATGAACCTCGTGTTCACCTGGATCAAGCCGGCGCCGGCGATGGCCGCGGCGCGCTGACAGCCCCCCGCAAAAACGGGTTCGACCGGCGCGAACGCGGGGAGGTGGGGTTCACCCCTCACCTCCCCCCGTGACGCGCGGGACGTTTGCTGCCAGACTTCCCGCCACAAGACCAACACCGTCGATCCACAGGAGGCCACCATGGTGCGTTCGTTTCTGCTCGCCGCCGCGCTCGCCGCTGCGGCACCGCTCGCGCAGGCGCAGGGCACGGTCAAGATCGCGATCCTCGGCCCGATGGCCTTTGTGCAGGGCGAGAACCACTGGGCCGGCGCCGAGATGGCGCGCGACGAGATCAACAAGGGCGGCGGCATCCAGGTCGGCGGCCGGAAGCTCCAGGTCGAGCTCGCGCGCATCGACACGAACGAGATCCAGTCGGTGCCCGACGCCACCAACGCGATGGAGCGCGCGATCGCGCGCGACAAGGCCGACTTCCTGGTCGGCGGGTTCCGCTCCGAAGCCGTGCTCGCGATGCAGGAGATCGCGATGGACAACAAGAAGCTCTTCCTGGGGGCGGGCGCCGCGCACTCCAAGCTCGGGATCAACGTCGAAGCCAACTACGAGCGCTACAAGTACTGGTTCCGCGTCACCCCGGTGAAGGACGTGGACCTCGTGCGCCAGAGCTTCGCCGCGCTCGGCGAGGTCGCCGCGCAGATCCGCAAGCAGCTCGGCAAGGAGAGCCCGAAGGTCGCCATCCTGGCGGAGAAAGCGGTGTGGGTGGAGGGCATCGTCGCCGCGGCCCAGAAGAACCTGCCGGCGATGAAGATGGAGGTCGTGGGCCTGTGGCAGCCCTCCGCCGTCGCCACCGACGTTACCGCCGAGCTCGCCGCGATCGACCGCTCGGGCGCGGACATCGTATTCACCCTGCTCTCCGGACCGGTCGGCATCGTCGTCGGGCGGCAGATGGGCGAGCGCAACATGAAGGCGATCGCCTTCGGCATCAACGTCGAGGCGCAGAAGGACGGCTTCTGGCAGGCGACCGCCAGCAAGGGCAACTACGTCTCCACGCTCGAGACGATCGCGGAGGTGGAGATCACGCCGAAGACCGTACCGTTCGTGAAGGCGTTCAAGGAACGATTCAAGAAATCGCCGACCTACAACGCCGGGACCTACGACGCGATCATGCTGCTCAGGGAGGCGATCGAGAAGGCGGGAACGACCGACGCCGACAAGCTGGTCCCGGTCCTCGAGAAGACCGTGTTCACCGGGATCACCGGCGTGGTCGAGTTCGATAAGCGCCACGATCCCGTGTGGGGCCCCGGCAAGGTCACCGGACTCGCGGTGCAATGGCAGGACGGCGAGAAGGTGACGTTCTGGCCGCCGCAGGTCAAGGGCGCGCGGCCGTTCAGGATGCCCGCCGCGAAGTAACGGGCTCCGAGCTCACCGGCGCGGGCGCGTCGCCTGCGATCTCCCCTCCTCGCCTTGAGGAGGGGTGGCGCGCAGCGCCGGGGTGGTCATCCAGATGCTCCAGGACATCCTCGTCACGGGGCTGGTCAACGGCGGCGTCTACGCGCTGCTCGCGATCGGCTTCTCGCTCGTCTTCGGCGTCGCGCGCATCGTCAACATCGCGCACACCGCGTTCTACATGCTCGCCGCCTACTGCTTCTACACGCTGCTGGTTACCGCGAAGCTGAACGTCCTCCTCGCCGCGTTAATCGCGATCGCCGCGGTGACGGCGCTCGCTGCGCTCTGCTACCGGCTCGTGATCGAGCCGGTGCGCAGCCACGAATCCGCGGTGCTGATCGCCACGATCGCGCTCGGGCTCATCTTCCAGGAGCTGATGCTGGTCGCGTTCGGCGGCAACTTCCTCGGGATCCCGTCGGCGATCGACGGCGTGGCCTCGGTCCTCGGCGTGAGCATCCCCTACCAGCGGCTGCTGATCCTCGTCGTCGCGGCCGCGGCCCTCGCCGCGACCTGGTTCGTGCTCTACCGCACGCGCCTCGGGCTGGCGATCCGCGCCACGGCCAACGACCTCGAGGTGGCGAATCTGATGGGCATGAACGTGAACCGGGTGGCGATGGTCGCCGTCGCCCTCTCGGTCGCGCTCGCCGCGGTTGCCGGGGTGGTCGTGGCGCCGGTGTTCGTGGTCGATCCGCTGATGTGGCTCGCGCCGCTCGTCACCATGCTCGCGATCGTGGTGCTCGGCGGCCTGGGCAGCCTCAAGGGCAGCCTGATCGGCGCGCTCATCATCGGCTACGTCGAGGCGATCACCGTCTTCGCCCTCCCGCAGGGCGCGTTCCTGAAGGGCGCGGTGGCGCTTTCGATCATGGTCGTGGTGCTGCTCGTGCGGCCCGAAGGACTGTTCGGCGTGGCCTTCGAGGAGGAGCGGTGAGAAATCCGCTCGCCTACGCGGCGCGTTGGGGATGGGTCAACCTGAAGAACGAGGTGCTCGTCCTGCCGTCGCGCGCGTTCGTGCTCGCATGGGTGTCGGCGGTGCTCGTGCTGCCGCTCGTCTGGCCAGACCCCTACATCCTGCGCATCGTGACGCTGACGTGCCTGTTCGCGATCTTCGCCGCGAGCTGGGATCTGCTGGCGGGCTACGCTGGCCAGGTGAGCTTCGGCCATGCCCTGTTCTTCGGCGCGGGCGCCTATACGTCGGGGCTCGCCTCGCTCAAGCTCGGGTGGTCGCCATGGGTCACGGTGTGGCTGGGCGTGGCGTTCGCCGCGGTGCTCGGCCTCGTCGTCGGGTTCCTGTGCCTGCGGCTGCGCGGTGCGTACCTCTCGCTCGCGACGCTGGCGTTCCCGCTGATCGCCACCGGGCTGCTCTTCGCCTTCCCGGGATTCAGCGGCGGGGAGCTCGGCGTCTCGGGGCTGCGCTCCGTCGCGCCGACGCGCATCGGCAACTACTACGTCGCGGCGATCGCCATGCTCGCCGCGGTGTTCGGGCTATGGAAGCTCGCCGACTCGAAGTTCGGCCTGGTGCTGCACGCGATCCGCGACGACGAGGTCGCGGCGCGAGCCTCGGGGATCAACACGCCGCGCTACAAGCTCGTCGTGTTCGCGATCTCGGCGGCGGTCGCGGGGCTGGCGGGCGCGCTGTTCGCCCACTACATCCGCGTCGCCGGTCCCTCGGCGCTGGAGGTCGCGCTCTCGTTCCAGGTGGTGATCTGGGGCGTGTTCGGCGGCGTCGCCACCATCTACGGGCCGGTGGCGGCGGTGTTCATCCTGTATCCGCTCACCGAGTGGCTCGGCAGCTTCAAGGCGTTCGGGGAGCTGCGGCTGCTCGCGTTCGCCGTGATCGTGCTCGCGGTGCTGCTGTTCATGCCGCGCGGAATCACGCCGTGGGTGCGCGACAAGATCGAGACGAAGTGTCCGCGCTGCAAGCAGCGCAATGGCGCATGGCGGGCGCAGTGCCGGCTGTGCGGCGCGCCGCTGAGGGAGATCCTCGCTTCACGCACGGCCTGACGCGGGGAGGCGCTTGTGACATTGCTGTAACGATCCGGGTCCGGCTTCATCCAGGCCACCGAAACGGCTTCACCGGGACTATGATGCGTGCATAGCGGGCCGGAATTGGAGTGGCATCGGCATGAAGCAACCCGACAAACCGATCGTTCCTGCGGCGGACAAGAGCGCGGACGATGATCTCAGCGCGTTCGCGGTGTTCGACCCCGAGGCGGGCGAAGCCCTGATGAGGAAGCGCATCAACCCGTCCGTCGAGCCGGACGAAGGTGCGCCGTTGGAGTTCCCCCCGCTCATGGGCGATCAGACCCTGACCCGGGCCGCGAGCGAGCAATGGAAGAAGCTCCGCGCGGCCGACCGGCAGCTGGAGCGGCCCGATCCCTGGCCGATCATCGAGCGCGGCTTCCCGCGCATCGCGGCGACGATCCGCGAGCAGTGGGGCAAGCGCTGGCTCGACGACTACCTGGCCAAGCTCGTGATCGACGAACGCGGCGGCCGGCAGGGGTTCCCGCTGGACGTCCTGTCGGCGATCATGGAGGTCGCCCGCTTCCACGCCGAGCAGTTCGGGCTGGAGAAGCCGATCCGCCCCTGGGAGTCGGACGTCAGCGACACCAAGTGGTGGTACAAGCGATAGCGCCCTAGTCCACCACCCCGTCGCGCTCCGCGCGACACCCCTCCTCATTTGAGGAGGGGAAGCTACAGCCCGAGATACCCCGCCCGCAGCGTCTCGTCGGCCCGCAGCTCGGCCCCCGTGCCGCTGGCGATGATCCGCCCCTGCGAGAGCACGTAGTTGCGTCCGGCCATCCGGAACACCTGCCCGACCTCCTGCTCGACGAGCAGCACCGGCACTCCGCCCGCGTGGACGCGCGCGACCGCGGCGAACAGCTCCTCGCGGATCATCGGCGCCAGGCCGAGCGAGGGCTCGTCGATGCAGAGGAGCTTCGCCTCGAACATCAATGCGCGCGCGATCGCGAGCATCTGCTGCTCGCCGCCGGACAGCGTGCCGGCGATCTGCCCGCGGCGCGCGGCGAGCCGCGGGAACGACGCGTAGCAGCGTTCCAGGCGCCGCTCGGTCTCGGCTGCGCCGCTCGCCAGGTAGGCGCCGGCGAGCAGGTTCTCGAGGACGGTGAGCTCGCGGAACGGGCGCCGGCGCTCCGGGCAATGCCCGAGCCCCCGCCGCCGGATCTCGTGCGCCGGCAGCGCGTCGATCCGCTCGCCCGCGAACCACACCTCCCCGTCGAGGACGATGTCGCCCTCGGTGCCGCGCTTCATCCGCGCCTCGAACCGCACGAGCCCCGAGATCGCGCGCAGCAGCGTGGACTTCCCGGCGCCGTTCGGCCCGACCAGCCCCACGAGCTCGCCCTCGCCGACCGCGAGCGACACGCCGTTCAGGATCACGGCCTTGTCGTAGCGGACCGTGAGGCCCTTCACCTCAAGCAGCGGCATCGTGCGCAGTTCCGAGATACGCCTCGATCACCTTGGGATCCCGAACGATCTCCGCGGGCGGCCCGTCGGCGATGAGCTCGCCGTGATCGATGACGATCACCCGGTCGACGATCGCCATCAGCTCCTTGAGCTTGTGCTCGATCATCAGCACCGCCGGCCCTTCGGAGTGCAGGCGCCCGAAGCGTCCGCCCTTGTGCAGCCGGCGGATCGACTTCGCGAGCAGCTCCGACTCCGCCGGGTTCAGGCCGCCGAGCGGCTCGTCGAGCAGCAGCAGCTCCGGCTCGGTCGCGATCGCGCGCGCGACCTCGAGGCGCTTCAGGTCCCCCTGCGACAGCGCGGACGCGGGCTCGAGCGCCATGTCGGAGATGCCGACGAACTCGAGCGCGTCCATCGCCTTCGCCTCGACCTTCTTCACCCACTCGCCGCGGCGGCGTGCGCGGGGCGCCACGAGCGGCACCATCACGTTGGCGATGATCGGCAGATGGCGGAAGGGCCGGGTGTTCTGGAACGTTCCAGCGATGCCGCGGTTCACCACGTCCCAGGACCTCAGGGCGGTGATGTCCTCGCCGTTGAACACGATGCGCCCCGAGTCCGGCGCAAGGATCTTGGTGATCAGGCGCAGCAGCGTCGTTTTCCCGGCGCCGTTCGGGCCGATCAGACCGACGATCTGGTCGCGCGCGAGCTCGAAGCCGACGTCGTTGACCGCCGTCAGCCCGCCGAAGCGCTTGACGAGGTGCTCGGTCCGGAAGAACGGACCCGGCATGGGATCCACCCTTCCCCTAGGAAGGCGACGGCGCGTGCTCGTCGCGCAGCTCGCGGCGCGAGACCTTGCCGACGTCGGTCTTCGGCAGCTCGCCCCGGAACTCGATGAGCTGCGGCACCCGGTACTCGGCCAGTCGCTCGCGGCAGAAGGCGCGGAGGTCCTCCTCCGAGAGCTTGCCGCGCGCGTCGCCGTGCAGCACGACGATCGCCTTGATGACCTGCCCCGCCGCGGGGTCGGGCACGCCGATCACCCCCGCCGCCCTGACCTGCGGGTGCGCGTACAGCACGTCCTCGACGTCCTTGGCGAAGATCGAGTGACCCTTGTGCTTGATCAGATCCTTGGAGCGGTCGTAGAAGTAGAAGTAACCCTCCTCGTCCATGCGCACGATGTCCCCGGTGCGCATCCAGCGGATCCCGTCGGACTCGATGAACGCCTTCGCGTTCTCGTCCGGCTTCTGCCAGTAGCCCTGCATCACGCTCGGGCTGGAGAGCACGAGCTCCCCGGTCGCGCCCTGCGGCACGAACGAGAGCGCTTCCGGGTCGATCACCGCAGCGAGCATGCCGGGCAGCGGGCAGCCGAACGAGCCGACCTTCGGACGATGGACCGGATTGAGGTGGCTTGTCGCGCAGTTCTCGGACAGCCCGTAGCCCTCGGTGATGCTCGCGCCGGTGCGCTTCGCCCAGTCCTGCATCGTCGACTCGTGCAGGGTGTCCGCGCCCGAGACCAGGAGCTTGAGCCGGCGCCAGTTCACCTTGCCGGTGTCCTTGTGGTCCTTCAGGTATTCGTAGAGTGTCGGCACGCCATAGAAGAGAGTGACCTGGTAGCGCTCCATCGCCGCGAGCATCGCTTCGGTGTCCGGAGTCGTAAACAGCACCAGCAGGTGGCCCTGGCACAGGCCGTTGAGCATGATCTGGACCTGCCCGTAGACGTGGAAGAACGGCAGGAAGGCGAGGATCACCTCGCGGTTCGCCTCGAGGTTGGGCAGCATGGCCTGCACGCTCGTCATCGCGGCCACGAGGTTGTAGTGGCTGAGCATCACGCCCTTGGGATGGCCGGTGGTACCGCCCGTGTACGGCAGCACGGCGAGGTCGGCGCGCGGATCGATCGTCATTCGCGGCGGCTCTGCCGGGTACTTCGCGAGGAGCTCCTGCAGCCAGTGCAGGTTCGGTGCGGCCGGGACGTCCGGCGACCCGAGGTCGATGTCCGGCAGCAGGCGGCGCAAGGGGCCCTTGCCGAGGAAGCGCTTCAGCGCCGGCAGGTACTCGCCGACGTTGGTGACGATCACCAGGTCGAGCGGGGCGCCGCTCTTCGCCACCTTGTCGTAGAGGACGTCCTGGCAGACGATCGCGCGGGCGCCGCTGTCCTCGAGCTGAAAGCGGACTTCGTGGCTGGTGTACACCGGGCTGATCGGCGTCACGATCGCCCCCGCTTTGAGTGCGGCGAAGTACGCGATGATGAACTGCGGGCTGTTGAGGAGATAGAGCGCCACCCGGTCGCCCTTCTTCACGCCCAGCTCGGCGAGGGCGCACGCGAGGCGGTCGGCGGCCTCGCGCAGTTCGCGGTAGGTAATCTCCCGGCCGTAGAAGACGACCGCCGGCCGCTCCGGCGCGCGCTCGGTCGCCTCGTCGAACGCCTGCGGGACCGATTTGAGCGGGGGGTCGACGGTCTCCGGCACCCCGGGCTCGTAGAACTTAAGCCAGGGCTTGCCGAGATACTGGGCTGCGGCGTCCATGGTCTCCTCCGCCGGCGATTCTAGCCGCGAACCACGCGCTCGCACCCCTGGTTTGACAGCGATCGCTCCGGGGCAGTAAGGTTCGGGCGGCAGCACCGAAGGGGAGTAGCCTCACAGCAACGGCCGTCATTCCGGGACTCGCGTCCCCGGTCCTGCTGGCAACGCAAGTTGTGGCGAGACCTTTACCGACCGGTAAAGGTTTTCTTCGCCCTTCCCCTCCCGGTCGCCGTCCCAAGGGCGAAGCACGGTCGAGATGCCGTCGCGCGCTCAATGGAACTGCCGGCCGCTGCGCCTTCAGCCGTAACACCCGCCGGCGTTTCCCTCCGGGACCCTGGTCGTCCCGGCGCCGCCGCGTCTCGTCCTCATCGCCCCGCCTCGAGGACATGAAACGCGCCCAGAACCAAGAAACCACCGTCGCCGCACCTTCGAACGAGCGACCGCCTGCCTGGCATTGCCTGCCCACGGCGGAAGTCGCCGGGCAGCTCGGGATCGACCTCGCAGCCGGCCTGACGCGCACCGAGGCCGGGAGCCGGCTCGCGCGCTACGGCCCCAACGCGATCCAGGAAGGGGAGAAGCGCAGCCCGTGGCGGATGCTCGCCGACCAGTTCACCGACTTCATGATCATCGTGCTGCTCGTGGCGGCGGTGATCTCGGGGTTCATCGGCGAGGTCGTCGACACCGTCGCCATCCTGGTGATCGTGGTGATGAACGGGACGATCGGCTTCATCCAGGAGTACCGCGCCGAGCAGGCGATGGCGGCGCTCAAGAAGCTCGCCGCCGCCACGGCGCGCGTCCTGCGGGAAGGCCGGGTGATCGAGGTGCCGGCCGCCGAGCTGGTGCCCGGCGACGTGGTGGTGCTCGAGGCCGGAAACGTCATCCCGGCGGACCTGCGGGTCTTCGAGAGCGTGGTGCTGAGGACCGAGGAGGCGGCGCTCACCGGCGAGTCGGTGCCGGTCGAGAAGCGCACGGAGCCGATCGAGGGCGCCGACCTCGCGCTCGGCGACCGCCGCAACATGGCCTACAAGGGCACGACCGTCGCCTACGGGCGCGGCCGCGGGATCGTCGTCGGCACCGGCATGCAGACCGAGCTCGGCAAGATCGCCGCGCTGCTCGCGCTCGAAGCCGAGGTGAAGACGCCGCTCCAGAAGCGCCTGGCGGAGTTCGGCCGCAAGCTCGCGATCGCCGCGCTGGTCGTCTGCGGCGTGGTGTTCGTCTTCGGCGTCGTGCGCGGCGAACCGATCGCGCTCATGTTCCTCACCGCGGTGAGCCTCGCGGTGGCGGCGATTCCCGAGGCGCTGCCGGCGGTGGTCACCATCTCGCTCGCGCTGGGCGCCTACAAGATGGTGAAGCAGAACGCGCTGATCCGGCGGCTGCCGGCGGTGGAAGCGCTCGGATCGGTCACCTACATCTGCTCGGACAAGACCGGCACCCTCACGCAGAACCGGATGAGCGTCGAGGAGTTCTGGGTCGATGGCCGGCACCTGAAGCACCCCGAGGGCAAGGACCTGCAGGGCGAAACTGCGCGGCGGATGCTGAGCGCGCTCGCCCTCAACAACGACGCTTCGGCGCCGGAAGGGGGCACCGAGTTCGGCGATCCGACCGAGATCGCGCTGCTGGTGGCGGCGCGCCGCGCGGGCTACGGGAAGACCGCGCTCGAAGCCGAAACGCCCCGGGTCGCGGAGCTGCCGTTCGACTCCGATCGCAAGCTCATGACCACCTTTCACCGCGAGGGGCAGGGCGTCATCGGGTACACGAAGGGCGCGCCCGAGAAGATCGTCGAGCGCTGCACGCGCACCCTCTCGAACGGGCAGACCGGCCCGCTCGCCGCGGACGAGATCCTCGCCATGGCCGAGCGGATGGCCACCGAGGGACTGCGGGTCATCGGCGTTGCCTGCCGCAACTGGGACGACGTCCCGGGGGAGCTCGCCTCCGAGAAGCTCGAGACGGATCTCGTCTTCATCGGGCTGGTGGGGATGATCGATCCGCCGCGGCCGGAGGTGGCCGAAGCGGTGCGCCAATGCAAGACCGCGGGCATCACCCCGGTGATGGTGACGGGAGATCATCCGGCGACGGCGCGCGCCATCGCCGCGCGCCTCGGGATCCTCGACCAGGGCGGCAAGGTCCTCACCGGCCAGGAGATGTCGCGGCTCGCGGCGGGCGAGCTCGAGCGCGACGTCAAGGACATACGCGTGTACGCGCGCGTCGATCCGGCGCAGAAGATCATGATCGTCGCCGGGCTGCAGGCGAAGGGCGAGTTCGTGGCCATGACCGGGGACGGCGTCAACGACGCGCCGGCGATCAAGCGCGCCGAGATCGGCGTCGCGATGGGCAAGATCGGCACCGACGTGTCGCGCGAGGCCTCCTCGATGGTGCTCCTCGACGACAACTTCGCCACCATCGTCAGCGCGGTGCGCGAGGGCCGCCGCATCTACGACAACATCCGCAAGTTCGTCCGCTACGTGATGGCGGGCAACATCGGCGAGATCGTGGCCATCCTGGCCGCGCCGTTCTTCGGGATGCCGATCCCGCTGCTGCCGATCCAGATCCTGTGGATCAACCTGGTGACCGACGGCCTGCCGGGGCTCGCGC
>DATEDA010000046.1:0-19861 GCA_035286595.1 Burkholderiales bacterium | reverse complement strand
TGATTTATACGCACGTCCTGAACAAGGGCGGACGCGGGGTCACGAGTCCGCTCGATCGGATCGAGAAGGCGTTTGCGCCCGGTACGCTGGCGGGGGCACGCTGAGCGACGCTCCCGGGACACGGGGCGTCTCCATGGTCTCGAGCCGGATCGTCGTCGTCCGGAATCGGAAAGTCATCCTAGACAGCGATCTCGCGGAACTCTACGGCGTCAACGGCCACGCAGGAAGAGCTTGTCGAGGTCGGCGAGCGAGAGCTGGTACCACGTCGGGCGGCCGTGGTTGCACTGGCCGGAGCGCTCGGTCTCTTCCATGCGACGAAGCAGTGCGTTCATCTCCGGCAACGTCAGGGTGCGGTGCGCGCGGACGGCGCCGTGGCACGCCATGGTCGCGAGCAGCTCGTTGCGGTGCCGCGCCAGCACCTCGGTCGCGCCGTACTCCCGGAGGTCGCGCAGCAGCCCGCGTGCGAGCGCCGGGACGTCGCCGGCGGCGAGGAGACTCGGGACGCCGCGCACGACGATCGCGGTCGGCGAGAGCGCCGCCAGGTCGAACCCGAGCGCGGCGAGCACTTCGCCGTGCTCTTCGAGCGTCGCGACGTCCGCGGCGTCGGCGTGGAAGGTGACCGGGATGAGAAGCTGCTGGACCTTGACGCTGGCCGCGTCGAGCGCGGTCTTCAGCTGCTCGTAGAGAATGCGCTCGTGTGCGGCGTGCATGTCGACCAGGACCAGCCCGTGCCGGTTCTGGGCGAGGACGTACACCCCATGCAGCTGCGCGAGGGCGTAGCCGAGCGGCGGGTCGGCCTCGTCGGTGCGCGGGGGCGCGTCCGCGACGGCCGCCGCAACAGCGGGAGCGAAACTCGGTGCGCGCTCGAACATCGCCGTGTACGCGGCGACGGGCTGCGCGACTCCCAGCGAGGACTGGAACGCGCGCGACCGCGGCACGAGCCGTTCGCCCATCGGATCGGGCGCTGCGACCGGCGTCGGCGTCTCGCCGGCGGCCCCCGAGAGCGCCCGCGACGCCGCGTGGCGCACGAACTGGTGCACCGCGCGCGCCTCGCGGAACCGGACCTCGGTCTTCGCCGGATGCACGTTCGCGTCGACGGCGCCCGGGTCGATCTCGAGGAAGACGACGTACGCCGGATGACGGTCGCCGTGCAGGACGTCGGCGTAGGCCTCGCGCAGCGCATGCGCGAGCAGCCGGTCGCGGACGAAGCGTCCATTCACGTAGACGTACTGCGCGTCGCGCACGCCGCGCGCCTCGGCGGGCGCGCCCAGGAAACCGGTGATGCGCAAGCCCGGCGCTTCGGCGACAAGCTCGCGGGCCGACGCCGCAAACTGGTCGCCGAGCACCGCGGCGACACGCGCGCCGGGCGCGGCCGGAAGCAGATGGCGGCTCACCCGGCCGTTGTGCCGCAGGGTGAGGGCGAGGTCGGGGCGGGCGAGCGCAACCCGTTCGAACGCTTCCGCGCAATGCCCGAACTCGGTGGCCGCGGACTTCAGGAACTTCCGCCGCGCCGGCGTGTTGAAGTAGAGATCCGTCACCTCGATCGTCGTCCCGGGCGCGTGCGCGGCCGGCGCCGGCGGGCCTGGCGGACCGCCCTCGGCGGCGATCCGCCACGCATGATCGGCGTCGGGCACCCGCGAGATCACTGCGACGCGCGCCACTGCGGCGACGCTGGCGAGCGCTTCGCCGCGGAATCCGAGGGTCGCCACGCGCTCGAGGTCGGCGAGCGTCCCGATCTTGCTCGTCGCGTGCCGTGCGAGCGCAAGCGGCAGGTCCTCGCGCCCGATGCCGCTGCCGTCGTCGGCAACGCTCACGCGCTTCACGCCGCCCTCGTCGAGGGACACCGCAACGCTCCGGGCGCCGGCGTCGAGGCTGTTCTCCAGCAGCTCTTTCAGCACCGAGGCCGGCCGTTCGACCACCTCGCCGGCGGCGATCTGGCTGACCAGCGTGTCCGGGAGGAGCCGGATCGAGGGCATTGCTAGACCGCGACTTCGGCGAGTCTGCCGCCGGTGATCCGGACCAGCTCGTCGGGCGTGAGGCGAAACACGGTGTGCGGATGGCCGGCGGCGGCCCAGATCTCGGCGTGACCGAGAAGGCTGCGGTCGATGAGCGTCCGGATCGGCGCGGCATGGCCCACCGGCGCCACGCCGCCGATCGCGAAGCCGCTCGACCGCCGCACGAAGTCGGCGTCGGCGCGCCCGATCCGCTCGCCGACGAGCGCGGCGACGCGCGCCGGATCCACGCGGTTCGCGCCGCTGGTCATGACCAGCAGCGGCGTCCCGCTCGTCTCGCAGCGGAAGACGAGCGAGTTCGCGATCTGGGCGACGTTACAGCCGATCTGCTCGGCCGCGGCGCGCGCCGTCGGGGCGGCCGCCGGGAGCTCGACGATCTCGGTCTCGACGCCGGCGGCGGCGAGGGCGGCGCGCACGCGCACGACGGCGGGGTGGTCGAAGACCGCGGGTTCGGACATGAAAAACAATTATAGGACACCGATACAATTCACCCGCATGGAGCTCGTCGCGCTCTTCTGGGACTTTCTCGTCCACCTCGACCGCCATCTCGCGGCGCTGCTGCAGCAGTACGGGACGTGGATCTACGCGCTGCTCTTTCTCATCGTGTTCTGCGAGACCGGGCTCGTGGTCACGCCGTTCCTGCCGGGCGACTCGCTGCTGTTCGTCGCCGGGACGCTGTGGGCGGCGGCCGGCATGGACCCGCGCGCGCTCGGGATCACGCTCATCGCCGCGGCGCTCTGCGGCGACAACGTGAACTACTGGGTCGGCCGCTACCTCGGCCCGAAGGTCTTCCGCTGGGAACGCTCGCGGCTCTTCAACCGCGCCGCGCTCGATTACACGCACGCCTTCTACGAGCGCCACGGCGGGAAGACGATCGTGATCGCCCGCTTCGTCCCGATCGTGCGCACGTTCGCGCCGTTCGTGGCCGGGATCGGCCGGATGAGCTACGCGCGCTTCCTGGCGTTCAGCGTCGGCGGCGCGGTGCTGTGGGTGGGCTCGCTCGTCACCGCGGGCTATCTGTTCGGCAACGTGCCGGTGGTGAAGAACAACCTGACGATCGTGATCTTCGCGATCATCCTCGCGTCGGTGTCGCCGGTCGCGATCGGGTACCTGCGCGCCCGGGCGCGGGCGTCACGAGCGAGCTAGCCAGCCGAGGTCACAGCGGTTTCCGCTGTGACCGCTGCGCACCCGGAGACCTCGGTTCGGCGTCGTACGCCGCGATCGTCGGCCGCGGCGACGGGGGGTGGGCCGTGAAATAGCGCTTGATCCCCTCGAGGAGCGCGCGCGCGAGCTCGGCCTGGTACCTGGCGTCGCCGAGCCGCTTCTCCTCGTCCGGGTTGCTGATGAAGGCGGTCTCGACGAGGATCGACGGGATGTCGGGCGCCTTCAGCACCGCGAAGCCCGCCTGCTCGACGTGCGGCTTGTGGAGGGTGTTGATCCCCCCGAGCTCGTTCAGCACCGCGCGGCCGACCTTGAGGCTGTCGTTGATGGCGGCGGTCTGCGACAGGTCGAGCAGCGTCTGGGCGAGGTACCGCTCCTTGCCGTCGAGGTTCACGCCGCCGATCAGGTCGGCCTCGTTCTCGCGCTTCGCGAGCCAGCCGGCGGCGGCGCTCGTCGCCCCGCGGTCGGACAGCGCGAAGACCGACGACCCGCGGGCGTGCGGGAGCAGGTAGGCGTCGGCGTGGATCGAGACGAAGAGATCGGCCTTGACGCGCCGCGCCTTGTCGACGCGGGCGGCGAGCGGAATGAAGTAGTCCCCGTCGCGCGTCAGCACGGCGCGCATCGTGGGCTCGGCGTCGATGAGCGCCTTCAGCTTGCGCGCGACCGCGAGCGTCACGTGCTTCTCGTAGGTGCCCCGGCGCCCCTTCGCGCCGGGATCCTCGCCGCCGTGACCCGCGTCGATGACGATCGTGACCGGGCGATGCACGGGCGGCTTCGCCTTGTCGGTCGAGGGCGCCTTCCGGGTCGCGTCCGGGCGCGGCCCCGGCTCGCGCGCCGCCGGCGGCGCGGGCGCGTCGCGCGCCTCCTTCTGCTGCAGGAGCGCGAGCAACGGATCCGCGGGCACGAGCGGGTAGAGGTCGATCACCAGGCGGTGGCCGTAGCCGCCGATCGGGGGCAGCGCGAACACCTGCGGCCGCACCTCGCCCTTAAGGTCGATCACGAGGCGGACGGTGCCCGGCTTGTACCGGCCGGCGCGCAGGCCCCCGATGTGGGGATCCTCCGCGACCACCTTGTCGGCGACCTGGTCCACGATGCTCAGGAAATCGACGGCCTCGAGATCGAGTGCGAGCCGTTCGGGATTCTTGACCGACGTCAGCTGGTAACGCAGCTCCGCTGCGGTTTCGACGGTCACGCGCGTGTAATCCTGGGACGGCCAGACCCGCAGGGCGCGGATCGGTTCGTCGGCCGCGGCCACCGGCGCGAGCAGCCACCCGAGGACTGCGGCGAGGCGGATCAGCGCGCGGCGTAGTGGCGCGCGAGCTCGTTCAGGCACGCGCGGCCGAGCTCCGTGTCGCCCTCGAGCGTCGCGTCCCGGCCACCGCGCGGCGGAATCTCGAGGTGGACGCGCAGATCGGCCGGCGGCAGCAGGCCCGCCGCTTTCTCCGGCCACTCGACGACACAGATCGCGCGTTCGTTGAAGCACTCCCTCAGCCCCGCGTCGAGCCACTCGCTCGGATCTTTGAATCTAAAGAAATCAAAGTGGTACAAGGTTAACCTAGAATCGGTATAAGGTTCAACCAGGGCGTAGCTGGGGCTCTTGACCTTGCCGGGAAAGCCGAGCGCCTGGATGAGCCCCCGGGCGAGGGTCGTCTTACCGGCGCCGAGGTCGCCCGACAGGTGAACCGAGGTCCCGGGCTGAAGCGCGGCCGCGATGCGCTCGCCGAGCGCCTGCGTAGCCGCCTCGTCGGCGAGATGGACGTGCAGCGGGGCTAACATGCGCGAACGCCATGGACACTCCGACGACCGGCCTCGCTGACCTTGCGCCGCTTGCGGCGGCGATCAAGGCCTGGGGCCGCGAGCTCGGCTTCGAGGCGGTGGGGATCGCGAACGCGGAGCTGGGCGCCGCCGAGGGGCGGCTCGCCGAGTGGCTCGCGCGCGGGTTCCATGGCGAGATGGATTATATGGCGCGGCATGGCGCCAAACGCGCGCGGCCGGCGGAGCTCGTGCCGGGGACGCGGCGCGTGATCACCGCGCGCATGGACTATCTTCCGGACGCGGCGGACGCCGAGGCGGTGCTCGGCGATCGGACGAAGGCGTACGTCTCGCGCTACGCGCTCGGGCGCGACTACCACAAGGTGCTGCGCGCCCGTCTCCAGCGGCTCGCCGATCGCATCGCGGGCGAGGTCGGCGAGTTCGGCTATCGCGTGTTCACGGACTCCGCGCCGGTGATGGAGGTCGAGCTCGCCGCGCAGGCGGGGCTCGGCTGGCGCGGCAAGCACACGCTCCTCCTGACCCGCGACGCCGGCTCGTTCTTCTTTCTCGGCGAGATCTACACCGATCTGCCGCTGCCGCCTGACGCGCCGGCCTCCGAGCACTGCGGCGCCTGCACGCGCTGCATCGAGGTGTGCCCGACCGGGGCGATCGTCGCGCCGTACAGCCTCGACGCCAGGCGCTGCATCTCGTACCTCACCATCGAGCTGAAAGGCGCGATCCCGGTCGCCTTGCGCCCGCTCATCGGCAACCGGGTGTACGGCTGCGACGACTGCCAGCTCGTGTGCCCGTGGAACAAGTACGCGCGAGCGACCGGCGAGCCCGACTTCCGAGTGCGGCACGGGCTCGATGCGGCGGAGCTCACCGAGCTCTTCGGCTGGAGCGAGGCCGCCTTCCACGAGCGCCTCGCGGGCTCGGCGATCCACCGCATCGGCTACGAGCGGTGGTCGCGCAATCTCGCCGTGGGGCTCGGCAACGCGCCGACCAGCGAGCGCGTCGTCGCCGCCCTTCGGGCGCGCGGGGAGGACCGGTCAGCGCTCGTTCGCGAGCACGTGGCGTGGGCGCTCGCGCAGCACGGAGATCGAGCCTAGCTCCGCGGATCGGGAACGAACCGTCCCGCCGGGAAGGGGTTCGGCGCGACGACCGGCGTCGGGCGCGGGAGGATCCCGCGCGCGATCAGGTTCGCCCGGGTGTCGTAGTAGATCGTGATCGTCTCGCCCGGCCGCTCCGTGGCCCGGCGGAAGTCCGTATAGACGACCTCCGAGCGCTCGCGCTCGCCGTGGCCGGTGCCGATGCGCTCGTGGCGCCGCATCTCGTCGCGCCACGGCTTTGCTTCCGCGGCGGCTGGCGCCTCGGCCGCGTCAGCGGCGCGGGACTCGGATTCGCGCGCGGCGCCGTCGCCCCGGGCGAGCGGGCGCGGCCACGGGGTTGCCGCGGGGCGGGGCGGCGTCCACTCCCTGAACACCGCAACGCCGATGACGCCGACGTGATCGGGCCGGTCGGTTCGTGCGGCGTAGCTGTCGGGGAGCTGCGTGAAGTAGAAGGCTGCGACCTCGCTCGTGCTCTTCCGCCAGCCGGCGATCTCGAACGACTGGTGCGGCGCGAGCACGTAACCGTCCTGGTCGGGGCTCGCGGTCTCGCCGGTGATCACGTTGATGCCGTCGACCGAGACGGCGGCGAGCACTCTCGCGCCCGTCCGGTTCGCGATGTGGACTGCGTAGCGTTCGCCCGGAGTCCCGGCGACGTAGAGTCGCCCCTGGTGGGTGTGCACCGGCACGCGCTGGCCGGTGGTGCGGTTGATGACGGCGACGTCGAGCAGCTGGCTTGCGGCCGCGGGTGCGGCAGCGGCAATCGCGAGGGCGCAGGCGGCAATGGGTGCGACGAGTCGTCTCATGGAGCTCTCCTCTCGGGTGGGCAGGACCCGTCGCTCAAAACGGCGCTGCCGGGCGAACGGGGTTAACGGCGGTCCCGCCGCGCGCAAGTTCGTCACGTTCGGGGGGATCAGCGCGCCAGATCGACTGGCAGCGGGTATTCGGGGTGGAGCCGGCGAAACTCCGCCAGCTCCGCGGCCGCGTCGGCGTCGCGGCCCTGGGCCTTCAGGCGGCGGATCTCTTCGATCCATTCCTCCGGCGAGCGCGCTACCTGGGGTGCGCTGCGCATCGCCCGTGCCGGGCGCTCGCCGACTGCCCGCTCGCGGCTGAGGGAGTCGGAAGCGCCGCTCGGTGCGGCGGCGGGAGGGGAGGCGGCGGGCTTCGCCGCGGGCGCGGGCGCGATGGTCGGGGGAGGGAGCACGCCGGCCGCCTTGCGTTCCTCGAGCCGCTGCTGGCGTGCCTCGAGCTTCTCCAGCTGGGGCGGTGGCGGAGCCGCGGCGTCCGCCGCCGGGGCCCGCTGCGGCTCTGCGGGCGCCGGCGACGCGACGCGTGGCGCGGCCGGTTTCGCGGCGCGCGACGGCTCCGTGTCCATGCGTTTGGCTTCTTCAGCTGCGCGCGCGGGGGCACGATCTTCACGGGAGGTTGGAGCCGAAGGTGCCGGAGCACCCGCAGGCGCTACGTCGAGCACGCGGCGCTCTTCCTCCTGCATCATGAGCGTAAGGGTGACTACGACGACAACGCTCGCGGCGAGCGAGAGCGGGACGCGCCAGCGCGCTGCCCACGAGCGCTCGCGCGCCTCGAGCGATTGCGGCCGAGCACCAACCGCCCGGCGCGCCGCCGCGCGAATCCGCTCGTCGAGCTCGGACGGCGGCTCTTCGCTCGGAAGCTCGCGGTACGCCTGGTCGAGGCGCGGGTCGCGGAGCTCAGGGTCGCTCATGTCCGTTCCGGCTCGCGGAGCTCGGCGCGCAGCTTGGCCATGGCATAGCGCAGCCGGCTCTTCGCCGTCTCCCGGTTGACGCCCGTCACCGCGGCGATGTCCTCGAGCGAGAGCTCGCCTTCCTGCTGCAGGAGGAACGCCTCGCGTTGCGCCGCCGGCAGCGAATCGATCGCGCCGAGCAGCTGCGCCGCGTCCTGCTTGCGCGCGAGCGACTCGTCCGGCCGGGGCGTATCGGCGGCGACGTCGTCGATCGGGTGGTCGTCGTAGCTCACGAGCGCGGCGCGCGCCCGCGCGCGGAAGTGGTCCATGAGGCGATTGTGCGCAATCGTGAACAGCCACGTCGTGAACCTGGCGCGCGGCTCGTAGCTCCCGCGCGCATCGATCAACCTGAGCCACACGTCCTGGAAGAGATCCTCTGCTACGGCCGCGCTCCCGGCCTGGCGGCGCAGGTATCGGAACACGCCGCCCCGATGCCGCGCGTACAGCGCGTCGAATGCAGACGCCTCGCCCGCGCGGTAGGCGAGCATCAGCTCCTCGTCCGACGGGCCGGTGCTCATGGCCCGACAGTGTAGAGCCTCGCGGATCAAACCTCATGGCCGGCCGGCACCGGCGACCCGCGTGTGAAAGCGCACGCCCGACCTCCAGAAGAACGGCCATCGCCGGGCTTTGGGGTTAAACTTTCACGCGACGGCAAGCGGGAACGCAACCGATGCGTCTCCATCAGCTCAAGATCGAGTTCAACGCCGAGCACGACCGGCTGCTCATGCGCCTCGCGACCGACAACGCCGCGGAGGTGCTCGTCTGGCTCACTCGCCGCTGCGTCAAGCGGCTGTGGCCGCTGCTCATCAACATGGCCCAGACGGCCCCGGAGATCGCGCTGCAGCCGAACCCCGAGGCCAAGCGCGCGCTGCTCGGCTTTCAGCACGAGAAGGCGATCCGCCAGGCCGACTTCACGAAGCCCTACGAGGAGGCGCAGCGCGAGCGGCCGCTCGGCCAGAACCCGCTGCTCGTGACGCGGATCCAGCCGCGCCGTGACCAGCAGGGTCGGCACGTGCTCGGCCTGCTGCCGACGGTGGGGCAGGGCGTGCACCTCACGCTCGACGAGAACCTGCTGCACGGGCTCATGAAGCTGATTCAGAACGCGGTCGCGCGCGCCGACTGGGACCTCGAGCTGCAGCTGCCCGCCGGCATGGTGACGCAGTCGACCGAAGAGGGCGGCCGGCCCAGCATCAACTGACGACGCGTTAGCGTCGTCATCCTCGCGAACGCGGGGATCCAGCGTCGTCATCCTCGCGAAGGCGGGGATCCAGCGTCGTCATCCCCGCGCAAGCGGGGATCCAGTACGGCTCAGCCTGGGTCCCCGCTTCCGCGGGGACGACGACCCCCTGGTCAGCCAATCCCCTCAAGCTCCGACTGCAGCCGCAGCCACTCGCTCTCCGCCTGCTCGAGCGCGGCGGCGAGGCGCACCTGCTCGCGGAGCGCCGCGGCGACCTCGTCCTGGTCGCCCTGCGCATAGAACGTCTCGGACGCGAGCCGCGCTTCGACCGCCGCCTTCTCCTGCGTCAGGCGCTCGATCTCGGGTTCCAGCGCGCGCAACCGATTCTCGAGCGGTTTCCGGCTCCGCGAGCGCGCCTGGCGCACCGCCGCTGCCGCGCGCTTCTGCTCGCGCCGCGAGGCGCCCGTGCCGGGTTTCGGCTTGTCCGCGGTGCGGCGCGCGGCGAGCCACTCGCGATAGTCCTCGAGGTCGCCGTCGAACGGGCTGACGCCCCCGTCGGCGACGAGGACCAGCAGGTCGGTCGCGGTCCGCAGCAGGTGGCGATCGTGGGAGACGAGCACCATCGCCCCCTCGTACTCCTGCAACGCGAGCGCGACCGCCTCGCGCATCTCGAGGTCGAGGTGGTTGGTCGGCTCGTCGAGCAGCAGCAGGTTGGGCCGCTGCCAGACGACGAGCGCGAGCGCGAGGCGCGCCCGCTCGCCGCCCGAGAAGCCGGTGACCGGCGCGACCGCCATGTCTCCCGAGAAGTCGAACCCGCCGAGAAAGTCGCGCAGGCTCTGCTCGCGCGCCTGGCGGTCGATGCGCTGCAGGTGCTGGAGCGGCGTCTCCTCCAGTCGCAGCACCTCGAGCGTGTGCTGCGCGAAGTAGCCGATGCGCAAGCCCTTGCCCTCGCGCCGCTCGCCGCCGCGGGGCTCGAGCTGGCCCGCGGCGAGCTTGATCAACGTCGTCTTGCCCGCGCCGTTGCGGCCCAGCAAGCCGATGCGGGCGCCGGCCTGGATCGTGAGGCCGACCCCGGAGAGCACCGCGGCGCCGTCGTAGCCGCAGCTCGCGTCCTCGAGCACGAGCACCGGGTCGGGGCTGCCCGGGAACTCGCGGAAGTGGAAGTCGAACGGCGAGTCGACGTGCGCCGGCGCGATGACCTCCATCCGGGCGAGCGCTTTCAGCCGGCTCTGCGCCTGGCGCGCCTTGGTCGCCTTGGCCCGGAAGCGGTCGATGAACGCCTCGAGCCGGGCGACCTCGCGCTGCTGCCGCGCGTGCAGCGCCTGCTCGTTCGCGAGGCGTGCGGATCGCTGGGCTTCAAATGCGGCGTAGTTGCCGGTGTAGCGACGGAGCCGCCGCGCCTCGAAGCTCACGATCGTCGTCGCCGTCGCGTCCAGGAACTCGCGGTCGTGGGAAACGAGCAGCAGGGTCCCGCGGTAGCCCGCGAGCCAGCCCTCCAACCACACGATCGCGTCGAGGTCGAGGTGGTTGGTCGGCTCGTCGAGGAGGAGCAAGTCGGAGGGGCACATCAGCGCCCGCGCGAGATTGAGCCGCATCCGCCAGCCGCCGGAGAACTCGGCAACGCTGCGCTCGAGATCCCCGGGCACGAATCCCAGGCCGTCGAGCATCGCCGCCGCGCGCGCGCGGGCCGAGTACCCGTCGACGTGGGAGTACGCCTCGTGCGCGGCGGCGATCCGCTCGCCGTCACCCGAGCGCTCGGCCGCGGCGAGCTCGTGTTCGACGCTCCGCAGTCGCTCGTCGCCGTCGATGGCGAACTCGATCGCGGGCCGCTCGAGCGCCGTCGTCTCCTGCGCGACGTGGGCGATCGTCCACCCCGGCGGCAGCTCGACGTCGCCCGCATCCGGATGGAGCTCGCCGTGGAGCAGCGCGAACAGGCTCGACTTCCCGCAGCCGTTCGGGCCGACGACGCCGACCCGCTCGCCAGGAGCGAGCGCGAGATCGGCGGCTTCCAGCAGCAGTTTCGCCGCGCGCCGGAGCGTGACTCTGCGCAACGTGATCACGGCCCAAGCGTAGCGAAGTGCGGTATTTCCTGCTGTCGATGCGAGCCGCCTCTGATACAATGCCGATGTCTTGAACCGATTCTTTCCGCCTTCATCCGCCTGGAACCCACGTCCGACCCCTCCGGTCCCGCGCCGCTGGACCGCGCTCCTCGGAGCCTCGCTGTTTGACCACGTTCGCTGACCTGGGCCTGCGCCCGGAGCTGCTCAAGGCCGTTGCCGAGCAGGGCTACACCGAACCGACGCCGATCCAGGTGCAGGCGATCCCGCACGTCCTCGCCGGCGGCGACGTCATGGGCGGGGCGCAGACCGGCACCGGCAAGACGGCGGGCTTCACGCTGCCGCTGCTGCAGCGGCTCGCGCAGCACGCGAACACCAGCGTCTCGCCGGCGCGCCACCCGGTGCGGGCGCTCATCCTCGCGCCGACGCGCGAGCTCGCGGCACAGGTCGAGGAAAGCGTCCGCGCCTACGCCAAGTACACCGGGCTGCGCAGCACCGTGGTCTTCGGCGGGGTGCCGATGGAGCCGCAGACCGCCGAGCTGCGGCGCGGGGTCGAGATCCTCGTCGCCACGCCCGGCCGGCTGCTCGATCACGTGCAGCAGCGCACGCTCAACCTCGGGCAGGTCGAGATCTTCGTCCTCGACGAGGCCGACCGGATGCTCGACATGGGGTTCATCCCCGACGTGAAGCGGATCATCGCGCTGCTGATCGGGCGCAAGCAGAACCTGCTGTTCTCGGCCACGCTGACCGACGACATCCGGGTGCTCGCGAAATCTTTCCTGAAGGATCCGGTGGCCGTGCAGGTCACGTCGAAGCTCGCGGCCGCGGAGCTCGTGACGCACGTGATCCACCCGGTGGCGCGCGAGCGCAAGCGCGAGCTCCTCGTGCACCTGGTCAAGTCCCGCGGCATGAAGCAGGTGCTCGTCTTCGTCGCCACCCGGATCGGGGCGAACCGGCTCGCCTACCAGCTGAACCGCGAAGGCGTGCACGCCACCGCGATCCACGGCGACCGCACCCAGGTCGAGCGCATGCAGGCGCTCGAGGATTTCAAGGCCGGGCGGGTGGGCGTGCTCGTCGCCACCGACGTCGCGGCGCGCGGCCTCGACATCGAGGAGCTGCCGCACGTCCTCAACTTCGATCTCCCGAACTCGCCCGAGGACTACGTGCACCGGATCGGCCGCACCGGCCGCGCCGGCACTGCCGGCACCGCGATCTCGCTCGTGTCCCCGGCGGAGCACGAGCGCCTGGCCGAGATCGAGAAGACGCTCCGGATCCGCATGTCGCGGGAAGTCCTCCCGGGCTTCGGCCACGCTTCGGAGGCGCCGCTCATGGAGCCCCCCCGGAAACGCGAGCGCCGCGCGGCCGACGAAGATCGCCTGACGCATGCGCGGCGGCGCGATCAGCCGACGAAGCCTCAGCCCGCGAAGCCCCAGCCCGGGGCGGATCCCATTTTCAGCCGGCCCTACGAACCGGGCGTGGCGCCGCCCGCGCCGCAGGCCGCGACGCCGGGCGCGCCCGCAAAGCGCGAGCGCCAGGTCGCCGCGCTGCTCGGCGGCTTCGTCCGCAAGCCTACGTAGCTTCCCCCCTGACCCCGCGCCCCCGACCTCCCGGTCGGCGGGGTGAATGCCTGCGGTACCATCGCCGTGAATCCCTGAGGAGACGGAGATGACGTACACGGCGTTGATCTACGAGGTCAAGGATGCGGTCGCCACCATCACCCTCAATCGGCCGGCCGCCTACAACGCGCTCGACCTCACGCTCGGGCGCGAGGTGTTCGAGGCCGTGCTCGAGGCCGACGAGGACCGGGCCGTGCGGTGCGTCGTGGTCACCGGGGCGGGTCGTGCCTTCTGCGCCGGCGGCGACGTGAAGGGGTTTCACGACAACATCGACCGCGTCGGCGTCTTCATCAAGCAGCTCACCACGTACCTGCACGGCGCCGTGTCGCGCCTCGCCCGGACGCCGAAGCCGGTGATCATGGCGATCAACGGCGTGGCCGCCGGGGGCGGAATGAGTCTCGCGCTCGCCGGCGACCTCGTCGTCGCGACGGAGTCGGCGAAGTTCACGATGGCCTACTCACGGATCGCGGCTTCGCCCGACGGCTCTTCGACCTACTTCCTGCCGCGGCTGATCGGCCTCCGGCGCGCACTGGAGCTGCACTTCACGAACCGGACGCTCGCGGCGCGCGAGGCGCTGGAATGGGGTCTCGTCAACCGGGTGTTTCCCGACGCCGAGTTCCAGGGCGCCGTCGCGGCGCTCGCGCGCGAGCTCGCCCAAGGGCCGACGGCCGCGTTCGGCCGCGCCAAGCTGCTCTTTCACCAGTCCACGCAGGAGAGCCTCGAGACGCAGATGGAGCTCGAGGCACAAGCGATCGCGCAGAGCGGCGCGACCGAGGACTTCCGCAACGGCGTGGCGGCGTTCAGCCGGAAGCAGCCCGTCACGTTCGTGGGCCGCTAGGGTGCGCCCGGGGTTCCTCTAGACGCACCGCGCGCCGTCGACTTCCAGGCAGACGCCGCTGATGAACTCGGCTTCATCCGAGGCGAGGTAGAGCACCGCATTCGCGACGTCGCGCGGCGTCGACGGGCGACCGAGCGGGATCGTCGCGACGAACTTCGCCTGGGTCTCCGGGGTGAGCTTCCCGCCGGCGAAGTCCGCCGACAGCCCGGTCAGCGGGCTGAACACCGGATTCACGACGTTCACCCGGATCTGGTCGGGCCCGAGCTCGGCCGCCAGCGAGCGGCTCATCGTGATCACCGCGCCCTTGCTCGAGTTGTAGACGGTGAGCCCGGGCCGCGGACGCACGCCGGCGGTGGACGCGATGTTCACGAAACAGCCGCCGCCCTGCTTGCGGAACACGGGCACCACGTGCTTCGCCGAGAGGTAGATCGAGCGGACGTTGATCGCGTAGACCTTTTCGAACTCCTCGTCGGTGACTTCCAGGAGCGGCTTCATGCGGTGGGTCCAGCCGGCGTTGTTGACGACGACGTCGATGCGGCCGTAGGCGCCGAGGGCAGCGTGCACCATCGCCGCCCAGTCGCCCGCAACCGCGACGTCGGCCTGGACGAACTCCGCCGTGCCGCCGCTCTTGCGGATGGCGGCGGCGACCCGCTCGGCGCCGGTGACGTGAATGTCGTTCACCATCACCTTGGCGCCTTCCTCGGCGAACCGACTGGCGATCCCCTCGCCAAAACCCGAGCCGGCGCCGGTCACCAGGGCCACCTTGTTCTTCAGTCGCATGACGTCCTCCTTTGGTCTCGCGCGATTATCCGGCCCGCGCGAAGCGAGGGTCAAAGGGGGGTGGATATAATCAACAGTTTCCCTCCGCCGCGATGAACCTCGACCGCGTCAGCTCCGGCGTCGACGTGCCGAACGACTGCAACGTGATCATCGAGATCCCGATGCAAGCGGCGGCGATCAAGTACGAGATCGACAAGGAAACCGGCGCGATGTTCGTCGACCGGTTCCTCGCGACCGCGATGCACTACCCGTGCAACTACGGCTACATCCCGCATACGCTCTCGGGAGACGGCGACCCGGTCGACGTGCTGGTCGTGAGCCCGCTGCCGATCGTCCCCGGGGCGGTGGTCCGGTGCCGGCCGATCGGCATGCTCAGGATGGAGGACGAGGCGGGCGACGACACGAAGGTGCTCGCCGTCCCGATCGACCGGCTCTCGCCGCTCTACCGGGCGGTGCAGTCGATCCGCGATCTGCCGGAGATCACGCTCGCTCAGATCGCCCATTTCTTCCAGCACTACAAGGACCTGGAGCGCGGGAAGTGGGTTAAAGTAGGTGGGTGGGTCGGCCCCGAAGAGGCGAAGCAGGAGATCCTGGCTGGGGTCGCCGGGTACCGGAACGCCGAGCGCAAACCGGCATTCTGAGGAAGGAGAGGTCCATGGATCGCAAGCGGCAGTGGCAGATCGGCGGCGTCCTCGTGCTCGCGCTCGTCGTTCCGGTGACGGTGGCCCAGACGCGGGCCCAGGAAGGGGTGGTGACCCGGCCGGACGGCACGGTCGTGTACCCGTTCGTGGACGATCAGCAGACGCGCGGCAACGCGTGGTGGCAACGCAATCGCGGCTCGGTCGCCGAGGAACAGGAACGCCGGCGCCTCGAGACGCAGCAGGACACCGTCGAGCGGCAGCAGATGCGGGCGCGAGAGCGCGCGGGCGCCCTGGAAAACCCGGCGCGGCAGACCCAGCCGACCGTAGGGCGCTGATGCGCGCACGAGCTTCAGCCGTCCTCCGCCGGGGCCCTGAAGGGGCTGCGCTCCGCGAGCTCGTCGACGTGACGGGCGACGCCAGCGGCCTCCCGCGCGAGGAACTTCTCGACCGCATCCGCGAACTGCGGATGCCGCAGCCAGTGCGCTGACCAGGTCACCTCCGGCAGGAACCCCCGCGCGAGCTTGTGCTCGCCCTGCGCCCCGCCCTCGAACGCCCGGATGCCGCGCGCGATGCAGAACTCCAGCGCCTGGTAATAGCAGGTCTCGAAGTGGAGGCACGGCACGTAGCCGGTCGCCCCCCAGTAGCGGCCATAGAGCGCATCCTGAGTGAACAGGTTCAGCGCGCTCGCGATCGGCTTTCCGTCCCGCTCCGCGACGACGAGCAGGAGATGCTCCGGTAGGCACTCGCCGAGCCGCGTGAAGAACGCGAGGTTCAGGTAGGGCGAGGAGAGGTGCGCGCGATAGGTGAGGTTGTAGCAGCGCGTGAAGAAGCGCCAGTCGCCCGCCGCGATCTCGCGCCCGAGCTTCCAGCGAAACGCGATGCCGGCCTCGCGCACCTTGCGCCGGTCCTGCTTGATGCGCTTCCGCTTGTCGTGGGTGAGGGTCGCGAGGAACTCGTCGAAGGTGTGATAGCCCGGGTTCACCCAGTGGAACTGGATCCCCTGGCGCAGCATCATTCCCGCGGCCGCGAGCTCGCGCGCTTCGCCTTCGGGCGGGAACAGGATGTGCAGCGACGACACGCTGCGCGCGAGCTCGAGGGCGGCCGCGACCAGCTGCCGGCGCGCGTCGGCAGTGGCGGCGAGCACCCGCGCGCCGGTGACCGGCGAGAACGGCACGGCGGCGGTGAGCTTCGGGTAATACTCGAGGCCGTGGCGGTGATACGCGTCCGCCCAGGCCCAGTCGAAGACGTACTCGCCGTAGGAATGGGACTTGAGGTAGAGCGGGAGCGCGGCCCGGAGCTCCGCGCCGTCCCAGAGCGTGAGGAACTGCGGCAGCCAACCGGTGCCGCCCGTGGCGCAACCGGTCTCGTGCAGCGCCGAGAAGAACTCGTGCCGCAGAAACGGGTGACCGCCCGCGAGCGCGTTCCATTGGCGCGCCGGGACCTGCGCGAGATCCTCCACTACGCGCAGCGTGAGCGGACCGGCCATGTGAAGCCGATTATTTTCGAATGCGCACGGCGAGGTAACCGGGTTCGGGCCGTCGGCCTTTTGCTATACTGGTTCGGGTCCGTGCGCCGGGAGAGGAGCCGCCATGAAAATGATCGAAGCCGTCATCAAGCCGTTCAAGCTCGACGAGGTCCGCGAAGCGCTGGCCGAGGTGGGAGTGACCGGCTTGACCGTGACCGAGGTCAAGGGCTTCGGCCGGCAGAAGGGGCACACGGAGCTCTACCGCGGCGCCGAGTACGTGGTCGACTTCCTGCCGAAGGTCAAGATCGAGGTGGCGGTCGTCGACAAGATGCTCGATCAGGCGATCGAGGCCATCATCAAGGCCGCGCGCACCGGCAAGATCGGGGACGGCAAGATCTTCGTCACCTCGGTCCAGCACGTCGTGCGGATCCGCACCGGCGAGACGAACGAAGCGGCGATCTGAGGCCGGGCTGCGAGCGCACCGGCCCGGGCGCTTCCGGGCGCTCACGCCTTCAGCAGGACCAGCACCGCGCCGCTCCCGCCCTGGGCCGCCGGCGCCTGACAGAACGCCAGGACTTCCTCGCGCTGCGCGAGCCAGACGCGCACCTTGGCTTTGAGCACGGGCTCGCGGTTCTTCGAGCCGAGACCCTTGCCGTGGACGATCCGCACGCAGCGCCGGGCGCGACGCACCGACTCCCGCAGGAATCCCGCCACCGCCTCGCGCGCTTCGGCGCGCGTCAGCCCGTGCAGGTCGAGGTCGTCCTGGACCACCCAGTGTCCGCGCCGCAGCTTCCGTAGCACCTGCCGCGGCACGCCCTCCTGGACAAACGACGCCTCGTCCTCGACCTCCGGGTCGGGGGCACCGCTGCGGCTTTCGGCGAGCGCCGAGTGCTCGTCGAGCAGCGACTGCACGGGCACCGGCGGCGCCCCCCGGCCGGCGTTGACGCGGCGCTTCGGGGCGCGCAGCGGGACGGCATCGCCGACCGCGGCGCGGAAGAGCGCGGCGTCGTCGTCGTCGGGTATGCGCGGGTCGAGCGGACGTTTCATGCGCGGTGCCGTCACCTCGGTCAGCCGAGGCCCTCGAGATACTTCTCGGCGTCGAGCGCGGCCATGCAGCCGGAGCCGGCACTCGTCACCGCCTGGCGGTAGACGTGATCCTGGACGTCTCCGGCCGCGTACACGCCGGGGACGCTCGTTGCCGTCGCGTTGCCCTCGGCTCCCCCCTTGGTGAGGATGTAGCCGCCGGCCATCTCGAGCTGGCCCGCGAAGATCGCGGTGTTGGGCGTGTGGCCGATCGCGATGAAGAGCCCCTGCACGTCGAGCCGCTCCGGGGCGCCGCCCGCCGTCCCGCGGATGCGGACTCCGGTCACGCCCTTGTCGTCGCCGATCACCTCGTCGAGGACGTGGTTCCACCGGACCGCCACGTTCGCCTTGCCGGAGAGCTTCTGCTGCAGGATCTTCTCGGCGCGGAACTTGTCGCGCCGGTGCACGACGGTGACGCGCCGGGCGATGTTGGAGAGGTACAGCGCCTCCTCGACCGCGGTGTTGCCGCCGCCGATGACCGCGACGTCCTGGCCGCGATAGAAGAATCCGTCGCACGTGGCGCAGGCCGAGACGCCGCGGCCCATGTAAGCCTCTTCCGAGGGGAGCCCGAGGTACCTCGCCGACGCGCCGGTGGCGATGATCAGCGCGTCGCAGGTGTAGACCGCGCTATCGCCTTCGAGGCGCAACGGGCGCTCCCCCAGGCCGGCGGTGTGAACGTGGTCGAACACGATCTCCGTCTCGAAGCGCTCCGCGTGCTTCTGGAAGCGCGCCATCAGCTCCGGTCCCTGCACCCCATCGACGTCCGCGGGCCAGTTGTCCACGTCGGTCGTGGTTGTCAGCTGTCCGCCCGGCGCGAGACCGGTGATGAGCACGGGCTTCAAATTGGCGCGCGCGGCGTAGACGGCGGCGCTATAGCCGGCCGGACCGGAGCCGAGGATGAGCAGGCGGGAGTGCTTGATGGGCTTGTCGGGCATCGAAAGGGGGCGCTTCTCGCGGTCGGGACTGCGCCCGGGATTATAGCGGGGGGCTTCCGCGTGACTTTTGACTCAATTCCGAGGTTACCTGAGCTTTCTTTTCTAAATGATTGTTTTACATTGAGTCGGTAGTTATACTAAGAAATTGGTTCCGACCCGGCCTGCGGAATACTCACCGACGCACGATCGACGTCGACGTTGCGACAGCGATGCCCGAAGGCCGACTCGGGCGGCGCGTCCCCAGTCGATCATGGAGGTGTCCCGGACCGGGCGCCCTCACGGCGTGCCCGCCGGCCGGGTGAGACGGGTCGGGCCCGAATCTCGCTTGCATGCGAACTATGTCGCGCTCGCATGCGGCACAGGAAAGTTGCGCCGTGCCGTCCGCACTGGACCCGCGCGGCGCGATCGGTGGCTCAGTCTGCTAGAGCGGATTGAGCGATGAGGAGTGCATCAGTGGTGAGGGGAGAAAAGCGTATGGCGGGCCCAGCGAGTGTTTCAACCCTGCTCTTGCGGAACGTGCCGCTCTTCGCGGGACTGCCCGAGAGCCAGCTGCAGCTGCTCACGCGGGTGGTCGGGCGGAAGTCCTACCCCCGCAATTCAACCGTCATCGCGGCCGGCGACGTGACCGACGCGCTGTACATCGTGATCTCGGGGCGGCTGAAGGTCATGATGAGCGACGACGAGGGACGCGAGGTGATCCTCGCCATCCTCAACCAGGGCGAATTCTTCGGCGAGATGGGGCTGATCGACGAGTCGCCGCGCTCGGCGACCGTCATCGCCATCGAGCCGTGCGAGCTGCTGACGATCAACAAGATGGATTTCAAGAAGTGCCTGCAGGAAAACTTCGACATCTGCACCGGCGTGCTGAAGGGGCTCGTCAGACGGCTGCGCGAGGCCGACAAGAAGATCGGCAGCCTCGCGCTGATGGACGTCTACGGCCGGGTCGCGCGCCTGCTCATGGAGATGGCCGAGACCGTCGACGGCCAGAAAGTCGTCACGAAGAAGCTCCCGAAGCAGGACATCGCCAAGATGATCGGGGCCTCGCGCGAGATGGTGAGCCGCGTGATGAAGGACCTGCAGACGAGCGGCTACATCGAGGTCCGGGCCGGCTCGATCTTCCTGCGCGAGGCGATGCTCGTGTCGGAGGCCCGCGCGTAGCACCGCGCGGTGCGCGCGGCCGCGGACCCGCCGCGGCGCGCGCGCCTTGAGTACACTGCGGGCTGTGAGATCCCCGTCCACGGCCCAGCCCCTCCCCGGGAAGATCGCGGCACGGCTCCGCGAGGCGAAGTGGCTCGCCCTGATCGCCGTCGCCACCTACCTCACGCTGATCCTCGCGACGTTCGACCGCGCCGATCCGGGCTGGTCGCACAGTGCCGTGGCCGATCGTGTCCGCAACGCCGGCGGGCGGGCCGGGGCGTGGCTCGCCGACCTGCTGCTCTATCTGTTCGGCAGCTCCGCGTGGTGGTGGGTGCTGCTGCT
>DATEDA010000045.1:0-2305 GCA_035286595.1 Burkholderiales bacterium | reverse complement strand
CACGCGCCCCTGCTTGATGTTCACGATGCGACACGCGCCGAGCCCGATCGCGGCTTCGGCGTCGGCGGCCGATCGGATCGACTCGTCCAGGCAGACGTCGGTCGCGATCTGCCGCTGGAGCGCGGCGTGCTGTACGAGATCCTGGTGGTGCAGCGGCTGCTCGACCATCAGCAGCCCGAACGCATCGAGCGCGCGGAAGACCTCGGCGTCGCTCAGCGTGTACGCGGCGTTCGCGTCGACCGAGAGCAGGATATCCGGATGGGCCCCGCGGACGGCGGCCACCCGCTCGACGTCGGTGCCGGGCTCGATCTTCAGCTTGATGCGGCGGTAACCCTCCTCGAGGTAGCCCGCCACCTGCTCGAGCAGCGCCGGGGTCGACGTCGCGATCCCGACCGAGACGCCGCACTCGACCCGCTCGCGCTCCGCCCCCAGGTGCGCCGCGAGCGACCGGCCCAGGGCGCGGAGCTCGGCATCGAGCACCGCGTTCACGAGCGTCGCCTTCGCCATCGGGTGACCTCGCACGAACGCGAACACCCGCTCCACATCCTCGGCCCGCACGGTGTCGACCTCGAGCAGTGCCGGCACGAGGAGATCGCGGAGCACGAGCCAGGCACCCTCGTTCCACTCCTCGGAGAAGTCGGGCTCGGCGCCGGCGACGCACTCCCCCCATCCCACGGCGTCATCGGTCTCGACCCGCGCGATCACACACGCCTTCTCGGTCATCTCGCCGAAGCTCGTGCGGAACGGGCGCACCAGCGGAAGGCCGACCAGGCGCAGCTCGACCATCCGGACCCGGGTCATGCCGGCACGTCCTCACGTGCGGCGAACACGTAGGCCGAGCGCTCGAGGTCGAACCCCACCGCAACCATCTCGGCCGACAGGCATCGCTCGATCGCGCCTGCGGAGGCGTCGCGCCAGCGCAGCGCGAGGTCCCGGTCGCGCTCGCGGAGATCGGAGTACTCGCGGGGGACCTCCACGAGCGCGCTCCGGCCGACGGGAGATGCGACCTCGCCCGGGTGCTCTCCTGCGGCTGCCAGCACCACCTCGGAGGCCTGGACGCGACGGGGGCCCGGTTCGCGCTCGAGGTCCCACCGCACCGTGAAGCGGTCGCTCCGCTCCCCCTCGTTGAGGGCATCGCTCATCGGGCCGTAGAAGTCGCGGCCGAACCGGTCGGCGATCCCCCCCAGCTTGTGCAGGTTGAAGTAGGCGTTCCGGGCGACGAGCGGGTCGAAGGTCCAGCGCACGAGCGCGATCCCCTGCTCGAGCGCCTGGGCGCGCTGCGCCAGCTTCAGCGCGTAGCCGACGCCCGCGTGCCGGCGGTCCGGAAGCGTCGCGAGCATGTGCGAGTGCACGTGGAGCCCGTCTGCCGGCTCGACACCCGCCCACGACAGCACGTAGCCGATCGCCTCGGTGCCGGCGAGGGCCCCGTACGGCACGTTTCCGCTGTCGGCGAGCGCTCGGAGCATCTCGCGGGGGAACGGCTCGTGCCCGCCCCAGGTCGCCTCCATGATCCGCAGGATCGCGTCCGCATCCCCCACACGGTCGAGCGGGCGCAGCTCCACGCCGGCTGAGTTGGCCGCGCGGTGCGCGGTCTCCCAAGCCCGGCCGGCCAGTGCGCGCACGTCCTTGCCCACGGCGCCGAAGTCTAGTTGCGGGCGCAACCGCGAGGGCCCGCGCGACGCGCGGGCCCTCGGAACTCCTTGCGGTGGAGTGCTACCCGCCGGCGGGCGGCGGCAGCTCCTGCCACTCGTCCTCGTCCAGGTCCTTCCCGCGGCGCCGCTTGAAGATCGCCACGACCGCGGCGACGATCGCCGCGATGAAGGCGATCTTCATCAGCTTGCCGAAGAACCCGCTCTTCTTCTTCGTGCCCTCAGAATCCTCGGCCATCGCCGCCTCCTGTTCCGTCCGGTGGGCCTGGTTGGACTTGAACCAACGACCTCATCCTTATCAGGGATGCGCTCTAACCGTGCTGAGCTACAGGCCCGAGTCAACCCTCGAGGGGGCCTTCTGCCGGCCCGCGGCAAGCCTACGCGCGGCCTTCGAAACGTGTCAATCGTTGGGCTGACCTGCGGCTTCGACTATCGGCGCTCCGACAGGGTGACCTCGATGCCTCCCACGATGTCCGAAAGCAGGTTGTACAGGAAGGCGACGAACACGTTGATCAGCGTCCACAGCACGACCATGCCGAGCCCGATCGCGAGCCCGCGGGTGAACAGCCAGTTCCCGCTGATCTGGAAGGTCTGATCGGCGAACAGGTCGCGGATCAGACGCTGGAGCGAATCCAGCGCCCCGATCGCGCCGAGCA
>DATEDA010000044.1:0-17867 GCA_035286595.1 Burkholderiales bacterium | reverse complement strand
AACGCGATCTCCTTCGGCGCGACGACCGCCCCGAGGCGCTTGCGCGCATGCGCGAGCAGCTCGCGCGCGAGCGCGTCGCTCGGCGCGTAGCCCTTCTTCAGCGCGACGAACGCTTTCACGACCTCCATCGCGACCGGGTCCGGCTTGCCGATCACCCCGGCCTCGGCGACGGCCGGATGCTCCATGAGCACGCTCTCGACCTCGAACGGCCCGATCAGATGGCCGGAGGTCTTGATCACGTCGTCCTTGCGGCCGACGAACCAGAAGTAGCCGTCGGCATCGCGCTTCGCGAGGTCGCCGGAAAGATACCAGCCGTCGGCGAAGCACTTGCGGTAGCGCTCGTCTTCGTGCAGATAGCCGCGGAACATCGACGGCCAGGGGGTCTTGAGGGCGAGCTCGCCCTCGACCCCGGGCTCCGTGACGATGCGGACGCTGTCCGGCGTCGCCGCGACGATCGCCGCTTCGATGCCCGGCACCGGCTTCCCCATCGAGCCCGGGCGGATGTCCATCGACGCGTAGTTGGCGACCATGATCCCGCCGGTCTCGGTCTGCCACCAGTTGTCGTGGAAGGGCAGGTCGAACGCCTCCAACCCCCAGCGCACCGCCTCGGGATTGAGCGGCTCGCCGACGCTCGCGAGGAAGCGCAAGCACGGCAGCCGGCGGCGCCGCGCGAGGTCGAGACCGCCCTTCATCATCATGCGGATCGCGGTCGGCGCGGTGTACCAGACGCTCACGCGCTCGCGCTCGAGGATCTCGTACCAGCGCGCGGCGTCGAAGTCGCTCTCGTCGACGACGCTCCTGACGCCGATCGCGAGCGGCGCGATGATGCCGTAGGACGTCCCGGTCACCCAGCCCGGATCGGCGGTGCACCAGTAGACGTCGTCCGGATGGAGGTCGAGCGCGAGCCTGCCGGTGGCGTGATGGCCGACGACCGCGCCGTGGACGTGCACCGCGCCCTTCGGCGTGCCGGTCGTCCCGCTCGTGAAGTGGATGAGGGCGGGGTCCTCGGGATCGGTGGGCGGGATCTCGAACGCGTCCGCTGCGGCGTCCATGAGCGGCCCGAGCGCACGGGTGCCGGGGGGCACTGTCGCGCCCGCGACGAGGACGTGCTCGAGCTTCGGGAGCCGATCGCGGATCGCCGCGACCTTCCTCTGGTACAGCGCCGCGGTCGTGACGAGCACGCGCGCCTCGCCGATCGCCATCCGGGCGCGGATCGGCTCGGGACCGAAGGCGGCGAAGAGCGTGCACAGGACGGCCCTCGCCTTCCACGTGCCAAGCGCCGCGAGGTAGAGCTCCGGGATGCGTCCGGTGAGCACGTAAACGCGGTCGCCCTGCCCGACGCCCAGGCCGCGAAGCACGTTCGCGAAGCGGCTCGACGAGCGCGCGAGATCGCCGAACGTGAGATCGCGCGCGGACCCGTCCAGGCCGAGCCAGCGAATCGCGACCTGGTCCCGGCGGCGGCCCGCCGCGTGCCGATCGACCGCCTCGTGCGCGATGTTCAGGCCGCGGCCACCCGGCAGCCCGTCGAGCGCCCGGCGCGCCTCGCCCCAGGAAAAGCGCGCGCGGACCGCGTCGTACTCGGCGAGATTCGGGGCAACGGCGAAACTCGCCGAGCGCTTGGAGATCACTTCGGACAAAATGGCCTGACACCTCGAGCCCGGATTCTGGAGCAGGCTAGCGCGCACCGCCAACCGGGGCTTGCGCTAGGTCAAACCGCCGGGGTGGGCGTGGAGCCGCGCTCCCGCCACGCGGCCTTTGATGGGGATCAACTGCCGCCGGCCGGCGGCGGCTACGGTGACGCGAACGATCGAAAGGAGACGAAGGCGATGAAAGCAGAACGCGGAGGCTGGCGCCCGCTGCGGCGCGACGAGCTGCGCGACGAGCTCGTCCACGACAGCTACAAGTCGAAGAAGAAGCTCCCCGAGCCCACGCGCTGCGGGGACTGCGGCGCGGTCTACCACGGCGGGCGCTGGACCTGGGACGCGGCGCCTACCGGCGCGAACGCGGCGCTCTGCCCCGCGTGCCACCGCATCCACGACCGGTTCCCGGCCGGCTACGTGACGCTCAAGGGCGAATTCCTGGCGGCGCACCGCGAGGAGATCCTGCACCTGATCCGCAACTGCGAGGCGCGGGAGAAGGCCGGGCACCCGCTCCAGCGCATCATGGGGATCGAGGACACGGCGGGGGGCGTGCTCGTGACCACCACCGACACCCATCTCGCGCGCGACATCGGCGAGGCGCTGCACGCCGCTTACAAGGGCGACCTGGACTACCACTACAACCGCGAGGAAAACCTGCTGCGCGTCGCTTGGCAACGGTGAGGTGCCGGGAGTGACCGGGCGAGGGCGCCCCGCGTCGGCACGGGCACACCGGGAGCAAGCATGAGCGCGCCGGGCCGCCCCAAGCGCGAATCCTTGTCGCGAAGCGACAAGGTAGTCCAATGAGCTCGCACCCGCCGGTCAGACGCGTCGTGATCCTGGGCGCGGCCGGGCGCGACTTCCACAACTTCAACGTCGTCTACCGCGACGACGCGGGCTTCGACGTCGTGGCGTTCACCGCGGCGCAGATTCCCGACATCACCGGGCGGCGCTACCCGCCGGCGCTCGCCGGCCCACGCTACCCCGAGGGCATCCCGATCGTCCAGGAGGCGGAGCTCGAAGGCGTGTGCCGGAGCCACCGCGTGGACCAGGTCGTGTTCGCCTACAGCGACGTCCCGCACGCGCACGTGATGCACCTCGCCTCCCGCGCGCTCGCGGCCGGCGCCGACTTCGTCCTCCTCGGCCCGCAGCGCACCATGCTCCAGGCGGGCGTGCCGGTGATCGCGGTGTCCGCGGTCCGCACCGGCTGCGGCAAGTCGCAGACCGCGCGCTGGATCTCGCGGCGGCTTCGCGACCGGGGGCTGCGCGTCGCGGTCATCCGCCACCCGATGCCCTACGGGGACCTCGAGCGCCAGGCAGTCCAGCGCTTCGCCGGCCCGAACGACCTGGTGGAAGGGCGCTGCACGCTCGAGGAGCGCGAAGAGTACGAGCCCCACCTCGCCGCCGGAAACGTCGTCTACGCGGGCGTCGACTATGCGCGCATCGTCGCCGCGGCCCAGCGCGAGGCGGACGTCATCGTGTGGGACGGCGGCAACAACGATTTCCCGTTCGTGCGTCCCAGCCTGCACATCGTCCTGGTCGACCCGTTGCGTCCCGGCCACGAGACCGACCACCACCCGGGCGAGACGGTCCTGCGCATGGCCGACGTGATCGTGATCGCGAAGACCGACGCCGCCGCGGCCGCCGACATCCAGCGCGTCGCCGACACCGCGCGGCGGGTGAACCCGCGCGCGCCGATCGTGCGCACGGCGTCGCCGATCCGGCTCGACGACCCCGCGGCCGTGCGCGGGAAGCGCGTGCTCGTCGTCGAGGACGGGCCGTCGACGACGCACGGCGGCATGGCCTACGGCGCGGGCTACGTCGCCGCGATCAAGGCCGGCGCCGCGACGATCGTGCACCCGCTGCCGTTCGCGGCGCCGGAGATCGCGGCGCTCTACGCCGAATATCCGCACCTCGGGCCGGTGCTCCCGGCGATGGGGTATTCGCCGGCGCAGCTGCGAGCGCTCGCGCGCTCGATCGACGCCGCGCCCGCCGACGTCGTCGTCTCGGGAACGCCGATCGATCTCGCGGCGCTCGTCCGCCTGGCAAAGCCGGTAGTGCGGGCGCGCTATGAGATGGCCGAGGTCGAGGAGCCGGGCCTCGGGGGCGAGATCGACCGCTTCCTCGCCCGCGCCGGGCTCACGCGGTGACGCGAGGGCTCGCCGGCTAGCGCATTAGCGCTTGCGCGCCCGGTGTCGCGGCGGCCCGCCGGTCCGCCGCGCGCCACCAGGCTTTGCCGGCCTCGCGCGCGAACGCGATGGTCGAGGCGACCGCGGCGCACGCCAGCCAGTCTGCAGCGTCGAGCGGCACGGTGCCGAACGCCTGCTGCAGCGTCGGAACGTAGATCACCGCCAGCTGCAGCGTGAGCCCGGCGGCGACGGCGAGCCAGACCCAGCTGTTGCGGAACAACCCCCGCAACGTGGTGACCTCGTCGGAGCGGATGCAGAACACGTCGACGAGCTCGTAGAGCACCAGCGTGGTGAAGGCGAGCGTCCGCGCGTATGCGATCGAGCCGCCGCCGTCGATCAATCCACCGGGGAGGCCGGCATCGAGCACGAGCAGCGTGCCCGTGCAGATCACCACCGCCGCCGCGGCGATGCCGTACCACATGCGCGGGGTGATCACGCCCGTGCGCGGGTCGCGCGGCGCGCGCCGCATGAGGGCAGGGTCGGGCGGGTCGACGCCGACGGCGAGCGCCGGGAGCGAGTCGGTGACGAGGTTGATCCACAGAATCTGGGTCGCGAGCAGCGGCAGCACGAGCGCCTCTCCCGCGCCGGCGACCACGCCCAGCACGCCCGCCAGCGCGACGCCGAAGAAGATCACCAGCACCTCGCCGAGGTTGGCCGAAAGCAGGTAGCGCAGGAACTTCTGGATGTTCGCGTAGATCGAGCGCCCTTCCTCGATCGCCGCCACGATGGACGCGAAGTTGTCGTCGGCGAGCACGATGTCCGCGGCCTCCCGCGCCACGTCGGTGCCGGCGATCCCCATCGCGATCCCGATGTCCGCGGCCTTGAGCGCCGGCGCGTCGTTCACGCCGTCGCCGGTCATCGCGACGGTCTCGCCGCGGGCGTGCAGCGCGCGGACGATGGCGAGCTTGTGCTCCGGGCTCACCCGCGCATAGACGTTGGTGTGCGCCGCTGCAGCCACGAGCTCGACTTCGGGGATCCGCTCGAGCGCCGCGCCGACCACCGCGCGTGTCTCCGGCCCGGCGATGCCCAGCTCCGCCGCGATGGCCACGGCGGTCGCCGGATGGTCGCCGGTGATCATCACGACGCGCACCCCGGCAGCCTGCGCGGTCCGCACCGCGGCCGCGGCCTCCGGGCGCGGCGGATCCATCATGCCGGCGACGCCGAGCCACGTCAGCTCCTCCTCGGCGTCCTCGGGCAGCCGCGTCGCCGCCGCGGGCGGCAGGAGCCGGAACGCAAGGCCCAGCGTTCGGAGCGCTTCGCCGGCGAGCCCATCGATCGCCGCCCGGATCTCGGCTCGCCGCTCGGCGGTGAGTGCGCGCTCGGTGTCGACGATCCGCTCGTGCGTGCAGCGCGCGAGCAGCACGTCGGGAGCGCCTTTCGTCATCAGCGAGGCCCGATCGGGCGCCTCGATGTCGGCGTGCAGCGTGCTCATCAACTTGCGCTCCGAGGAGAACGGGATCTCGCCCACCCGCGCGAGACGCGTCGCGAGGCGCATCGGGTCGAGGCCGGCCTTCATCGCCGCCACCTTCAGCGCGCCTTCGGTGGGATCGCCGAGCACGATCCACTGCCCCTCGCGCTCCGCCACGGTGGCGTTGTTGCACAGCAGGCCGGCCGTCAGCGCCCGCTCGGCCTCCGCGCGGAACGTGGCTTCGGTGATCTGCCGGCCACCCGCCATCAGCTTTCCTTCGGGCGCATAGCCGGTGCCCGTGAAGTCCACCCGGCCGCTCGCGGTCACGAGCGCGCGAACCGTCAGCTCGTTCCGCGTGAGGGTGCCGGTCTTGTCGGTGCAGATCACGGTCGCCGAGCCGAGCGTCTCCACCGCTGCGAGCGTGCGGACGATGGCGTTGCGCTTCGCCATGCGCTGCGTGCCGAGCGAGAGCACGACCGTCGTCACGGCCGCCAGGCCCTCCGGGACCGCGGCGACCGCGAGCGCGATCGCGAACAGCAGCACGCCGACGAGGGCCGCGGCGGTGTAGACCTGCTCGACCGCGAGGACCGTGGCGGCGACGACGACCGCGATGGCGACGACGACCGCGCCAAGCACCTTGCCGACCTTGTCCAGCTGGCGCTGCAGCGGCGTCGGCGGGCTCTCCGTCGCCGCGAGCAGCCCCGCGATGCGCCCGATCTCGGCGCGCGCACCGGTTGCCGTGACCACCGCGAGGCCGTGGCCGTACGTCGCCGCCGTGCCGGAGAAGATCATGTTCGAGCGGTCGGGGAGCGCCGCACCGGCGGCGATGGGATCGACGCCTTTTTCGACCGGCGTGCTTTCTCCGGTGAGCGCGCCCTCGGCGGTCTGCAGGGAAACCGATCGGGTCAGCCGCGCATCGGCGGGGATCGTCGCGCCTTCCTCGATCACGAGGAGGTCGCCGGGCACCACCTCCGCCGCGGGCACGCTCTTCCGCTCGCCGTCGCGCACGACGAGCGCGGTGGCGGCGGTCATGCCCTTCAGGGCCGCCACCGCGCGCTCCGCCCGCTCCTCCTGCACGAAGCCGAGAACCGCGTTCGCGACCACGATCGCGAGGATGGCGAGCGCCTCGTACGGCACGTGCTCGGCGCCTTCGTACCACCAGACGCCGAGCGAGATCGCGGCCGCCGCGATCAGCAGCAGGACGAGCGGGCTTTCGAGCTGGGCGAGGAAGCGCCGCCAGCGCGGGACGGGCGGGGCGGAAGGCAGCTCGTTGCGGCCGTCCGCGACGAGACGCGCGTGCGCCTCCCCCGCGGCGAGGCCGCGTTCGGGATCGGTGCCGAGCCGGGCAAGGACCTCGCTCGCCGCCAGCGCGTGGGGGTTCTCTGTAGTGAGCCGCGGCGCCATTGAGCGTCATGCTGCCGGGCGGTGTGCTTCGGCTGGCTGACGTGCGTCAAATCGGGCCGTTTTATGGGTGCGAAATCCGATCAGCGCCGCAGCGTCCTCATGCTCCGCGCAGGGCATCGATCCTTTGATCTTGCGCAAGATACCCGCCAACCGTGCGGCGCAGAGTCATATCAAGCGAAGCACTCAATCGAAGGAGGTCGCCGTGATGAACATCATTCCGGTCCGTAAGGCGAGCTTGCAAGGCGCGGTGGGCATCGTCATGGGGTTGGGCATGCTCTTCGGACTTACGGGTGCGAGTCTCGCCCAGCAGTTCCCCGCCAAAGAGGTGCAGATCATCGTTCCCTATGCCGCCGGCGGGGCCACGGACCTGGTGTTCCGGGCGCTTGCGAACAGCAGCCAGAAATACCTGGGCAAGGCCGTGGTGGTGCTGAACAAGCCCGGCGGGGCCGGGGCGGTCGGCTTCACCGACGTAGCGCGGGCCAAGCCCGACGGCTACACGCTCGTGACGGCGATCACCCCGATCACGATCCTGCCGCACCAGGTGAAGACTGCGTTCACCTACCGGGACTTCGAGCCGATCATCAACGTCGTCCAGGACCCGGTGATGTTCCAGGTCCGGGCCGACGCGCCGTGGAAGAACCTGCAGGAGTTCCTGGACTACGCCCGGAAGAACCCCGGCCTGATCACGGTGGGCAACTCCGGCGCCGGCGGCGGCGTACACCTCATCGCGCTCGCGTTCGAGAAGGCCGCCGGAGTCAAGTTCAACCACATCCCGTTTGCCGGCGGTGGTCCGTCGGTGACCGCCCTCCTCGGCGGGCACGTCAACGCCGTCTCGGTGGGCCCGCCGGAGGGCATCGCTCATGTGAAAGCCGGGAAGCTGCGCATCATCGCGCTCTTCTCCGAGCAGCGGATGCCCGACTTCCCGGATGTGGCGACGGTGCGCGAGCAGGGCGTCGACTTCGCCATGGGCCAGTGGCGCGGGCTCGCGGCGCCGAAGGGAACGCCGCCCGAAGTGATCCGGGCTCTGCACGACGCATTCAAGAGAGGCATGGACGACGCGGCGTTCAAGAAGAACGCCACCGACATGAGCGTGGCGTTGGCCTACGTCGGATCCGCGGAGTTCGGGAAGCTGATGGCCGCGGACGACCAGCGCTACGCCAAGCTGGTGGCGGAGATCAAGAAGTAGCGAAAGGAGGGAACACGTCATGACCACCCTGCGATGGAATCTGACCGCCCCGGTGCTCGCGCTGGCGCTCGGCCTCGCCGGTTGCGCCGCGACCGAGACCCAGCAGGCCGCGCCCGCGGACAAGACCACGATCCGGCTCGGCACCCCGTTCAAGCCCGGCCATATCCTCGTCGACGCGGCCGAGAAGTTCAAAGAGCTGGTCGAGACCCGCAGCGGCGGCCGCATCGCCGTGCAGATCGACGCCGGCACCAAGACGGAGATCGACATCAACAAGCTGAACAGCGCCGGCCAGCTCGAAATGCAGTCCAACGGGACGAACTTTCTGGAACTCTACGCGCCCCGGTACTACTTCTTCACCGGTCCGTACGTCATGAAGGACTTCGACCACTACATGCGCGTCTGGAACGGCAAGCTCGGCCAGCAGGCGCAGGCCGAGATGGAGAAGAACGGCAACCTGAAGTACCTGGGGACGATCTACCGTGGCCAGCGGCAAACCACGGCGAAGAAGCCGATCTACACGCCGGCCGACGCTTACAACATGAAGCTGCGGCTGCCGCCCATTCCCAGCTGGATGGCCGTCTGGAAAGCGGTCGGTGCGGACCCGGTCGCGCTCTCGCTGCCGGACCTTTACCCGGGGTTGAAGTCGGGCAAGGCTGACTCCTCCGAGGGCGATCTGCCGCAGATCTCGTCCTTCAAGCTCGACGAGGTGCAGACGCAGTTGATCATGACCAACCACCTCGTGCAGACCGGCGGGATGCTCATCAACAAGTCGTTCTTCGATCGCCTGTCCCGGGCCGACCAGGATTTGATCGTCCAGGCGGCGAAGGAGGCGACCGACTGGGCCAACGCCAAGATGAAAACCGGCGAGAGCGCCTACCTGCTCGACCTCCAGCGGAAGGGCATGCAGGTGGTAGTCCCGGATGCCGAGTCGTTCCGCACGAAAGCGAAGCCGGCCGTCGAGGAGCTGTTCAAGACGCAATGGACGGTGACGACCTGGCAAGAGGTGCTGGCGCAGTAACGAGCCGCGCGACGCGGAAGACGCCGATGCAATACCGGAAGATGGGACGAACCGGGCTGAAAGTCTCCGCCTTCAGCCTGGGGACGATGACCTTCGGCAAGCAGGTCGACGAGCAGACCTCGCTCGGAATCATCGAGCGCGCGCTGGATCTCGGCGTGAACTTCATCGACACCGCGGACATGTACGTCAACGGCGTCACCGAGCAGATCGTCGCCAAGGCGATCAAGGGCAAGCGCGACTCGATCGTGCTCGCCTCCAAGGGCGGCCACGTCAAGAAGCTCGCGGCGAAATACGGCGAGCAGAAGTTCGCCGGCCCGATCGACCTCGCCCGTCCCACGCCCTTTCGGCCCTGGGAGGCGGGCGCGGGCACGGGCCCCAACGACATGGGCCTCTCGCGCAAGCACCTGATGCAGGCGCTCGAGGGGAGCCTCGAGCGGCTGGGGACCGACTATCTCGACATCTACTACGCCCACATGCCCGACTACGACACGCCGCTCGACGAGACGGTGCGGGCGATGGACGACATGGTCCGTCAGGGCAAGGTGCGCTACCTCGGCTGCTCGAACTTCCGGGCCTTCCAGCTCGCCAAGGCGCTGGGCATCAGCGACAGGCAGAACCTCGCGCGCTGGGACGTGATCCAACCGCCGTTCAACCTGCTCGCGCGGGACGTCGAGTACGAGCTGCTCCCGCTCTGTCTCGAGGAGGGCGTGGGCGTGTGCCCGTTCAGCCCGATGGCGGCTGGGCTCCTCTCGGGGAAGTACGACAAGGGCAAGCCGCCGATCGAAGGCGCCCGCTACAGCCTCGGCAAGTGGGGCTATCTCTACAACAAGCCGTACTGGAACGACCTGAACTTCGCCGCCATCGACGAGCTGAAGCGAATCGCCGCCGAAGCGGGCGTGAGCATGCCGCGGTTCGCGCTCGCCTGGGTGCTCGCCAACCCGGCCATCACGGCGTTCACGAACGGGGCCACCTCGGTGGCCCAGCTGGAAGAGAACATCGCGGCGACCGACGTCAAGCTTTCTCCGGAAGTCCTCAAGGCCTGCGACGCGGTGTGGCTCACCGTCAGGCCGCCGACGACGGTCTTCTACGGCCGGTGAATCCGGCGCGCGGCGAGCCTGAACGATGCCGGCGGCGATCACCTTGTTCCTGTTCGGAGCGGCTACCGCGGCGCTCTCGCTCGGGCTCCCCCTCGGCACGCTGCGCGCGCCAGGGTCGGGGTTCTTCCCGCTGGTGCTCGGTCTGCTGCTGATGGGGCTGGCTGCGAGCCACGGAATCCGGTTGCACCTCGCGCGACCCAAGCCTGCGGCCGTGCCGATGACGCCGGCTCCGCCAGCCGCAGCGAGTGGCGACGGTGCGACCTTGCGGGTCGTCCTGTTCATGGGTGCGGTGGCCTTCGCCACGGCACTCCTGGAGACGCTCGGCTACGCGATCGTGAGCTTTGTGCTGATGCTCGCGCTGCTATGGATTCTCGGCGTCCGCAAGTGGCACGTCTCCGGACTGATCGCCCTGGTGAGTGCGGGCTTCTCCCAGGTCGTCTTCGTGCACTGGCTCAGGATTCCGCTGCCCTCGGGCTGGCTCGGGCTGTGACGGGAGCACGGACCGGATGCTCGAGTCGCTCCAGTATCTGATCGGCGGCTTCACGGTCGCCGCCACGGCGCAGAACCTGCTGTACTGCCTGATCGGCGCGATCGTGGGAACGCTGGTCGGGATCCTTCCCGGCCTCGGGCCGATCGCCGGGATCGCGCTGCTCATCCCGGTCACCTTCGGTCTCAACCCCACCTCCGCCCTGATCATGCTCGCGGGGATCTACTACGGGGCGATGTACGGCGGCTCGACCACGTCCATCCTCATCAACGTTCCCGGCGAGACCGCGTCCGTCATCACCTGCATCGACGGCTACAAGATGGCGCAGCAGGGTCGCGCGGGACCCGCGCTCGCCATCGCCGCCATCGGGTCGTTCATCGCGGGAACCATCGCGATCTTCGGCCTGGTGCTGATCGCGCCGCCGCTCGCGGCGGCGGCGCTCGCCTTCGGGCCGCCGGAGTTCGCTTCGCTGATGGTCTTCGGCTTCGTCGTCCTCAGCAACGTGACCGGCACTTCGCTCGTCAAGGCGCTGATCATGGCCGTCGTGGGCCTGATCCTCGGCACGATCGGCCTCGATCCCGTCACCGGCAACGCGCGCTTCACGTTCGACACCGCCTACCTCCTGGGCGGCATCGAGTTCGTGGCGGTGGCGATCGGCGTTTTCGGGCTGGGAGAGGTGCTGGTGAATGCCGCGAAACCGCCGGCACAGCTGGAGCAGCGGGTGCTGGTGCCGCGTTTCCGCGACCTGTATCCGACGCTGCAGGATCTGCGGCGGTCGATCGGTGCCATCCTGCGGGGCGCGGGGATCGGCTTCGGCGTGGGGCTGGTTCCCGGCCCGGCGCCGGTCATCGCCACCTACGCGTCGTACGCGGTGGAGAAGCGGCTCTCGAAGCACCCCGAAGAGTTCGGGAAGGGCGCCATCGAGGGCGTCGCCGGGCCGGAGTCCGCCAACAACTCGGCCACGCAATCGGCCTTCATTCCGCTCTTCGTCCTGGGCATCCCCTTCGGCCCCGTGACCGCCATTCTCCTTGGCGCGCTGCTGATCCACGGCGTCACGCCCGGGCCCCTGCTGATCGCGGAGCACCCGGAGCTCTTCTGGGCGGTCGTCGCGAGCATGTACATCGGCAACTTCATCCTGCTGCTGCTCAACCTGCCCTTCATCCCGCTCTTCGCCAACATGCTGCGGGTCCCCAAGAAGGTCCTGCTGCCGCTGGTGATGCTGTTCTGCTTCACCGGCATGTACAGCGTGAACAACTCGGTCCCCGACATCTGGATGATGCTCGGCTTCGGGGCGCTGGGTTATGTCCTGCGGGGCTGGGCCTACGAGGGCGCGCCGCTGCTCCTCGGCCTCGTGCTTGGCCCGAAGCTCGAGGTCGCGTTCCGCCAGAGCGTCATGATCTCGCACGGCGACTTCGGGATCTTCGTCGAGCGGCCCGTGTCGCTCGCGCTGCTCCTGGCGACCCTCGCGTTCCTTCTCTTCCCGCTCTTCAAGCGCGCGTACCGGTCGCTCCAGCCGAAGACGACTCCGCCGCAACCCGACATATAGAGGAACGCGCATGGATCTGGGACTCAAGGGGAAACGAGCCATCGTGACCGGCGCGACGCGGGGGATCGGCCGCGCCATCGCCGAGACCTTCGCCGACGAAGGCTGTCACGTCGGGATCTGCGCCCGCGACGGGGCTTCGGTCGAAGCCGCGGTCGCCGCGCTCCGGAAGAAGGGGATCACGGCCACCGGGCGAGCGGTCGACGTCCGCGACGGTGCCGCCCTCAAGGCCTGGATTGCCGCGGTCGGCCAGGAGCTCGGCGGGCTCGACGTGCTCGTGTCGAACGTCAGCGCCATGGGCGGACTCGCCGGCGACGAAGGCTGGCGGCGCTACTTCGAGGTCGACCTCCTGGGGACGGTGCACGCCGTGGAGGCGGCCCAGCCGCTCCTCGAACGCTCCGATGCGGCCGCCATCGTCCAGATCGCGAGCATCGCGGCGATCGAGGTCGGCCACGACATCTTCCCCGACGGCTTCCTGCAGGCCTATGGCGCGATGAAGGCCGCGCTCACCAACTACGTGGCCGAGCTCAGCCGCACCCTGGGCCCGAAGGGGATCCGGGCGAACACGGTCACGCCGGGCCCGATTTACTTTCCGGGCGGCGTGTGGCACAAGCGCGAGCAGGAGGGCAACCCCATGTACCAGAAGGCGATCGCCCATGCGCGGCTTGGGCGCCTCGGGCGGCCGGACGACGTCGCGCGCGCCGTCGTGTTCCTCGCGAGCCCGGCGGCGTGCCACATCAGCGGCGCCAACCTCGTCGTCGACGGAGCGTTCACCCGGCGGGTCAACTGACCGTGGCGGCGCCGCGCGAGGCCTGGTCCGGCCGCACCGGATTCATCCTCGCCGCGGTCGGCTCGGCGGTCGGCCTCGGCAGCATCTGGAAGTTCCCCTACGAGGTGGGCGCGAACGGCGGCAGCGCGTTCGTGCTCTTCTACATGGCGGGTCTCGTCTTGGTCGTGGTGCCGCTCATGTTCGCGGAGTTCGCCATCGGCCGGCGTGGCGGCGGCGACGCGGCGACGAGCATCGCGGCGGTTGCGGCCGCGCACGGCGCCGGCCGGGGCTGGGCATGGGTCGGCGCGCTGGGCATCGTGACCGGCCTGCTGATCCTGAGCTTCTACTCGGTGATCGGAGGATGGACGATCGCCTACGCCGTCGAGACGGCGCTCGACGGGCTCGCCGGCGCCGAGCCGTCTGCCGTGCAGGCGCGCTACGACGCGTTGCTCGCCTCGCCCCTGCGCCTGGCGGGTTACCACGCGCTGTTCCTCGGAATCACCGCGGTGATCGTCGCGCGCGGCGTCGGCGGAGGCATCGAGGTGGCCTGCAAGGTGCTGATGCCGGCGCTGGTCGTGCTGCTCCTCGGCCTCGCCGCCTACTCGATGGCGTCCGGCGGGCTGCAGGCGACGCTCGGGTTCCTTTTTCGCCTCGACCCGCAGCGCGTAACGGCCCGCGCGGCGCTCGAGGCCCTCGGCCTCGGCTTCTTCTCGATCGGAGTCGGGCTCGGGCTGATGATCACTTATGCCGGCTACGCCGGCGCAGCGATCGATCTCAGGCGCGCCGCGATCGCGACCGTGGTCGCCGACACGACGATCTCGTTCCTGGCCGGGTTCGCCGTGTTCCCGCTCGTGTTCGCGAACGGTCTTGATCCGGCGAGCGGGCCGGGCCTGGTGTTGGTCACGCTGCCGCTCGCCTTCGCCCGGATGCCCTTCGGCACGCTCGCCGCCGTCGCATTCTTCGTCCTCCTGTTCGTCGCCGCGCTCGCCTCGGCGATCTCCATGCTCGAGCTCGCGGCCGCCCTGTTCACCCGCCGGCTCGGCTGGTCCCGGCCGACGGCGAGCGCCGTGCCCGCGGCGGCGTGCTTCGTCGCGGGGATCGCGACCGTGCTGTCGTTCAATCGCTGGGCGGATTGGCATCCGCTCGGGGGCCTCCCCGGCTTCGCCGAGGCGACGGTGTTCGACCTGCTCGATCACCTCACTTCGAACGTTCTCCTGCCGGTCGGCGGATTTGCGCTCGCGGTGCTCGCCGGCTGGGCGCTGCCCCGGACCTTCCTCGCCGAGGAGCTCCGCCTGCCGCCGGCGGCCGCTGCGCGGCTGCACTGGGTCCTGCGGTACGTGGCGCCGGCGGGCATTGCCGCCGCCGCACTCGGTCACCTGTGGGTTCGGGGATGAGAACGATCATTGCTGGCGGCGAGCCCACGCGAGGACGGCGGTAACATTGGCGCCATGCACCGGCACGATGCCGCTTACGTCGTCGACATCGCGGTCCGCGTGTTCGGCAATCCCGCCAAAGCGGCCGATTGGCTCGACCGGCCGAGCGTGCAGCTCGGGGGCCGCGCGCCGCGCGAGCTCCTCGCGAGCGAGGTGGGCGCCCGCCGGGTCGAGGAGCTGCTCGCCCAGATCGACGACGACGACCGGCTGCACAGCCCGCCGACGCGCGGCGCGCGCTGAGCGGCTCGTTCGGCGCCATGGAGAGGCGTCGGTTCCTCGGCCGGGCGGCAGCGCTGCTGGGGGGCTGCGCCGCGCCGTTCCCTGCACGACCGAAGCGCGAGAAAGTGGCGACGCCGACTGACCGCCCGACCGCACAATCGCGCGCCGTCACGCTGTTCCTCTGCGGCGACGTCATGACCGGCCGCGGGATCGACCAGATCCTCCCGGACACGGTATCGCCGCCCCGCCGGGCACTGTTGACCGAAATCAACCGCCTCGCGTGCGGCTTGACCGCGATCAAGGCCGGCGGGGGGCGCCCCGGTACATTCGACGAGCGAACTCAACCAGGAGGACTCAATCGTGGCGCTGACCGTCGAACAGCGGGCCGAGCTGACGCGCATCATCGAGGACCGGTACGAGAAGCTCACCGCCGAGATCCGACAGGAGGTCGAACAGTCGCGGGAGGAGAGCTTCGGCGCGGTGGCCGGCCCGGTCACCGATACCGGCGACGAGGCGGTTGCGGATCTGCTCTCCGATCTCGATACCGCGGAAGTGTCCCGCGACTTGACCGAGCTCCGGGAGCTCGAGGCCGCACGGAACCGCTTCGCGGCCGGCACGTACGGCAGGTGCGAAAGCTGCGGTCGCGAGATCGCGTACGAGCGGCTGCTTGCCGCGCCTGCTGCGACGCGCTGCATCGAGTGCCAGACCGTCCACGAACGGACCTACGCCCACCCGGGCGAACCGAAGCTTTGAGCGGCACACCGGCTCAGCGCAGCCACATGTCGTAGAGCGTGAGCAGGATCTCCACCACGATCAGGATGACGATGTACCACTCGACGCGCAGCGAGTGCCTGGTGTCGATCAGCTCGACGAGCGTTCGCACGGTGCGCGCAACCAGATCGAGCTTGCGTCCGAGCGCGGCCAGCCGCTCGCGGATCTCGAACTCGGTCTCGAGCAGCGCGTAGAGCCGCTCGAGCTCGGGGTGGTCCCAGAGCAGATCGGGCTTGTCGCCGATCTCCGCGCGGCCGACCATGCGGTGCTCGATCAGCATCAGCGCGCCGATGCGCCTTACGTGCTCGCGCGTCCGGCCGCGGATGCGCCCCTTGCGCTCGAGCTCCAGCGCGAGCGGCTCGATGCGGTCGAACTCGCCCGCGATGCGGGTCTCGTAATGGCCGAGCAGCAAGCTCTTCGAGAGGGCGTCGGCGATGAGCTGGAGCCGCTCCAGGCTCGCCGATTGCACGACCAGCGCGCCCTCCAGCAGCCCCTCGGCGCGGCCCTCGTCGACGCGCACCTCGAGCTCCTCGACTTCCGCGATGCGATACTGGTGCTCGATGAGCGGCGCGAGCTTCTCGCGTAGCGCGTGCTCGTCCTCGGCCGTGACGCCGAACAGCACCGCGACGCCGTAGCGGAACAGCACCGCGACGCCGCCCTCCGGCAGCCGGACGGCGAGTGGCAAGCGGGCGAGCGTCTCGCCTTCGGGCCAGTTGCGAAGGTCGAGCCGCGCACCGAGCAGGAGCGCGCGGGCCCGGAATGCAGTGGCCGGAAGGAGGGTCCGAGAATCCATGGCGTGCGCCCATCCGCCGCGCCTACCGGCAGACGAGGACGGGGATCTTCGAGTGCGCCAGGACCTTCGTCGTCTCGCTGCCGAGCGCGAGCGCCGTCAGGCCCGCGCGGCCGTGCGATGCCATGACGATCAGGTCGCAGCGCCGGGAGCGGGCCGTCCGGATGATTTCTTGCCAGGGGTGCCCGGCGAGCGCCTGGACGCTCGCATACGCCACGCCGGCGATCCCGGCCTCGATCTCGACGACTGCCAGCGCCTTCTTCGCCTCGCTCGTGACGAGCTCCCGGTACTGGCGACCCAGGATTCCCGATCCGTAGAGGCGATCCCCGCTGAACAAGGTCGGGACGCCTTCGGGGACGACATAGATCGCGGTGATCCGAGCCCCGAGCGCGCGGGCGAGCGCCGCGGCGATCTTGATGGCTTTCCGCGACAGGCTCGAGCCGTCGGTCGGCACGAGAATGTGCTTGTACATCGGTCCGCTGCTGATCGAGAGCCTGGATCCGGCTAGTTCAACATCATCCTGCCCGCTCCGCTTGACCGTCGTCAAAGCCTCGCGCGGCACTTGCGCTACCGTCGGCTCGTCCGTCAACGCGCTCCGACCCGTGCACGCGGCAGGCACGCTCGATCCGGTCTCCGCCGCCGAGGCACGCACGCTCCCCGGCCTGTTCCTGCGCCGTTGCGCGCGCACGCCCGGCGCCGAAGCGTACCGCCGGTACGACCCATCGGTCGGGCGATGGTGCAGCTCGACCTGGCGCGCGAAGGCCTCGCGCGCGGCGACCGGGTGGCGGTGCTGGCGCCCAACAGCGTCGAATGGGTCTGCTTCGACCAGGCGGCGCAAGGCCTCGGCCTGGTCGTCGTTCCGCTCTACACGACCGATAGCCCAGGGAACATCGCGTACATCCTCGGCGACTCGGGCGCCCGGCTGGCGTTGATCGGATCGGCGGCGCAGTGGCAGGGGCTCGCGCCGCTGCGTGGCGAGTTTCCCGCGCTCGCGCGCATCCTGTGTCTCGACGAGAACGGGCCCCGGCACGCTGCCGCCGGCATCGCGTGGGGCGCTGTGTCGCAGTGGCTTCCAGCGGACTGGCGAGGCGGCCGCTCGCTCGGGCGCTCTTCGACCTGACCGTGGGGATCGGCTGGCGGCGATTCGAGGCCGCGCCGGCCCGGGGCCGGGACCGTTCGCGCGCCTCGCGTGGCCGCTCCTCGATCGTCTCGTCGCGAGACGGGTGCTCGAGCGTTTCGGCGGGCGAGTGCGCCTGGCGGTGAGCGGCGGCGCGCCGCTCGCGCCGAACCTCGCCCGCTGCTTCATCGGCCTCGGCCTGCCGCTCGTGCAGGGCTACGGCCTCACCGAGGCCGCGCCGGTCGTGGCCGCGAACCGCGTGGAGGACAAGCTGCCGGAGTCCGTCGGCGCGCCGCTGCCGGGCACCGAAGTGAGGCTCGGCGAAAAGGACGAGCTGCTGGTCCGCAGCCCGAGCGTGATGCTCGGTTACTGGGAGCGGCCGGATGCGACGCGCGAAGCCATCGACGCCGAGGGCTGGCTCCACACCGGCGACCAGGCCCGCATCGAGGCCGGCCACGTCCGCATCGTCGGGCGGCTCAAGGAGGTCCTCATCCTGTCGACGGCCGAGAAGATCGCGCCGGCCGATCTCGAGATGGCGATCGCCGACGATCCGCTGTTCGAGCAGGCGATGGTGCTCGGCGAGGCAAAGCCCTACCTCGCGGCGCTGATCGTGTTGAGCGGCGAAGCGTGGCCCGGCTTCGCTCGCTCGCTCGGCGTGGTCCCCGGGCAGGCAGGGGCGCTCGCTGCGCCGGCCGTCGTGGACGCCGCCCTCAAGCGCGTCGAGCAGCGCCTCGAGCGCTTCCCCTCGTACGCGCGCGTCCGGCGGGCGTGGCTGACACTGGAGCCGTGGACGATCGAG
>DATEDA010000043.1:0-18976 GCA_035286595.1 Burkholderiales bacterium | reverse complement strand
CTCACCGGCAGCTACCGCGCGATCACCGGGCTGAACCGGCAGCTGCGCGAGGCGAACGAGTTCCTCGAGCACCGCGTCGAGGAGCGCACCAAGGAGCTGAAGGCCGCGCTCCACCAGCTTAAGGAGCAGGAGGCGCTGCTCATCCAGAGCGAGAAGATGTCCTCGCTCGGCCAGATGGTGGCCGGCGTCGCCCACGAGGTGAACACGCCGCTGGCGTACGTGAAGGCGAGCCTCGACACGGTCCACGGGCGCATGCCCAGGGTCGCCGCGGCGCTCGGCGAGGCCGAGAAGCTGATCGCGATGCTGCAGTCGGACCACACCGACGACGCTGCGCTCTCGCGCCAGTTCGCAGTCGCGTCGCACGCGCTGAGCGACGCCCATTCGGGCGGCACCTTCCCGGATCTCGACAAGCTGGTGCAGGACGGCCTCTACGGGATCGGGCAGATCTCGGAGCTCGTCAACAACCTGCGGAACTTCGCGCGCCTCGACCGCAGCAAGATGGCGGAGTTCGACCTGAACGAGGGGCTCGGCGGGGCGCTGTCGATCGCCAAGCACCAGCTCAAGCGGCGCACCGTGAACAGGCACCTCGGCCCGATCCCGAAGATCGCGTGCGCGCCCTCGCAGATCAACCAGGTGTTCCTGAACCTTCTGACCAACGCCGCGCAGGCGACCCCGGAGGAGGGCGGCGTCATCAACGTGCGCACCTTCCAGCCCGATCGCGAGCACGTCGCGGTGGAGGTGACCGACAACGGGCACGGCATCCCGGCGGAGGTCCTGCCCAAGATCTTCGACCCGTTCTTCACCACCAAGGAGGTCGGCAAGGGCACCGGGCTCGGGCTCTCGATCAGCTACAAGATCGTCGAGGGCCACGGCGGGCGGATCACCGTCGACTCGAAGGTCGGCGTCGGCACCCGCTTCACCGTGACGCTGCCGGTGCGGCAGGTCGCGGCGCGCGAGGAAGCGGTCGCATGATTCCCGACCACCCGGCGCAGATCGGTAAGTACGAGATCGTCGGCGAGCTCGGCCGCGGCGGCATGGGCGTGGTCTACAAGGGCCACGACCCGGTGATCAAGCGCGACGTCGCGCTGAAGGTGATCCGCAAGCGCGACCTCGACCCGAACGACGCCGAGCAGGCGCTCGAGCGCTTCAAGCGCGAGGCCCGCGCCGCCGGCAACCTGCACCATCCGAACATCGTCGCGATCTACGAGTACGGCGAGGACGACGCGTGCGCGTTCATCGCGATGGAGTGCGTGATCGGCCGGAGCCTGCGCGAGCACCTCGTCGCCGGCTACCGGCCGGAGCTCAAGGTCTTCCCCGAGGTCCTCGATCATCTGCTCGAGGGCCTCGAGTACTCGCACTCGCGCGGGGTCATCCACCGCGACATCAAGCCGGGCAACCTGCTCATCAGCGAGATGGGCGCGGCGAAGATCTCGGACTTCGGCATCGCGCGGCTCGAGCAGTCGCACCTCACGCTGATGGGCGAGGTGCTCGGCACGCCGTACTACATGGCGCCGGAGCAGTTCGACGGCCAGACGGCCGACGAGCGGAGCGACGGGTACTCCGCGGCGGTCATCGTGTACGAGGTGCTCACCGGGCGGCGGCCGTTCGAAGGGCAGGGCGCGAGCCTGATGCGGCAGATCCTCGAGATGCCGCCGCCGCTGCCGTCCGCCCTCGAGCCGCGGCTGTCGAAGCAGATCGACCGGGTGCTCCTCAAGGCGCTCGCCAAGCGGCCCGAGGACCGGTTCCGGAGCGCGCGGCAGTTCCTGGAGGCGCTGCACCTCGCGTTCGACGACCAGCCGTTCACCACGGACCTGAGCGACACCGGCGAGCACGAGATCACGGCGCCGCAGCCGACGACGGAGGAAACGCCGTCGGGGACCCACCGGATGCGCGCCGCGAGGGTGAACGCGCTCCGGCGCGCGATCTCCACGGGCGACGCGGGGGCGGGGCCGGCGCAGGCCGAGCGACCGGCGGCGAGGGCCCCGGCGACCGGAGTGCGCAAGCCGCGCGTGCTGTTCGTGGACGACGAGGAGCGGGTCGTAAACGCCCTGCGGACGATCTTCCGCGACGTCTACGAGGTCACCGTGGCCTCCAGCGGCGAGCAGGCGCTCGGGCTCGTGCGGAGCCAGCCCTTCCATGTGGTCGTGAGCGACCAGCGCATGCCGGGCATGCTCGGCGTCGAGCTGCTGCGCGAGGTCAAGCTGATCGCGCCCACGACCGTGCGGATGCTGCTCACCGGCTACTCCGACCTCGCCGCGATCGTCGGCTCGGTGAACGACGGCGAGGTGTTCCGCTTCGTCTCGAAGCCGTGGAATCAGGACGACCTGCGGGCCACCATCGACGAGGCCGTCACGATCGCGATCGCGCTCGAGGCGAGCCCGCCGCCGCGCGCGGCGGCGAAGCCGGCCGAGGACGTCGTCGCGCTGGTGCTCGACGACCCGGCGATGGCGCGCGCGACGCGCGAGATGTCGGGCGATCTGTGCCGCGTCGTCCACGCCGCCACCCTCGACGACGCCCTGCACGCGCTTGCCGTCAACGAGGTCGCGCTCCTGGTCGCTGACCTCGAGTCGCAGCGGGTGGACAACACGGTGCTGTTCAAGCTGCTGAAGCAGGAGCACCCGCAGACGCTCGTGATCGTCACCACCGGCGCGTCCGACTCGGAGCTCATCATCAGCCTGATCAACGAGGCGCGCATCTTCCGGTTCGTGAACAAGCCGGTGAACCTGTCGCTCCTGCAGAACCACATCGTCGCGGCGCTCGAGCGCTACCACGTCTTCACGCAGTCGCCCGAGTTCGTGAAGACCCAGCGAGCGAAGGTCTCGGCGGCAGCCGAGTCGCGGCTGGGCCGCTCGATCCTCGACAAGCTGCGGTCGATCACCACCCAGCTCACCGCGCCGTTTCGCGGCTGAGCGGCGCGCTTCGCCGCCGGGGCGCGAGTAGGGCGGCGGGAGCCGAGCGTTCGAGTACCGCATGTCTGCTTCCCGGTACGCCCTCTACTTCGCGCCGCGGACGTCGAGCGGCTGGTGGCGGTTCGGCGCCCGCTGGCTCGGCCGCGACGCCGCGACCGGGGAGCGCGTCGAGCAGCCGGCGATCGCCGGGCTCGCGCCCGAGGCGTTCCACGCGCTCACCACCGAGCCGCGAAAGTATGGCTTTCACGGGACGCTGAAAGCGCCGTTCGCCCTGCGCGAGGGCACGACCCGGAACGCACTCGCCGACGCCCTGGCCCGGTTCTGCCGGGCGCGCCGATCGATCCCGCTCCCGCCGTTCGAGGTGACGCGGCTCGCCGACTTCCTCGCGCTTGTCCCGGCGACACGCGAGAGCCGCGTCAACGAGCTTGCAGCCGACTGCGTTCGCGAGTTCGAGGCGTTCCGGGCGCCGCTCCCGGCCGCCGAGTTCGACCGCCGCCGCCGCACGGGCCTGTCGCCGCGCCAGGACCGGTATCTCGAGGAGTGGGGGTATCCCTACGTGTTCGCCGAGTACCGGTTCCACCTCACGCTCACGGGCAGCCTCGAGGAGGCGACGCCGCATGAGGTGACCGCGCTCATCGCCGGCGCCCGCGAGGCGATCGCTGCGCTCCCCGCGGCCCCATTGCGGGTCGACGGGGTCTGTCTGTTCGAGCAGCCGGAGCCGGCGGCGCCGTTCCGGCTTGCCACGCGGTTCGTGTTCCGCGGTGCCCGGCGCTGACCCGCTTCGCGCCCGTCCCCCCTCATTCCCCCAGCAGCTGACGCGCCATGATGAGCCGCTGGATCTGGTTCGTGCCCTCGTAGATCTGGGTGATCTTGGCGTCGCGGTAGAGGCGCTCGACCTCGAACCCGCGGATATAGCCCGAGCCGCCGTGGATCTGCACCGCATTCGCGGCGTGCAGCACCGCGGCGTCCGAGGCGAAGCACTTCGCGATCGATGCTTCGAGAGTGGCCCGCTCCCCGGCATCGAGCTTCGCCGCCGCGGCGTGCACGAGCAGCCGCGCGGCGTGCGTATCCTTGGCCATGTCCGCGACCAGCCACTGCACCGCCTGGAAATCGGCGATCCGCTGCCCGAATTGCCGCCGAACCTTTGCGTACTCGATGGACGCCTCGAGGGCCGCCTGGAGGATCCCGACCGCGAGCGCGCCGATGCCGACCCGACCCTTGTCGAGCACGCCCATCATGAGCTGGAACCCGCGGCCCTCGGGACCGAGGAGGGCGTCGGCGGGCAGCCGCACGTCGTCGAAAGTGAGCGCGCCGACCTGGGAGGCCCGCTGGCCCATCTTGTGTTCCTTGCGGCCCGCGGCGAATCCCGGCCGGTCGCTGTCGACCACGAAGATGCTCATCCCCCCGCGGCGGGGGCGCGCGCCTTCGGCCGCCGCGTCGGAGCGAGCGAGGACGACGGCGAAGTCGCACACCGGCGCGTTGTGGATCCAGATCTTGCTCCCGGTGAGCGTCCAGCCCCGCGCGGTCCGCGTCGCCGTGGTTCGCACGCTCGACAGGTCCGAGCCCGCCTCGGGCTCGGTCAGCGCGTAGGCGCAGCGGCGCTCCGCCTTGAGCAGCGGGCGCAGGTAACGTGCTTGCTGCGCCGCGCTGCCGTGCTCGGCGAGCAGCGTGGCGACGAGCTCCACCAGCCCGCACTGATCGGCGACCGAGGCGTAGCCCCGGGCGAGCTCCTCCATAACGACCGCGTAGGCGAGGACGTCCCCACCGGCGCCGCCGAGCTTCTCGGGCACCGCGATTCCGAACAGCCCGAGCCCGGCCATCTCGCCGTAGAGGTCGGCGGGAAAGCCTTCAGTCTCGTCGAGCTCGCCGGCGATCGGGCGGATGTGACGGTCGGCGAACCGCCGGACCGTGTCCCCGATCAGGCGGTGGCGCTCGGCGAGCAGCGGGCTGGGGGCGCCGGCGGTGGTCACGGAAGCCACTTCATCAGGTGCTCGCCGGCGACGGCGAGCTCGCCGTCCGCCTTGAGAACCTCGACCTTGGAGCGGCTGCGCTGCGTCGCCGGGTCGAGCTCGAGCACGGTGTAGCGCGCGGTGAGGGTGTCGCCCACGAACACCGGCGCGAGGAACCGGATCCGGTCGTAGCCGAGCGACACCGAGGTGCCGCGGCTGCCGCGCTCGCGCGCCCGGCGGCTGATCAGGGCCGAGACGGTCGACAGGAGCGCGAGCGACAGGGCGCCGTGCGCGATGCGGCGTCCGAACGGCGTCGTGCGCGCGTACGCCTCGTCGACGTGGATCGGGTCGAAGTCGCCGCTCACGGCGGCGAAGAGTGCGAGGTCGGTCTCGGTGATCGTCTTCGAGAACTCGGCCTGGTCGCCGACCTCGACGTGGAAGCGCTCCATCCCCTCCTCCGGGAGTACGCCGGCGACTGTAGACTACGGCCAGCCGGCTCGCCACCGGCGTCGTTTGCCAGCCGGGAATGTCTGTGCTATGAATACCCCAAACGAGAACAATTGTTTCATTCCCTGAACTGCCACGCAAAGGAGGAACTTGCATGTTCCAACGTCGTCGATTCCTGACCGCCTGCGCCGTCGTTCTGGGCGCCGGCGCGCTGGGCGCCCCGGCCGCCGGGCTCGCCCAGCAGAAGATGGTGCTCAAGGCGACCGATGTCCACGCGCTCGGCTACCCGACGGTCGAGGCGGTGGTGCGCATGGGCAAGAAGCTCGAGGCGCAGACCAACGGCCGGCTGTCGATCCAGATGTTCCCCGCCATGCAGCTCGGCGGCGAGAAGGAGATGATCGAGCAGGCCCAGGTCGGCGCGCTGCAGATCGCGCGCATCTCGGTCGGCCCGATGGGCCCGATCGTCGACGAGCTCAACGTCTTCAACCTGCCGTTCATGTTCCGCGACGAGGCGCACATGCGGAAGGTGATCGACGGCCCGATCGGCGCCGAGCTGCTCGCGAAGCTCACCGCCAACCCGAACGCGAAGCTGGTCGGGCTCGCCTGGATGGACGCCGGCACGCGCAGCGTCTACGCGAAGAAGCCGATCAAGGGACCGGCCGATCTCAAGGGCCAGAAGATCCGCATGATGGGCAACCCGATCTTCGTCGAGACGATGAACGCGATGGGGGGGAACGGCGTCGCGATGGGCTTCCAGGAGCTCTACAACGCGCTGCAGACCGGCGTCGTCGACGGCGCGGAGAACAATCCGCCGTCGCTGCTGACGCAGAACCACTACCAGGTCACCAAGTTCTACAGCCTCACCGGCCACCTGATCATCCCCGAGATCCTCGTTTTCTCGAAGATCAGCTGGGACAAGCTGTCCAAGGCCGACCAGGACCTGATCAGGAAGGTCTCGCGCGAGGCCCAGCTCGAGCAGCGCAAGCTGTGGGACGCGATGGTCGCCGACTCGGTGGCCAAGCTCAAGGCGGGCGGCGTGACGTTCGTCGAGGTGGACAAGAAGGTGTTCTACGATGCCACCAAGCCGGTCCGCGAGAAGTACGGGTCGAAGCACACCGCGCTGATCAAGCGCATCGAAGCAACGAAGTAGCCCGGAAGCAGTCGTCCGACAACAGGCCGCCGCGGGGCGGCCTGTTTTTTGCGGGGTGTTGCGGATGGACCTGAAGGCCCGCTACGTGCAGGCGATGGAGCGGCTGTACCTCGCCTGCATCGTCGTCTCCGCCGCCGCGCTCGTGATCATCACGCTGATCATCCCGCTCGGCGTGTTCATGCGCTACGTCGTGGACAGCCCGCTTTCCTGGCCCGAGCCGGCGGCGGTGCTGATGATGGTGATGTTCTCCTTTCTCGGCGGCGCGGCGGTTTACCGGGCGAAGGTCCACATCGCGGTGGAGGCGCTGGTCAGGGCCGTGAGCCCCGGGAAGCGGCGGCTCCTGCTCGGCGCGGCGGACGCGTGCATGGTGGCGATCTGCCTGTTCATGGTCGGGTACGGCGGGCAGCTCTCCCGCGCCCTGTGGCATCAGTCGATCGCCGAGTTTCCCGGGCTGTCGGTCGGACTCACCTATCTCCCGATCCCGATCGGCGGTTTCTTCACGCTGCTCTTCATCACCGAGCGCCTCTGGATCGGGCCGCCGCCCGACACCTCGGTGATGTACCGCGACCAGCCGGGCGCGCTGGAGTAGCGCATGGAGATCCTCGTCCTCCTCGGCTCGTTCGCCGTCCTCTGCGCGATCGGCGTGCCGGTCGCCTACGCGCTCGGCCTCGCGGCGATCCTCGCTGCGCTGTGGGTGGACATCCCGCTCGAGGCGGTGATGCTCAAGATCTCCGACGGCACCGACGACTTCGCGCTGCTCGCGATCCCGTTCTTCGTGCTCGCCGGCGCGATCATGGCCGAGGGCGGGATGGCGGCGCGGCTCGTCAACCTCGCCAAGGTGTTCGTCGGCTTCATCCGCGGGGGGCTCGCGCTCGTCAACGTGCTCGCGAGCACCCTCTTCGGCGCCATCTCGGGCTCGTCGGTGGCGGACACCGCCTCGATCGGCTCGGTGATGATCCCGCAGATGGTGAAGCAGGGCTACCCGAGGGTGTTCGCGACCAACGTCACGATCTGCGGATCGGTTCAGGCGCTCATGATCCCGCCCTCGCACAACGCGGTGATCTACTCGCTCGCCGCCGGCGGCACGATCTCGATCGCCCACCTCTTTCTCGCTGGGGTCTTCCCGGGGCTCCTCTTCGGGCTGTGCCTGATCGGGCTCGTGATGTGGACCGCGTACCGGCGGGGCTATCCGAAGGAGGAAGCGGTGCCGCTCGCGCGGGTGCCGGGCATCATCCTGGACGCGTTCTGGGGGCTGATCACGATCGTCATCATCATGGGCGGGATCCTGTCGGGCATCTTCACCGCCACCGAGTCCGCCGCGGTCGCCTGCGTGTACGCGTTCCTCGTCACCGTGTTCGTCTACCGCGACTACAAGTGGCGCGACTTGCCCAAGCTCATGCATCGGGTCGTCAAGACCGTGGCGATGGTGATGATGCTGATCGGCTTCTCGGTCGGCTTCGGCTACATGATGGCGATCATGCAGATCCCGGCCAAGGCGACCGCGTTCTTCCTGACGATCACCGAGAACAAGTACGTCCTGCTGTTCCTGATCAACTTGCTGCTGCTGCTGCTCGGCACGTTCATGGACCTCGCGCCGATGCTGCTGATCTGCACGCCGATCCTGCTGCCGGTGGTGGTGAAGTTCGGGGTCGACCCGGTCCACTTCGGGATGATCATGATCCTCAACCTCGGCATCGGCCTGATCACGCCGCCGGTGGGACCGACGCTCTTCGTCGGCTGCGCGATCGGCAAGGTGACGATGGAGGAAGTGTCGAAGGAGCTGTGGCCGTTCTACGGCGCGATGTGCCTCGCGCTGCTGCTCGTCACCTACGTGCCGGCGCTGTCGCTCTGGTTGCCGAGCTTCCTGAAGTTCTGACGTCAGGCCTGCGAGCGGGTGCAAACGTCCTTCCTCGGAGGTATCGTAACGGCATGAAGACGACCCTCGAGCAGTTCGCCGGCGAGTGCCGGACCATCCTCAAGTCGGAGCCCGGCCCGTCCGGACGACGCAAGATCTGCGTGCGCCTCGAGGAGCTGCTGCGCGACTCGCAGTTCGTGGCATCCAGCGTCGGCGAGGCCACGCCGGAGCGGCAGGTGCTCTACGAGGACCCCGAGCTCGGCTTCTGCGTCCTCGCTCACAACTATTCCGGGCCGAAGGACTCGCCGCCGCACGACCACGGCCCGTCGTGGGCGATCTACGGGCAGGCTCGGGGCGAGACCGAGATGACCGACTACGCGCTGGTCGCGCCGGCGAGCGAGGGCGTGGCGGGCAAGGCGCGACCGGTGCGCACCTACAAGCTCACTCCCGGGACCGCGTACCTCTACAACGAGGGCGACCTGCATTCGCCCCGCCGCCGCGGGCCGACGCAGCTCATCCGCATCGAGGGCATGAACATGGACCGCGTCAAGCGCCTGCGCTTCGAGGCGGTCTAGGCACCGCCGGCCGTTGACCCCTGTTCCCGCGCCGCGCGAATCGCCTCCCATACGCGCAGCGGGGTGAGGGGCATCTGCAGCTCGGTGACCCCAAGCGGCGCGAGCGCGTCGAGCACCGCGTTCACCACCGCTGCGGGCGCGGCGATCGTGCCTGCCTCCCCGCAGCCCTTCGCACCGAGCGGGTTGTGGGTGCAGGGCTGGCCCTGGTCGTTCTCCGAGACGAAGTCTGGCAGCTCGTCGGCGCGCGGGATGGCGTAGTCGAGGAACGACGCCGACAGGAGCTGCCCCTCGCCGTCGTACGCGCAGGCCTCGGTGAGTGCCTGGCCCAGCCCTTGCGTGACGGCGCCGTGCAGCTGGCCCTCCACGATCATCGGGTTGATGACCGTGCCGATGTCGTCCACGGCCCAGTAGCGGGCGATCGCGACCACGCCGGTCTCGGGATCGACCTCGGCCTCGCAGACGTGCACGCCGTTCGAGAACGCGAAGTTCGGCGGGTCGTAGAACGCGCTCTCCTGCAGGCCTGGCTCGAGGCCCGGCGGCAGGTCGTGCGCGAGGTGGGCCGCGCGCGCGACCTCCGCGAACGCCAAGACCCGGTCGGTGCCCTTCACCTGGAAGCGGCCGGCGCCGAACTCGATGTCGGCCTCTGCCGCCTCGAGCTTGTGAGCGGCGATCCGCTTGCCCTTCTCGACGATCTTCAGCGCGGCCCGGTCGAGCGCCGAGCCGCCGACCGCGATCGACCGCGAGCCGAACGTGCCGGTGCCGTAGGGCACGGCCGCGGTGTCGCCCTCGACGATCCGGATCTTCGCGAGCGGCACGCCGAGCCGCGACGCGAGGATCTGTGCGTAGGTCGTGGCGTGGCCCTGGCCGTGGTTGTGGGTGCCGAGTGCCGCCTGCACTGCGCCGGTCGAATCGATGCGGATCTCGGCCGACTCGAAGAGCCCGACGCGCGCCCCCAGCGCCCCCGCGAGCTTCGACGGCGCCGCCCCCGACGACTCGATGAAGCAGGCGACGCCGATGCCCCGGAGACGGCCCCGCGCGGCGGCGGCGCGCCGCCGCTCCTGGAAGCCGGCGTAATCCGACACGGCGATGGCGCGCGCGAGGATGCGCGGGAAGTCGCCGCAGTCGTACGTCGGACCGATCGGCGTCTTGTAGGGCATCGCGCTTGCGGGCACGAGGTTCCGGCGCCGGAGCTCGGCGCGATCCAGCCCGAGCTCGCGGGCCGCCTCGTCGGCCAACCGCTCGAGCACGTAGCAGGCCTCGGGCCGGCCGGCACCCCGATAGGCGTCGGTCGGCAGCGTGGTCGTGAACACGCCCGTCACCTCGACGTGGATCGCCGGGGTGGTGTAGAGCCCCGCGAGCAGGGCCGAATAGATCGCGCTCGGGATCGCGGCGCCGATGTTCGACACGTAGGCGCCGAGGTTCGCGACCGTCCGCACCCGCAGCGCGATAAAGCGTCCGTCGGGGTCGAGGGCGAGCTCGCAACGGGTCGCATGGTCGCGCGCCTGGAGGTCGGAGACGAAGCTCTCGGTGCGCGACGCGACCCACTTCACCGGACGCCCCAGCCGGCGCGCGGCCCAGGCGACCATGGTCTCCTCGGGATAGTGCTTGCCCTTGTAGCCGAAGCCGCCGCCGACGTCGGGCGCGACCACGCGGATCGCGAGCTCGTGCAGGCCGAGCTCCTCGGCAACCTGCCGCCGGACGTGGTGCGGCACCTGCGTCGCCGTGTAGAGCGTCAGCGACTCCGGGTCGGGTCCCGGCACGCCGATCACCGCGCGCGGCTCGATCGCGCAGCCCGCGATGCGGTGGTTGACGAGGTCGAGGGCGACGACGTGCGCTGCGGCGGCGAACGCGCGGTCGACCGCCGCTTCGTCCCCGCGCGCGAAGCGATAGGCCACGTTGCCCGGCGCCTCGGCGTGCAGCTGCGGCGCAGCGGCGTCGAGCGCCGCGCGGGCATCCGTCACCGCCGGCAGCGGCTCGTAGTCGACGGCGACGAGCTCCGCAGCATCGAGCGCGGCGGCGCGGCTCGTCGCGAGCACCGCCGCGACCGGCTCGCCGACGTGTCGCACGCGCTCGCGCGCCAGCGCCCAGCGCGGCGGCTCGACCATCGCACGTCCGTCCTTCGAACGGATGGGCCACAGACACCGCATCGGGCCGACGCGGTCGGCCGCCATGTCGGCGCCGGTGAGCACCGCCGCGACGCCCGTCGCGCGCGTGGCAGCGGTCGCGTCGACCGCGCGGATGCGCGCATGAGCGTGCGGCGAGCGCACCAACGCGCAGTGGAGCTCGTCGGCGAACGAGAGATCGGCCACGAACTGCCCGCGGCCGGTGAGAAAGCGCGGGTCCTCCACACGGAGGACTCGCGCGCCGATGCCCTCCGCGCTCACCGCCGCGTCATTGCGTCTCGACCCGGGCGAGGTCGAGCGCCTCGTAGACCGAGCGATCGGTGACGAGAAAGAGGTCGGCGCTCGCGCTCGCCGCCCGGTGCGATGCCCAGGTCCAGTGCGGCACGGTGAAGACATCGTGCTGCGACCACTCGAAGGCCTGCTCGCCGACCGTCGAGCGCCCTTCGCCCGAGACCACGAGCACGACCGCGTTCCACGTCGCGCGCATCGGCTGCGTCGCCGCGCCCTTCGCGAGCCGCCCGGCATAGCAGTCGAGCGTCGGCATCACCGGCCCGCCGCTGAGCGGGTTGACGTAGCGGAGCCACTTGGAGCCGTCAGGCCGCGGCGGCAGCGCATCCAGGAGACGCCGGGCCTCCTCGCCGGGGTAGCGGTACTTCGGCGAATGGGTCACGTGCGGCGGATCGGTCGCCGGCGCGAGGCCGGACGCGCGGTACAGGCGCTCCTCGCCTTCATCGACCTTCCAGAACTCGGGGTTGTCGCGGTTGCCCGGCTCGAAGAAGCTCGCCTCGAGCCCGCAGATGAGCGGCATGTTCGCCGCGTCGAACCAGTACGTGCGATGGCTGGACTCGTTGATGTGGCCGTGCCAGCACATCGGGGGCGTCAGCACGAGGTCGCCGGGCTGCATCTCGCAGCGGCGGCCGTTGACGATCGTGACCGCGCCTTCGGCGCGCGTCGCGAACCGGATCGCCGCCGCGGTGTGGCGGTGCGGCACCGCGTGATCGCCGGGTTCGAGGATGGTGAACGCGGCGATGAGGTTCGACGTCGTCACCGTCTCGCCGCCGAAGGCCGGATTCACGCAGATGATCGCGCGCCGCTCCACGTCCGCGATGGGCACCTCCTTGGCGGCGCGGCCGGCGAGCGGCTCGAAGTCGCGCCAGCGCCAGTGCATCGGCCGGTCCCGCTCGCGCGGCGCCATCGGCGTGATGCGCTTGTAGCGGTCCCAGAGCGGGTGGTAGCTGGCCGCCTCCAGCGAGCGGATGAGATCGGCGTCGGCGCGCTGCGCCGCGGCGTGGTTCATGTGCGAGTCTCCTCGGAGCGAGGAAGTTTAGCTCCTCCCGCGCGCGGCGACGCTGCTAGACTTGCCAAGCGATGAGGCAGTTCATCCGGCATCCCGCCAATATCCCGATCGAGGTGGCGAGCGACGATCCGCTCGCCCAGGGGACGCGCCAGTTGCGCAACGTGAGCTTGGGCGGGCTCGCGTTCGAGTCCGACGTCCGGTTCGAGCCCGAGGCGATCGTGAAGGTGCGGATCCCCTTCGTGAACCCCGCGTTCGAAACCCGGGCGCGGGTCGTCTGGTGCAGCGTGCGCGCCGGCCGCTACGAGCTCGGGGTCCAGTTCCTGGACCCGCAGGACGCCTTCGTGGGGCGCATGGTGGAGCAGGTGTGCCACATCGAGAACTACCGGAAGGTCGTTCGCGAGACCGAGGGGCGGCTGCTCACGGCGGAAGACGCCGCTGCGGAGTGGATCAACAAGTACGCGGGGCAGTTTCCCGATCCCGGCCCCGACGGGGCGCACTAGCCCGTCGGGGCCGCGAACCGCGCGGCGCTTCAGCTCTTCGGCATCTTGACGCCGATGTTCTTCGCGTCGATCAGCTCGTGCTTGATGAACACCTGCTGCTTGTACTTCTCGCCCTTGAGATACCCGGCCAGGACGTCGACGCCGAGCCGGCCCCAGTTGACCGGGTTGAGCTCGACCGTGAGCGAGAGCGTGCCGTCGCCCACCGCTCGCAGCGCCGGCGGGATCCCGTTCATGCCGGTGACCTTGACCTTGCCCTTCTTCCCCGCCGCCTGCACCGCTTGCGCGGCACCGAGCGCGACGTCGTCGTTCGCCGCATAGATCGCCACGAGGTCCGGGTTCGCGGTGAGCGCGTCCTCGGCGAGCTTCAGCCCCCGCTCGCGCGTGAGCGCCCCGTACTGTTCGAACACCACCTGCAGGCCCCCTTTCGCGAGCGACTCCTTGACGCCGTCGGTCAGGTTCTTGAAGGTCGGCGCTCCGGGCGGACCGGCGATGAACGCGACCTTGCCCTTGCCGCCGGCGCTCGCGGTGATCCACGCGCCGATGTCCCGGCCGATCTGCTTCTCGTCCATCGCCACGTGCAGCGTCTGGTTGGGCGAGCTCGACCCGCGCGCGACCGAAACGATCGGGATCTTGGCCGCCGCGGCGGCGTCGTAGGCGGCGTTGACGCCGGTGGAGTCGATCGGCGAGATCAGGATGCCCTTCACCCCGCGCGCGATCAGGTCCTGAACGCCGTTGATCTGCTTCGCCTTGTCCTCCTGCGAGCTGACGTAGACCACGTCCCAGCCGAGCTCCCCGGCGCGCGCGCGGATGCCCTTCAGCATCGCGATGTAGAACGGGTTGTCGTCCTGCGGCAGCGACACGCCGATGGTGGTCTTCTGTCCGATCGCCGGCGCCCAGGGCGCCACCACGGCGAGCACGGCCAGCACTGCGAATAGGCGTTTCATGATTCCTCCGTCCTCCTCGTGGATGGTGCGCGGGGATGATGCGCTCGCCGCCCGCCGCCTGTCCAGACAGCCTAGCGGCGATGCCGCAGCTGGTCGACGGCGGCCGCGGCGATGATCACCAGCCCGACCGCGACCCGCTGCCAGTGCGAGTCGACGTTCAGCAGGTTGAGCCCGTTGCCGAGCACGACCATGATGAACACGCCGATGACGGTCTTGTAGAGCTTCCCCTCGCCGCCGTGCAGCGCCGCGCCGCCCAGCACCACCGCGGCGATCGCGGTCAGCTCGTAGAACTCGCCGGAAGTGGGCTGGCCCGACTGCAGGCGTGCGCAGAGCATCACTCCGGCAACGCCCGCGAGCGCCCCGCACCACACATAGGTGGAGGCGACCATCCGGCCGACCCGGATTCCCGAGAGGTACGCGGCCTCGCGGTTGCCGCCGGTCGCGTAGAGGTTGCGCCCGTAGCGCGTCTTCGCGAGCACCCAGGACAGCGCGACGAGCAGGATCGCCGGGACCCACACGAGGTCGTGGATCCCGAGGAACCGGTCGACGGCGAAGTCCAGGAACGGCCGCGGCAGCGTGCCCTCGATCGGGATCTGCTGGCTGTCGGCGAAGAGGAACACGGCGCCGCGGACGATCACCATCGTGCCGAGCGTGGCGATGAACGGGTTGACCTTCAGCACGGTCACGATGAGGCCGTTCGCGAGGCCGATCAACGCGCCGGTTGCGACGCCGGCGACGACGCCGGCGAGGATCCCGGCCTCCATCATCACCGCGGCGGCGACGCACCCGGTCATGGCCACGGTCGACCCGACCGACAGGTCGAAGCCGCCGCCGAGGATCACGAACGTCATGCCCATCGCCACCACCGCGATCACCGCCGCCTGCACGAGCACGTTGGTGACGTTGAGCGTGGTCAGGAAGCGGTCGGTGAGGAGCGAGATCACCAGGCACAGGACGACGAGCGTCGCGAGCGGGATGTGCCCCGCCCAGTCGATGCGCTTCGCCCGGAGCGACGCGGGCGCGGCGCCGGCGACGGGGACATCCCTCATAGCTCGCTCCCGAGGGCGTCGCGCAGCGCGTGCTCGTCGAACGGCCCCGCGCGGCCCAGCTCGCCGACCAGCGCGCCGCGGCGCATCGCGAGAATGCGGTCGCAGTGCGCGAGCAGCTCCCGGGTCTCGGACGAGGCGAGCAGCACCGCCCCGCCCCGCGCCGCGAACTCGCGGATGAGGCGCAGGAGCTGGGCCTTGGCGGCGACGTCGATGCCGTGCGTCGGCTCGTCGAGGAGCAGCGTGTGGGTCTCCGCGGCGAGCCACTTCGCGAGGATCACCTTCTGCTGATTGCCGCCCGAGAGCGTGCGCACGGGTCGCGACGGGTCGCGCGGGCGGATGTCGAGCGCGTCGACGAGCGCCCGCACCATGCGGTCGATCGCCGCGTCGTCGCAGCGCCCGAGCGGCGCGAAGCGCGCGAGCGAGGGCAGCGCGATGTTGTCGCGCACGGAGAGGCCCGGCACCAGCGCGGTGGCGCGCTCGCCCGGGGCGAAGCCGATGCCGGCGCGCACGGCGTCGCGCGGGTGCCGGCGGACACGCACGCGACCGCGCACCGCGCCGCGAGCCGCACCGGGCCCGCAGCCGAAGAGGTACCGGAGCGCCTGGCTCGTGCCGCTGCCGAGCAGCCCGGCGAGGCCGACGACCTCGCGGCTGTGCAGGCGGAGGCCCTCGGGGTCGCCGGGCAGGGGCCCCGCGAGCAACGGCTCCCCGCGTTCGCCGGCGGCCGTGGCGCCGCCGTGAGCGAGCGCGCCGCCGGTCATCAGCTCGACGAGGCGCGCCACGCCGAGCTCGCCGCGCGCGAGCGTCGCCACCACGCGCCCATCGCGGACCACCGTGCAGCGGTCCGCGATCGCCACGATCTCGTCGAGGCGGTGCGACACGTAGGCGATCGCCGTTCCCTGCGTCTTGAGCGTCGCGATGAGCCCGAACAGCCGCTCGACCTCCGCGTGCTCGAGCGCGGCGGTGGGCTCGTCCAGGATCAGCACCCGGGCCTTCCGCGACACCGCGCGCGCGATCGCGATCAGCTGCCGTTCGGCATGGGAAAGGGAGCCGGCCGGGCGCTCGAGATCGGGATGGAAGTCGAGGGCGGCGAGCGCATCGCGGGCGGACTCGACCATCGCCCGGCGGTCGACGACCGGCAGGAAGCGCAACGCCCGCGTGCCGGGCAGGTGGCCGAGCATGACGTTCTCCGCGACCGACAGCGCGGGCGCGATGTGCAGCTCCTGCTGGATGACCGCGATGCCGCGCCGGTACGCGTCGCTCGGCCCCTTCAGGCGGAGCGCCGCGCCGCCCATCCGCACCGCGCCGGAATCGGCCTGGTGCACGCCGCCGAGGATCTTCAGCAGCGTCGACTTGCCGGCGCCGTTCTCCCCGACCAGGCCGTGCACCTCGCCGGGGGCGAGGGCGAACGAGGCCTGGTCGAGCGCCCGCGTCGCGCCGAAGCGCTTGGAGACGTCCTCCGCCGCCAGGATCGGTTCGGTCATCGCGCGACGCGCGCGACCTTCATCCCCGGATCGAGGATCCGGCCCTGGTCGATGACGACGCGGCCGTCGAGCGCGACGGTGCAGTCGCGCATCGGCACGTCGTAGTGGCCCCGGGTGTCGCGCTTGCCGCCGCCCTGGGTATTGGGCCCGGTCGAGAACAGGAAGTTGCCGGGGAAGGTGCGGGCGGCGGCGCGGTGGCGCTCGGGCTCGTCGCCGTTCAGCGCGATGCCGTACCACAGCGCCTGCGGGTTGAGACCCCAGCCGAGGTGCGACACCGCGTACGGCTCGCGGTCCTTGTCGTCCTTCCTGCCGTCCTCCAGCCAGTCGCGCATCAGCTTGGCGTCGAGCCCGCCGTCGATCCGGGTGATGTGCCCGTCGCGGACCTCGAGCTTGACCGGATCCACGACATAGCGGCAGTACGGCAGGATCACGATGTCGCCGGGCTGGAAGACGACCGTTCCGTTCGCGGTGCCCTCGTTCGGGAAGGTGTGGATGTGCCCGCCGCCCCAGTGGTCGAAGTGGCCGCGCTCGTCGGCGTAGCCCCATTGCGTCATGACCGGATACTCGCCGCGCTCGTACGCGAGATCGGTTCCGGCGCCGCTCGTCACGCGCACTTTCTTCGTCTTGCGATAGAGCGCGTCCGCGTGCTTGCACGCTTCCTTCAGACCCGGCGGCGACATGAGCTGCTCGAGGTCGTCCGGCGCGTCGATGATCATGAGCACGCGGGTGCCGCCGTCGGTGACCTGCTTCAGCCACTTCGTGAAGAGCGGGACGTGGAAGATCACGAGGAGATCGGCGGCCGACACCGCCTCGAGCGTGCCCTTGCACTTGCCGATCGTCGGCACCCCGACCCTGGTCCACGACGGGATCGAGTTCACGCCGAGCTCGTAGACGTCCGCGCCGAGCTCGTCGGCCGCAGCGAACGCCGCCTGAACGTACTCGCGCCGCGTGCCGAGGTCGCTGACGACCGCGATCGTCTCGCCCGGCTTCACCTTGCACAGCTCGAACTGCTTGCGGTACAGCGCTGCGAGCCTGGCGGGGTTGACTTCCTGGACGCGGAGCGCGGCGTGCGTGTTCATGGGAGCCTCCGGGACGACTGCGCTATTCTAGGCGAGGTCCTGCTCACCGGAGGCTCCGATGCCCGCCGAGATCACCGTCTACAACCCCGACAGCCTGGGCAAGCCCCTCGGGCAGTACTCGCAGATCACGCGGGTGAAGAACCCCTCCGAGTGGCTCTTCATTGCCGGCCAGCTCGCCACCGACCAGGCCGGCAACGTCGTCGGCGCCGACAGCTTCGACGCGCAGTGCGCGCAAGTGTTCAAGAACATCGGCGCGGCGCTCGCTTCGGCCGGCGCCGGCTGGAGGAACGTCGTCCAGTTCACGACCTACCTCGTGCACTCGCAGGACATCGCGAAGTTCATGGCCTACCGCAAGCGCGAGTTCCCGGTGCTCTTCCCGGACGGGAAGTACCCGCCGAACACGCTGCTGATGATCGATCGGCTGGTGGGCGAGCCGTTCCTGGTCGAGGTGCAGGCGGTCGCGGCGCTGTAGCGCGGGGCGCAGGGGACGGGGGAGGGGAGCCATGGCCGAGCTGAACCGCTTGTCGGCGACGGCGCTCGCCGCCCGACTCCAGGCGCGTCAGGTGCGTGCGATCGAGGTGGTCGACGACTGCCTCGCGCGCATCGCCGCCCGGGACCCCGCGATCCACGCGTGGGCGTTCCTCGAGCCGGAGCGCGCCCGCGGGCAGGCTCACGTGCTCGACGCGGGGCCGATCCGGGGGCCGCTCCACGGCCTGCCGATCGGCGTCAAGGACATCATGGACACGGCGGACATGCCCACCGCCTACGGCTCGCCGATCTACACCTGGCACCGGCCGGCGTGGGACGCCGCGTGCGTCGCCGCCGCCCGGGCGGCGGGTGGGGTGATGCTCGGCAAGACCGTGACCACCGAGTTCGCGGCGTACAACCCTGCGGGCACGGTCAATCCGCGCGACTTCGGACACACGCCGGGCGGCTCCTCGAGCGGATCGGCGGCCGCGGTTGCCGACGAGATGATCCCGCTCGCGTTCGGCTCGCAGACGGTCGGCTCGATCATCCGCCCGGCTAGCTTCTGCGGCGTGGTCGGCTACAAGCCGAGCTTCGGGACGCTGAGCCGCGCGGGCGTGAAGCCGCTGGCCGAGAGCCTCGACACCGTCGGCGCGATCGCGCGCACGGTCGAGGACACGGCCCTTCTCGTCGGCGCGCTCACCGGGCGGGCCGAGCTGCTGTCGCTGCCGCAGGCGGCGAAGCTGCGCGTCGGCCTGTGCCGCACGCACGACTGGAACCAGACGCGGCCCGAGGTGGCCGAGGCGATGGACGCCGCGGCCCGCGCGCTCTCCGCCGCCGGCGCGGGGGTGAGCCAGGTCGAGCTGCCGCCGGACTTCGCCGCGCTCGGCGACGCGCACGGCGACATCCTCGGGTACGAGATCACGCGCAACCTCGCGCACGAGTTCGCCGTCCACGGCGCGCGGCTCAGCACGCGGTTGCGGGAGCTGCTGGAGGCGAGCCGCCAGGTGACGCCGGAGCGCTATGACCGCGCGCGCGTCCTCGCCCGCGCCTGCCGGATGGCGTTCTCGAGCGCGATCGACGAGTGCCACGTGCTGCTCGCCCCGAGCACGACCGGCGAGGCCCCCGAGGGCCTGGACTCCACGGGCAACCC
>DATEDA010000042.1:0-5441 GCA_035286595.1 Burkholderiales bacterium | reverse complement strand
GTGAAGTTCAGCCCGTGTGTCGCCGGATGGTAGTACGGATAGGCGTTGACGACGAACCCGGCGCCCTCGAACAGCTGGCGGTGGTTTTCCCAGCTCGGCTCGCTGATCCAGACCTGCGCGGCCGGCGTGATCCGGCGCAGGAAGTCGGCCGCGATCTTGAGCGCGCCCGTGCCGCCCAGGCCCTGCACGGTCACCGCGCGACCTTCCTTGATCGCCGCCGAGTCCGCGCCGAACGCGAGCTCGCGGACGGCGCGGTCGTAAGCAGGAAGGCCGTCGATCGGCAGATAGCCCCGTGGCGCGACGGTCTCCAGCATGTCCCGCTCGACCCGCCGGACGCATTCGAGGACCGGCACCTTCCCGTTGTCGTCATAGTAGACGCCGACGCCGAGATTGATCTTCTTGGGGTTGGGGTCGGCGTTGAAGGCCTCGCTGACGCCGAGAATCGGGTCACCGGGGGCCATCTCGACCCGCGCGAGGATCGATGCGGTCATGGGCAGTCGGGGCGGGTGCGGAACGTGGACGCGAGATCCGAATAATACCGCTCCGCCGCCACGCGCGGTGTCGGATCGGGCGCCCCGTGTGAGACAATTATAAGTTGTCGCACGCGCGAACCACCACGCCTCGCATGTCGCACGCCGCGCCGGCCGTCCACGCCGCGGACAAGGGCCGCTTCCTCACGTTCCCCGGCAGCCCGTTCCGCCTGAATCAGCTGTTCCTGCCGGCCGGCGACCAGCCCGAGGCGATCGACAAGCTCGCCGAAGGCCTGCAGGACGGACTCGCCTACCAGACGCTGCTCGGCGTCACCGGCTCCGGCAAAACCTACACGATGGCGAACGTGATCGCGCGCCTCGGCCGGCCGGCGCTGGTGCTCGCGCCCAACAAGACGCTCGCGGCGCAGCTCTATTCGGAGTTCCGCGAGTTCTTCCCCGAGAACGCGGTCGAATACTTCGTCTCGTACTACGACTACTACCAGCCCGAAGCCTACGTCCCGGCCCGCGACCTGTACATCGAGAAGGACTCGAGCATCAACGAGCACATCGAGCAGATGCGGCTCTCGGCGACCAAGTCGCTGCTCGAGCGCAACGACGCGGTGATCGTGGCGACGGTGTCCTGCATCTACGGGATCGGCGACCCGGTCGACTACCACGGCATGATCCTGCACCTGCGCGAGCGGGAGAAGGCGAATCAGCGCGAGGTCATCGCCCGGCTGGTGGCGATGCAATACGAGCGTGCCGAGCTCGATTTCCGGCGCGGCACGTTCCGGGTGCGCGGCGAAGTGATCGACGTGTTCCCGGCCGAGCATTCGGAGACGGCGCTCCGGGTGACCCTGTTCGACGACGAGATCGACAGCCTGATGCTGTTCGACCCGCTGACCGGCCGGTCGGTGCAGCGCGTTTCGCGCTTCACGGTCTATCCGTCGAGCCACTACGTCACGCCCCGCGCGACGACACTCCGCGCCGTCGAGGCGATCAAGGTGGAACTCGCGCAGCGGATCGGGTTCTTCCACCAGCAGGGAAAGCTGGTGGAGGCGCAGCGGATCGAGCAGCGGACGCGGTTCGACCTCGAGATGCTGAACGAGATGGGGTTCTGCAAGGGCATCGAGAACTACTCGCGCCACCTGTCGGGCCGCAACGCCGGGGAGCCGCCGCCGACGCTGATCGACTATCTGTCGCCGAACGCGCTGATGATCATCGACGAGAGCCACGTCACGATTCCGCAGCTCGGCGGCATGTACCGCGGCGACCGGTCGCGCAAGGAGAACCTGGTCGACTACGGCTTTCGCCTCCCCTCGGCCCTCGACAACCGCCCGCTCAGGTTCGACGAGTTCGAGGGGCTGACGCGCCAGACGATCTTCGTTTCGGCGACGCCGGCGGACTACGAGCGCGAGCGGTCGGGCCAGGTGGTCGAGCAGGTGGTGCGGCCCACCGGGCTGATCGATCCCCAGGTCGAGGTGCGGCCGGCCTCGACCCAGGTCGACGACCTCCTGTCCGAGATCAACCTCCGGGTCGCGAGCGGCGAGCGCGTCCTCGTCACCACCCTGACGAAGCGCATGGCCGAGGATCTCACCGACTACTTGCGCGAGCACGGCGTCAAGGTGCGGTACCTGCACTCCGAGATCGAGACGGTGGAGCGGGTGGAGATCATCCGCGACCTGCGGCTCGGCGAGTTCGATGTCCTGGTCGGCATCAACCTGCTGCGCGAGGGGCTCGACATCCCGGAGGTGTCGCTCGTGGCGATTCTCGACGCCGACAAGGAGGGGTTCCTCCGGTCCGAGCGGTCGCTCATCCAGACCATGGGGCGCGCGGCGCGCCACATCAACGGCGCGGCGATCCTCTACGCCGATGCCGTCACCAACTCGATGCGGCGCGCGATCGACGAGACCGAGCGTCGACGCGCGAAGCAGGTCGCGTTCAACGCCGCCCACCGGATCACGCCGAAGGGCGTGTCGAAGCGGATCAAGGACATCATCGACGGCGTGTACGACGCCGATGCGGCGCGCGCCGAGCTGAAGGCGGCCGAGGAGCACGCGCGGTACGAGGCGATGACCGAGAAGGACATCGGGCGCGAGATCAAGCGGCTGGAACGGCAGATGCAGGAGCACGCCAAGAACCTCGAGTTCGAGCAGGCGGCGCGCGTGCGCGATCAGCTGGCCGATCTCAAGCAGAAGGTGTTCGGCGTCGCGCTCGAGGAGGAGCTGCCGCCCGCGAAGGCGCAGGCATGAAACGGGTGCTCTTCGTATGCACGGGGAACATCTGCCGGTCGCCGACCGCGGAGGGGGTGTTCCGGAGGTTCGTGGAGCAGGCCGGTCTCGAGGACCGCATCGGGATGGACTCGGCCGGCACTCACGGGTATCACGTCGGCGAGCCGCCGGATCCGCGCACCCAGGCTGCGGCGAGCGCCCGGGGCTACGACCTCTCGGGCCTGCGCGCGCGGCGGTTCGCGCGCGAGGACTTCGGCCGCTTCGACCTCGTGCTCGCGATGGATCGCGACCACCACGCGATCCTCACCCGGTTCGCGCCGGCGGGCGCCGGGCACAAGCTCCGCATGCTGATGGAGTTCGCCCGCCGCTCCGGCGTCGACGAAGTACCCGATCCGTACTACGGCGCGCCCGACGGCTTCGAACTCGTCCTGAATCTCGTCGAGGACGCGGCCGAAGGCCTGCTCGATCACCTTCGGCACGGGCTCGAGTAGGCCACCGCCACGCCTCGCAAGGCGTGCCGCGGGGGAGGGTTCAGGGCAGGCGAGGCTCGCCCGGGGCGTCTCCCGCGCGCGTTTCCACCTGTTCCAGCGGCTCGTTCACCCCGGGCGGCGGGGCACGGCGCTCGCGCCGCGGGCGAGGCGCCTGCGGCTCCCCTTCCGGTTCGGCCTCGTGCACCTTCCCGCGATCGGTCTCGATCATGACCAGGCCGCTGTCGCGGAGGACCACGTCGAGGTCCTGCGGCGGCGGCGGAGGTGGCGGCGGGGGCATCGCCCTGGGCTCGTACCTCGGCTCAGGCTGCGGTTCATACCGCGGCTCAGGCGTCGATTCATACCGCGGCTCAGGTGTCGGTTCATACCCCGGCTCATGGCTCGACTCGGACACCGGCGTCGGGCTGCGGTACGCCATAGGCGGGCTGCCGTGTTCCGCGACCGGTTCGGGGATTGCCGCCGGTGCGGCAGCCGCCGCCGCCATCGCGATCGGCGTTGCCCCCGACGGGGTCGTCATGAAGCGCTCAGCGGGTATTCCGCTGACGTTCTCCGGCCGAGGCTGACGTTCGTGCCGCTCGCCGCGGTCGCGCCGATTGCCGCGACCACGGCGGCGCTCGCCGTCCTCCTGTCGACCCTCGGCTGGGCGAGGCTGGCCGCCCGGGCCGGGGCCGCCGCCCTGGGGCACGCGACCCTCCTGCTGTGGCCCGCGCTCACCCTGACGCGGACGATCCTCGTGGCGAGGGCGATCCTCGTGCCGCGGACGATCCTCGTGCCGTGGGCGATCTTCGTGCCTCGGGCCCCGCTGTTCGCGGGGACCGGGCTGGTCGCCACGCCCGTGCCGTTCGCCGCTTTGACCTCGCCCCTGTCCCTGCATTCGATCCTGCCGGGGCGGGCGTTCGCCGCGTCCGCGGTCCTGACCATCGCCGCGGAACGGCCGCCGGTCGGAGCCCCGATCCCGTCGCTCGAATCGCTCGCCGCGCTCGCGTCGCTCCTGCGACTGCGGGCGCGCTGGCGCGGGTCGCGCCGGTTGCGCCTCCGGTGCGGGGGGCGTGCGGCGGAACCAGCCGAAAATCTTGTCCATGACTCCGGGCCGCTGCGGCACTGGTGCCGGCCGCACGGGAGCCGCCGCAGGGGCCGGGACGACGGCCGGCTTCGGCGGCACGATCGGCGCCGGCTGCTCCGGCGTGACGCCTTGCACGACCGCCTGCTGGCGCGGCTCCCGCGCTTCCTGCGGCGCGGCGTACGGCGTCTCCTCCGTCGGCGCCTCCACCAGGTTGTAGCTCGGCGGGAGCACGCCCTCCTGGTTGAGATCGTCGTGCCGCAACCGCTCGATCTTGTAGTGCGGCGTCTCGAGGTGGACGTTCGGAATCAGGACGATGCTGACCTTGAGGCGTGCCTCGAGGGCGTGGATGTCCGTGCGCTTCTCGTTCAGGAGATAGGTCGCGACGTCCACCGGCACCTGCACGTGCACGGCCGCGCTGTTCTCCTTCATCGCCTCTTCCTGCATGATGCGCAGGATGTGGAGCGCGGTCGACTCGATGCCGCGGATGAACCCGATCCCGCTGCACCGCGGGCAGGGCTGGTGCGCCGTCTCCTCGAGCGAAGGGCGCAACCGCTGGCGTGACAGCTCCATCAGCCCGAACCGGGAGATCTTCCCCATCTGCACCCGCGCCCGGTCGTAGCGCAGCGCCTCACGGAGCCGGTTCTCGACCTCACGCTGGTTGCGCTGGTTCTCCATGTCGATGAAGTCGATGACGATCAGGCCGCCGAGGTCGCGCAACCGCAGCTGGCGCGCGAGCTCGTCCGCGGCCTCGACGTTGGTGCGCAGTGCCGTCTCCTCGATGTCCGCGCCCTTGGTGGCGCGCGCGGAGTTGACGTCGATCGCGACCAGCGCCTCGGTGTGGTCGATGACGACCGCGCCGCCGGAGGGCAGCGCCACCTGGCGCGAGTAGGCGCTCTCGATCTGGTGCTCGATCTGGAAGCGCGAGAACAACGGAACGTCGTCGCGGTAGCGCTTGACGCGCTGGACGTTGTCCGGCATCACGTTGCCCATGAACGCCACCGTCTGCTCGAAGACCGAGTCGGTGTCGACGAGGAGCTCCCCGATGTCCGGCTGGTAGTAGTCCCGGATCGCGCGAATGACGAGGCTCGATTCCTGGTAGATCAGGAACGGCGCCGGGTTCGCCACCCGGCCGGCGTCGTCGCGCTGCTGCTCGGAGGCCTCGAGGATCTTCTCCCACAGCTTGAGCAGG
>DATEDA010000041.1:0-19101 GCA_035286595.1 Burkholderiales bacterium | reverse complement strand
CGAGCATGATCTATGTCGCGGTGGCGGATCTGATTCCCGGCCTGCACAAGCGCACGGAGCTCCGCGCCACGGCGCAGCAGGTGCTACTGATCGGGCTCGGAGTGATGACCGTCTGGCTGATCGGTCGATTGGCGCACGGGCATTGAGCGCCGGCGACGGCCGAACACCCAGACGAAGAGCGCAAGCGGCCCGAGCCCGTAGAGGAGAAAGGTCAGCACGCCACCGACGATGCTCGACTCGGTGGCCGCCATCAGCAACGTGACATAGAGCCACGCGATCGCGATGATGTGCATGATCCATTCTAGCTCCGGGCGTGGGGCGCACGCATGAAGCGGCTGGTCACCGGCGCAGCTGGCTTCATCGGGGCGGCGCTGTGCGAGCGCCTGCTCGCGCGTGGCGACGAGGTCGTCGGCGTCGACGATCTCAACGACTATTACGAAGTCTCGCTGAAAGAGGCGCGGCTCGCCCGGCTCACCGGGCGGCCCGGATTCGCCTTCGAGCGCCTCGACCTCGCCGACCGCGAGGCGACCGCGCAGCTCTTCCGCGGGCGTGGCTTCGACGTGGTGGTCCACCTGGCCGCGCAGGCCGGCGTGCGCTACTCGGTCGAGCGCCCTGAGCGCTACGTGGACGCGAACCTGGTCGGATTCGCCAACGTCCTCGAGGGCTGCCGGCACGCCGGCGTCGGGCACCTCGTGTTCGCGTCGTCGAGCTCGGTCTACGGGCTGAACGCCAAGCTCCCGTTCGCCGAACGCGACAACGTCGACCACCCGGCGTCGATGTACGCGGCGACCAAGAAGGCGAACGAGCTCATGGCGCACGCCTACGCTCACCTGTTCGGCCTGCCGTGCACCGGGTTGCGGTTCTTCACGGTCTACGGGCCGTGGGGCCGGCCCGACATGTCCGCGTTCCTCTTCGCGCGTGCGATCCTGGAGGGGCGCCCGATCAAGGTGTTCAACGACGGCAAGATGCAGCGCGACTTCACCTACATCGACGACGTCATCGCGGGAGTCGTGCGCGTGATCGACCGGTCGCCGCCGCGACCCAATCCGGCGGCGGAGGTCAGTCCGGCGACGAGCCCTGCACCCTGGCGGATCTACAACATCGGGAACAACCGGCCGGTCGAGCTGCTGCGCTACATCCAGGTGCTGGAGGAAGCGCTCGGCCGCAAGGCGCAGCTCGAGCTCGCGCCGCTGCAGCCGGGCGACGTGGTGGCGACCGCGGCCGACATCGCCGACCTCGAGCGCGAGTTAGGGTTCTCGCCGTCGACCCCGATCGAGGAGGGGATCCGGCGGTTCGTCACGTGGTATCGGAGCTACTACCGCGTGTAGGGTCAAGAGCTGGCCGGCGCGGACACGGGCGGTGGCGGATCCTGCCTTGACGCCCGGATTGTGCGGTGCAATACTCAATCGGTTTTGTCAGGAGCCGTTGCGCTGCAACGTCCGTGTCCGTTCCCGATCCCTCCCCCTTCGCGCAGGCTGCCCAGGCAGGGCAAGCCGCGATGCAGGGGTTCCTGAGCATGCTGGCGGGCCAGACGGAAGGCGGCAGTGGCGGGGCGCCCGGCGCGTGGCCGGCGAATCTGGCCCGGGTGACGGAGTTGCAGGCCGACTATCAGCGCGAGTTCACGCGGCTCTGGACCGCAACGCTTGCGCGGCAGCGGGGCCAGGCCGCCGACCCCGTGATTGCGCCCGAGCGGGGTGACCGGCGATTCGCCGGTGCCGAGTGGCGCGACAACCCCTACTACGACTACCTCAAGCAGAGCTATCTGCTCGCCGCCCGCTTCATCTACGGCCTCGTCGAGGCCGCCGAGGTGGACGCGCGCACCAAGCACCGGCTGCAGTTCTTCGCGCGCCAGTTCGTCGCGATGCTCAGCCCGGCGAACTACGCCGCGACCAACCCGGAGGCGATCAAGGCCGCGCTCGAATCGAACGGCGACACGCTCGCCCGCGGGATCAGGAACCTCATCGGCGACGCCGAGAGGGGCCGGATCTCGCAGACCGACGAGGGCTCGTTCGGGGTCGGCCGCAACCTCGCCGTGACGCCGGGGGCGGTAGTGTTCGAGAACGAGCTCATCCAGCTCGTCCAGTACGCGCCGTCGACTCCGGAAGTGCGGGGGCGGCCGCTGGTCATGGTGCCGCCGTGCATCAACAAGTACTACATCCTCGACCTCTCGCCCGAGAACTCGTTCGTCCGGTACGCGGTCGAACGGGGCAACACCGTCTTCGTGGTGTCGTGGCGGAACGTCACCGCGGAGCTCGGCCACCTCACCTGGGACGACTACCTGCGCGACGGCGTGTTGAAGGCGCTCGAGCTGGTGCGGGAGATCGGCGGGGCGCCGAAGATCAACGCGCTCGGCTTCTGCGTCGGTGGGACGATGCTCGGCACCGCGCTTGCGATTCTCGCCGCGCGCGGCGAGGACTGGGTGGAGAGCGCGACCTTCCTCGCGACGATGCTCGACTTCTCCGACACCGGCGACATCGCGGTGTTCGTCGACGAGGCCGTCGTCAAGGCAGCCGAAGCGGCGATCGGGCGCGGCGGCATTAAGCCCGGCCGCGATCTGGCGACGGTGTTCAACGCGCTGCGCCCGAACGATCTCGTCTGGTCCTACGTGGTGAACAACTACCTCAAGGGCAAACCGCCCGAGGCGTTCGACATCCTCTACTGGAACTCGGACAGCACCAATCTGCCGGGCCCGTGGTACTGCTGGTATCTGCGCAACACCTATCTCGAGAACAACCTGCGGGTGCCCGGCAAGGTGACGACCTGCGGCGTCCCGGTCGATCTCGGAAAGGCCCGGCTTCCGGCCTACATCCTCGCGACGCGCGAGGACCACATCGTGCCGTGGAAAACCGCCTATGCCTCGACCCAGCTGCTGAAGGGCGAGCTCCGGTTCGCGCTCGGCGCGAGCGGCCACATCGCCGGCGTCGTCAACCCGGCCGCGAAGAACCGGCGGAGCTACTGGGTGAACGATCGTCTGCCGGGCGCGCCGGCCGAATGGCTCGCGGGCGCGACCGAGCACCCCGGAAGCTGGTGGTCCGACTGGGACCGCTGGCTCGCGGGACACGCCGGAGACATGGTCAAGGCGCCGGGACAACCCGGCAACGGGAAGTACAAGCCCATCGAAGACGCGCCTGGGCGGTACGTGAAGTTCCGGGTGGTATGACCCCCGCCGACGCGTCGCTTTCAGCCGAAGGAGAACGAGATGAGTGATGTCGTGATCGTGGCCGCAGGCCGCACCGCCGTGGGGAGCTTCAACGGCGTCCTTTCCAAGCTGCCGGCCGCCGAGCTCGGCGCGCACGTGATCCGGCACTTGCTCGCCAAGACCGGGATCAAGGGCGAGCAGATCTCCGAGGTGATCCTGGGCCAGGTGCTGACCGGCGGCGCCGGGCAAAACCCGGCGCGCCAGGCGCTCATCAAGGCGGGGCTGCCCGACATGTGCCCGGGCATGACCATCAACAAGGTCTGCGGGTCGGGGCTCAAGGCGACGCACCTCGCGGCGCAGGCGATAAAGGCGGGCGACGCCGAAATCGTGATCGCCGGCGGCCAGGAGAGCATGACCATGGCGCCGCACCTGCTGCAGGGCTCGCGGGAGGGCTACCGGATGGGCGACGCGAAGATCGTCGATTCGATGATCCTCGACGGCCTGTGGGACGTGTACAACCAGTACCACATGGGCGTCACGGCCGAGAACGTGGCGAAGAAGTACGGGGTGACGCGCGAGGAGCAGGACGCCTTTGCCGCGGCGAGCCAGCAGAAGGCCGAAGCGGCGCAGAAGGCCGGCCGGTTCAAGGACGAGATCATCCCGCTCGAGATCGCGCAGCGGAAGGGGCCGGCGGTGGTGTTCGACGCCGACGAGTATCCGAAGCACGGCACGACCGCGGAGAAGCTCGCCGGCTTGAGGCCGGCGTTCGACAAGGCCGGCACGGTCACGGCCGGCAACGCGTCGGGCATCAACGACGGCGCCGCGGCGGTGATCATGATGAGCGAGAGGCGGGCGAAGGAACTGGGCCTCAAGCCGCTCGTCCGCATCGCCGCCTACTCGTCGGCGGGCGTCGATCCCAAGATCATGGGGATGGGGCCGGTGCCGGCGTCGAAGCTGGTGCTGTCGAAGGCCGGCTGGACCAAGGACTCGCCCGATCTCATGGAGATCAACGAGGCGTTCGCCGCGCAGGCGATCGCGGTCAACAAGGAGATGGGCTGGGATGCGAGGAAGATCAACGTCAACGGCGGTGCGATCGCGATCGGGCATCCGATCGGGGCGTCGGGATGCCGCATCCTGGTGACGCTGATTCACGAGATGATCAAGCGCGACGCCAAGCGCGGCCTCGCCAGCCTCTGCATCGGCGGGGGCATGGGCGTGGCGCTCGCGGTAGAACGGTAATACGAACTCAGCCGGGCGCGGCACGCGGGATCGGCCCGCGCGCCGCGGACCAGAAACCCGGAGAGTCGGTGCGGTCGGGAGCGGAAGCTGATGACTGAGAGGGTGGCATTCGTCACGGGAGGAATGGGCGGGATCGGCACGGCGATCTGCAGGCGGCTCGCGGTGAACGGCACTAGAGTCGTGGCGAACTGTCTGCCCGGCTACGAGACCAAGGACGAGTGGATCGAGAAGATGCGCGGCGAAGGCCGCCAGGTCTACGCCGCCGAGGGGAACGTCGAGGACTACGACTCGTGCGCGGACATGATGTACCGGATCCGCTCTACGATCGGGCCGATCGACATGCTGATCAACAATGCCGGCATCACGCGCGACGGCGTGTTCCGCCGGATGTCGCCGAACGACTGGTACGCGGTCATCAACACCAATCTCAACTCGGTGTTCAACGTGACCCGCCAGGTGATCGAGGGGATGATGGAGCGCGGCTGGGGGCGGATCATCAACATCTCGTCGGTCAACGCGCTGAAGGGGCAGTTCGGGCAGACCAACTACTCGGCCGCGAAGGCGGGAATGCACGGCTTCACGAAGGCGCTCGCCCAGGAGACGGTCAAGAAGGGCGTCACCGTGAACACGATCTCGCCGGGCTACGTGGACACCGACATGGTGCGGGCGATCAAGGCGGAGGTCCTCCAGAGCATCGTGACCTCGATCCCGATGGGTCGTCTCGCCCGGCCGGAGGAGATCGCGGGCCTGGTCGCCTACCTCGCCTCCGACGACGCCGGGTACATCACCGGGGCGAACATCTCCATCAACGGCGGGCTGCACATGGAGTAGCGTTGAACCAACCGTTTTGACGCGTGCCATAATCAAACACGAAGCGCGTTACCCACCGAAGGAGGACCACATGGCTCAGCGGATCGCGCTGATCACCGGGGGCATGGGTGGCCTCGGCGAGACGATCAGCACCAAGATGCACGACGCCGGCTACCGGGTGGTGGTGACCCACTCGCCGGGCAACAAGAACGCCGCAGGCTGGCTCGTCGAGTACAAGGCCAAGGGCTATACGTTTGCCGCGTACCCGGTCGACGTCTCGGAGTTCGAGTCGTGCCAGGCCTGCGTCGCGAAGGTCCAGGCCGAGATCGGCCTGATCGACATCCTGGTCAACAACGCCGGGATTACCCGCGACATGACCTTCCGCAAGATGACCAAGGCCGACTGGGACGCGGTGCTGAAGACGAACCTCGATAGCGTCTTCAACATGACCAAGCCGGTCTGCGACGGGATGGTCGAGCGCGGCTGGGGCCGGATCATCAACGTGAGCTCGGTGAACGGCTCGAAGGGCGCGTTCGGCCAGACGAACTACGCGGCGGCGAAGGCCGGGATGCACGGTTTCACCAAGTCGCTCGCGCTGGAGGTCGCGCGCAAGGGCGTGACGGTGAACACCATCTCGCCCGGCTACATCGGCACGAAGATGGTGATGGCCATCCCGAAGGACGTACTGGACTCGAAGATCCTGCCGCAGATCCCGCTCGGACGGCTCGGCAAGCCGGAAGAGGTGGCGGGGCTGATCATCTATCTCTGCTCCGAAGAGGCGGCGTTCGTGACCGGCGCGAACATCGCCATCAACGGCGGGCAGCATATGCAATGAACGCGCGGCCCCGCGGAGCGGGGCCGCAGCTCGCGTGACCGCCGAGACTTCAGTTCTTGCCGGCGCCCTTCACCATCTGCGCCGCCGCGGCCTTCATCGTGTTCTCGGACAGCTCGGCGAACTGCCGCGTGGCCTGGTTCAGGCTGTCCATCATCGCGGAGGTCGCTGCGAGCGTCGACTTGAGCGCGGTGGACTGCATTTCAGCGCCGGGCATGCCCTTGTCGAGCGTCTCCGCCCCGGTCGCCATGTCCTTCGAGACCCGCGAGATCTGCTCCTCGAACAGCTTCGCGAGCTGCGCCTGGGTCTGGCTGACGATCGCGTACACGCTCTGCGCGTAGGTCGCCGCCTGCTGCATGTTGTCCTGGGCGAGCTTCGTGCGCAGGCTCAGGAACTGCTGCGGATCGTTCACCGACATGAGGTCGCGCGTCGCCTTGGTAGCCTGGTCGAGGGTGGCGCGGGCCGTCTCGAGGTTGAGCCGCAGGAGCTGCTCGGCGCTCGCCAGGCTTGCCCGGGCGTAGCTCATCGTGGCTTCGTAGGCGGCCTGGTTCCAGGCCGCGAACTGCTCGGTCGGATTGGGCATCGGGAGCCTCCGCGGAATAAGGGAAGACGTCGGGTCTGTTTGCAGTGCAAAATACTCCCGGCGAAGGGTTTAATCAACTTGAGGCTCAGGGCCCGAGGCTCCACGGGGTCGGCTATTCACCATAGGACGGGAACGCCATGGCAGGATCGCTGCGGCTGATCAAGAAGTACCCGAACCGGCGGCTGTACGACACGCAGACGTCGTCGTACATCACGCTCGCCGACGTCAAGGAGCTCGTGCTCAAGCACGAGGAGTTCCAGGTCATCGACGCCAAGAGCGGGGAGGACCTCACCCGGCAGATCCTGCTGCAGATCATCCTCGAGGAGGAGTCGGCGGGCGCGCCGATGTTCTCGCACGACGTCCTGACCCAGTTCATCCGGTTCTACGGCAACGCCATGCAGGGCATCATGGGGAACTACCTCGAGCGCAACGTCCAGGCGTTCCTCGAGATCCAGAAGTCGATCCAGGAGCAGTCGAAGCAGCTCTACGGCGATCCGGGCAAGACGACCGAGCTGTGGTCCCAGTTCCTGACGTTCCAGGGACCGGCCATGCAGCACCTGATGGCGACCTACATGGAGCAGAGCAAGGCGATGTTCAAGCAGATGCAGGACCAGCTCCAGAACCAGACCCGTTCGATGCTCTCCACCTTCCCGTTCGCCGGTATCGGCGGCCAGGCCGGGCCGAAGCAGGAGCCGGAGCCCGACGAAGGCAAGTCCACCTCGAAGGGCTGAGCGCGCGGCGTCGATCCGCCCCGGGGACCGGCGTCCCCACAGGAGGTCATCATGGCTCGTGAAGTGGTCGTTCTTTCCGGCGTCCGTACGGCGATCGGCGACTACGGTGGCGCGCTGAAGGACGTTCCGCCGACGGCGCTCGGTGCGACCGCCCTGCGCGAGGCGGTCGCGCGCGCGAAGATCGATCCCGCCGAGGTCGGCCACGTCGTCCTCGGCAGCGTCATCCACGGCGAGGCCCGCGACATGTACGTCTCGCGCGTCGCGGCGATCGAGGCCGGCCTGCCGGTGGGCACGCCCTGCCTGACCGTCAACCGCCTCTGCGGCAGCGGGCTGCAGGCGATCGTCTCGGCCGCGCAGCACATCCTCCTCGGCGATACCGACTGCGTGATCGGCGGCGGCGCCGAGTCGATGAGCCGCGCCGCGTACTTCCTGCCGTCCGGGCGCTGGGGCCAGCGCATGGGCGACGCCGCAGTCGTGGACGCGATGGTCGGCGCGCTGCACGACCCGTTCGGCCATGGGCACATGGGCATCACCGCGGAGAACGTCGCCGCGAAGTACGGCCTCACCCGCGAGGAGCAGGACCGGTTCGCGCTCGAAAGCCACCACCGCGCCGCGAACGCCCTCGAGAAGGGCTACTTCGCGAGCCAGATCGTCGCGGTCGAGGTGAAGACGAAGAAAGGCCCGGTCGCGTTCACCGTCGACGAGCACGTGCGCCGGGACGCGAAGATCGAGGACATGCAGAAGCTCAGGCCCGCCTTCAAGAAGGACGGCACGGTGACGGCGGGCAACGCTTCGGGCATCAACGACGCGGCGGCAGCCGTCGTCATGATGGAGGCCGGCGCGGCGAAGACACGGGGCCTGAAGCCGATGGCGCGGCTGGTCGCGTACGCGCACGCCGGCGTCGATCCGCAGGTCATGGGGCTCGGGCCGATCCCGGCGGTGAAGCGGGTGTTCGAGAAGGCCGGCCTCAAGCCGGCGGACATGGACGTCGTCGAGTCGAACGAGGCGTTCGCGGCGCAGGCGATGGCGGTGACGCGCGATCTCGGCCTCGATCCCGCGAAGGTCAATCCGAACGGCGGCGCGGTCGCCCTCGGTCACCCGATCGGCGCCACCGGCGCCATCCTGACCACCAAGGCGATCTACGAGCTGCACCGCACCGGCAAGCGCTACGGCCTGGTGACGATGTGCATCGGCGGCGGGCAGGGGATCGCGGCGATCTTCGAACGGGTCTAGCGGCCGCGGGGCTCAACCGACCGGCGCGAGCTGCCGCACGAACGCCTCGATCCCCCGCAGCAGCATCTCGATCGCGATCGCGGTCAGGAACAGTCCGAAGAGCCGTTCGAACGCGCCGAGGGCGCGCTCGCCGACCGCTCTCACCACTCGCTCCGCGAAGACGAGTACCAGGAGCGTCGCCGTCGTCGCGATCGTGATCGCGGCGCACCACTCGGGCCAGCGCTGAGGCGCGGCGGACGACAGCAGCACGATCGTCGCGATTGCGGCCGGCCCGGCGATCGACGGGATCGCGAGCGGCACGATGAAGGGTTCCCCTTCCGGCAGGTTCGCGAACACCTCCGCGCCGCTGTGGAAAATCATCCGCAGCGCGATCAGGAACAGGATCACTCCGCCGGCGATGGTCAGCGACGCTTCCGATAGATCGAAGAGCCGCAGCACCGCCTCGCCGACGAAGACGAACGCGAGCAGCACCGCGAACGCGATCGCGCACTCGCGCAGGATGACGCGCGTGCGCCGCGCGGCATCGACCCGGCGCAGCAGCGACACGAAGATCGGGATGTTGCCGATCGGGTCGAGGACCAGCACCAGGATCACCACCGCCGAGCTGAAGCTGATCTCCATGGCGCTACCGTGCCTGTCGCGCCGCCATCCACGCGCCCGCGAGCACCACGATGGCCATGCCCAGGAGCGACCAGCCGTCGGGGAAGTCGCCGAAGACGAGGTACCCGAGGGCGAGCACCGCGACGAGCTGGGCGTACACGAACGGCGCGAGCACCGACGGCGGCGCGTGCTCGAAGGCCCGGATGAGGAGGAAGTGACCCACGCTCGCCAGCACGCCGAGAACGGCGAACAGCGCGGCGTCGAACCCGCTCTCGGGAACACGCCCGTAGAACGACAATCCCGGGGCGAGGAGCACGGTCCCGACGACGGCGCTGTAGAAGAGCGTGGTCATGGTCGAGTCGACGCCGGCGAGCTTGCGGGTCAGCAGCTGGTAGGCCGCGAACGACAGGGCGGTCAGGAGGGGCAGGATCACCGCCGGCGTGAAGACCTCGCCGCCCGGCCGGATGATGATCAGCACGCCCACGAACCCCGCGGCGAGCGCGACCCAGGCGCTCCGCCGCACCCGCTCCTTGAGGAGCCACGCGGACGCCGCCGTCAAGAGGAGCGGCGACAGAAACGTGATGGCTGCGGCCTCGGCCATCGGCATGAGCGCGAGGGCCGAGAAGAAGAACACCGTCGAGGCGGCGAGGATGCCGCCGCGGAGCAGCTGGAGCCCGGGCCGGCGGGTGCGGAGCCACCCGAGCCGGAGCCGCGGCGCGAGCACCACGACCAGGAAGAGCGTCTGCGCGGCGTAGCGCGCCCACACGATGCCGGGCACGGGGTAGGTGCGCGACAGGTACTTTGCGGTGGTGTCCATCAGCGCGAACGTGCTGACGGCGGCGACGATCAGCAGGATGCCGCGAAGATGGTGCTGGGCGCCGAACGGCGCGGTCATGGCGGCGAGGGCTCGCGCGAGTGGGCGCGGCAGCGCCTGCCGCAAGTCGAATTATATCGAAGCGAGCCGCGGTGGCCCGTCATTCCCGCGAAAGCGGGAACCCGGAACTGAAGTATCGGAGGACTTCTGGATCCCCGCTTCCGCGGGGATGACCAACCAGGTTCCTCAATGCACGAGCCGGGCGGCGGACTCGATATGGAGGAGCGAAGGCGAGGGCCGGAGCTCGGCCTCGATGCGGATCAGCTCGTTCCAGCGGGCGAGGCTGCCGCGACCGACGCCGCCGAGCTTGATGTAGCTTGCCTGCCAGGCGGTCGCCACGTGGACGAGGCTCGTGTCCTCGACTGCCGCGTCGCCGGTGAAGAAGACGGGCCAGGCGGCCACGCGGGCTGCCTCGAGCGCGCCCCGCAGCTCGCTCAGCGTGCCGGCGGCCTCGGGGCGAAGGACCACGCCCGAAGCGAGGCCGTCGCTCGCGGCCGCGGCGATCCGCTGGGCGTCGCTCGCGAACAGCTGGTTGCCTACGACGCGCGCCCGCTCATCGACGAGCGGCGTGAACCGCGCGAGCTCGCCGGCCTGGGCGAACGGGTCCTCGAGCGACGCGACCGGATAGTCGTCGACCAGCCGCACCAGCCGTTCGCTCCAGCCGTCGGCGTCGTAGTCGGTGGCGCCGCACTGGTAGCGGCCGTCGCGATACAGGCGGCTCGCGCCGACGTCGACCGCGACGCCGACCTCCTCGGCCGGGACGAAGCCCGAGCGCTCGATGGCGGCGAACACGGCCTCGAGCGCATGCTCGTCCACTGCGAGACCCGGGCCGCGGAGCTCGGCGACGGCCCGCTGGATCGCGAGCGAGAGCGTGAGCGCCTCGTCGACCCCGTCGGCCGCGAACGGCACGAGCATCAGCGCGCGGAACGGGCTGGCGGGCGAGGCATCCGCGACGATGTCGACCGCCGGCAGCGGCATGCGCGCCGGCAGACCCGCGCGCAGGTAGCGGAACAGCGGCGTGCCGAGCGCCCGGGCCGCAGCCTGGGCTGCGGCGATCGAGCACGCGGCGAGCGCGGCGCGCGTGACGCACCGGTCGCCGCCGATCTCGAGCTTGGCGAGCGTCGCGTCGACGTCCTCCTGGCGACGCGCGTCGAGGCCGTGCAGCGCGGCGGCCAGCAGGCCGTTCACTGCGGCGACGGCGCTCGCCGGGGGGTGGGCTGCGGTCCACGTGCTCGCGGGCGAGGCGATCGCGCGGCCGCGAGCCCCGCACCCGAGCTGGATCTCGGCCTCGAGCGCGGGCGTCCCGACGGCGGTCCACACCCGCCGGCCGATGACGTTGACGATCGTCGTGTCGCGCATGGCTAGCCTCGCGCGAGCGCCTCGAGCCACCGACGGCACAGCTCATCGAGCTGTCGCGGCGGTTCGAGCAGGAGCGCGCGGGCGGCGTCGCACGCGCGCTGCTCACCGGCGGTGCCAGCCGCCGCGTGGCCGGCGAGGCCGACGGCGAGGAGCGCGGGAATCAGCGCGGCGGCGCGGGCTTCCGCGTGCTCGGGCATCTCCCACGTGACGTGCGCGAAGTAGCTGCGGTGGAATGCGTCGTAAGCGGCCCCGAGCTCCGCGCGGAGCTGGGTATGGCCGACCATGCGGAGCGCGAGGGCGGCGAGGCAGGTCGCCGCGTCGAACACGGGATCGCCGCTGTGCGCGCAATCGGCGTCGATCAGCACCGGCCCTCGCGGGCCGAGCAGCACGTTGTCGGGCGCGAGCGCGCCGTGCACGAGCGCGGCGTGGATCGCGCCGAGGCTCTCCGCGAGGGCGACCAGCCGGGGCTCGCAGCCGGGAACTGCACGGGCGGCCTGCTCGAGCAGCGGTGCGAGAACGAGCGCTCGGAACGCCGCCTGCGCGGCGAATCGCTCCCTGACCGCGACGCTGTTCGCCGAGGCGGCGTGGAGGCGACCGATGAGATGGCCCACTTCGGCGGCGACCCACGGCTCCACGTAACCGGCGGCGAGGCGGGTCTGCCAGGCGGGAAAATCGTCGGCGTCGAGGTACTCCATCGCGAACACCGCACCGTTCGGCAACGCGCCGAGCACGACCGGGGCGGCGCCGGGGACGACATCGCACGCGAGCTTGTGCCAGCCCGCCTCGGCGCTCGCGCGCTCCGCGGCGTGGCCTTCGCCGGCCGCCGGATCAGGCGCGAGCTGGCGCTTCAGACACACGACGCCCCAGCCGAGCTCGACGCGGTAGATGCGCGCGGCGCGGCTCGACACGAGCGGTGTGACATAAGGAATGTCGCCGGAGGCGAGCAGCTCCAGCTGGCGAAGCGCGAGGACCACGTCTGTTGGAACATCGGCAGCAGCGACGAGGCGCAGCGCCCGCAGCGCCCCGACCGACGGGCGGCGGTGTTGCAAAGTGCTGAAAGTGGTGATGAGATCGGACATTGCGGCTCCGGGTGGAGCCGCAGCGAGAACCATTCCATCCGCGGGGCCGGGGGGCGTCCGGCCGTGACGTCCGTCACACCGCGGGCATCCGCGTCAGTTCTCCGGCCGCAGGTGCGGGAACAAGATCACGTCGCGGATCGAGGGGCTGTTCGTGAACAGCATGACCAGCCGGTCGATGCCGATGCCGCAGCCGGCGGTCGGCGGCAGGCCGTGCTCGAGCGCGCGAATGTAGTCGGCGTCGTAGTACATCGCCTCCTCGTCGCCCGCGGCCTTCGCCCGCGCCTGCTCCTCGAAGCGCGCGGCCTGGTCCTCCGGGTCGTTCAGCTCCGAGAAGCCGTTCGCGATCTCGCGCCCGGCGATGTAGAGCTCGAAGCGGTCGGTGATCTCGGGGTTGGCGTCGTTGCGGCGCGCGAGCGGCGAGACGATCGCGGGGTAGTCGACGATGTAGGTGGCCTGGATCAGCAGCTGCTCGGTCGTCTCCTCGAAGAGCGCGAGCTGAAGCTCGGCGACCTGGGCGCCCTTCTTCGGTTCGACGCCGACCTTCGCTAGCTCGCGAGTCAGCACTTCCCGGCTGGCGAGATCCGCGACGGAGAAGTGGGGGTGGAACCTGCGGATCGCGTCGAGGATGGTGAGCCGGGGGAACGGCTGGGCGAGATCGATGACGTGCTCGCCGTACCGGAGCTCGAGGGTGCCGAGCGCTTCGCGCGCCACCGCCCGCAGCAGCACCTCGTTGAAGTCCATCAGATCGCGGTAGTCGCGATAGGCCTCGTAGTACTCCAGCATCGTGAATTCCGGGTTGTGGCGGGTCGAGATGCCCTCGTTCCGGAAGTTGCGGTTGATCTCGAACACCTTCTCGAAGCCGCCGACGACGAGCCGCTTGAGATAGAGCTCCGGCGCGACCCGGAGGTAGAGCGTCATGTCGAGCGCGTTGTGGTGCGTGACGAACGGCCGGGCGGCCGCGCCGCCGGGGATCGGCTGCATCATCGGCGTCTCGACCTCGAGGAACCCCTTCGCCGCCATGAAGGAGCGCATCGCCTGGACGACGCGGCTGCGCACCTCGAACGTCCGGCGCGACTCCTCGCTCGTGATCAGATCGAGGTAGCGGCTCCGGTACTTCTGCTCCTGGTCCTGCAGGCCGTGAAACTTCTCCGGCAGCGGGCGGAGGGCTTTCGCGAGCAGCCGGAGCGTCGTTGCGTGCACGGTGAGCTCGCCCTTTTGCGTCCTGAACAGGGTGCCTTCGGCACCGACGATGTCGCCGAGGTCCCAGCGCTTGAAGGCTTCATGCGTTTCCGCGCCGGTCACGTCGTTCGAGACGTAAACCTGGATCTGCCCGCTCATGTCCTGCAGCGTGGCGAAGCTTGCCTTGCCCATCACCCGCTTCAGCATCATTCGGCCCGCAACCGCCACGGGGATCCTCTGGCGCTCGAGCTCCTCCCGCGTTGCTCCGTCGCGGGCGCGGTGGAGATCGGCGGCGAGCTGGTCGCGGCGGAAGTCGTTGGGGAAGGCGACGCCCTTGGCGCGGAGCTCACGGAGCTTGACGCGCCGCTCGGCGGTCTCGTCCCGCGGCGCCTGGCCGTCGTCGTCCTTGCTCATCCAGTCTCCCCGGGACGCCTTACGCCGTGGCGCGAGCGCCGATGCCCTGCTTCAGGCTCGCGGTGATGAAGTCGTCGAGATCGCCGTCGAGGATGGCCTGGGTGTTGCCCTTCTCGACGCCGGTGCGCAAATCCTTGATCCGCGACTGGTCGAGCACGTACGAGCGGATCTGGTGGCCCCAGCCGATGTCGGTCTTCTGGTCCTCGAGCGCCTGCTTCGCTTCGTTCCGCTTGCGCAGCTCGTGCTCGTAGAGCTTCGCCTTGAGCATCGCCATGGCCTCGGCGCGATTGCGGTGCTGCGAGCGGTCGTTCTGGCACTGCACGACGATCCCGCTCGGAAGGTGCGTGATCCGCACCGCGGAGTCGGTGCGGTTGACGTGCTGGCCGCCGGCGCCCGAAGCGCGATAGGTATCGATGCGGAGGTCGGCAGGGTTGATCTCGATGTCGATCGTCTCGTCGACCTCGGGATAGACGAAGACGCTCGCGAACGACGTGTGGCGCCGGGCGTTGGCGTCGAACGGCGACTTGCGCACCAGCCGGTGGATGCCGGTCTCGGTCCGGAGGCTGCCGTAGGCGTAGTCGCCGGTGACCTTGAGGGTGGCGGTCTTGATTCCGGCGACCTCGCCGTCGGACTGCTCGAGGATCTCGACCCGGAAGCCCTTGCGCTCGCAGTACTTGACGTACATCCGCTCGAGCATCTGCGCCCAGTCCTGCGCTTCGGTGCCGCCGGCGCCCGCCTGAATGTCGATGAAGCAGTTGTTCGGGTCCAGCGGGTCCCAGAACATCCGCCGGAACTCCCATTGCGCGACGTCCGCGGCGAGCTGCGCCGCGTCGCGCTCGATCGCCTCGAGGGTCGAGTCGTCGCGCTCGTCGCGCGCGAGCTGGAAGAGCTCCTGCGCGTCGCGCAGGCCGCTGTCGAGCGCCGTCAGGCCGCCGACGACCGCGTCGAGCTGTTTCTTCTCCCTGCCGAGATCCTGGGCGCGCCGCTGGTCGTCCCAGATCCCGGGATCCTCGAGCGCTTTGACGACCGAGTCGAGGCGGGTCTGCTTCGCCTCGAAGTCAAAGATACCTCCGCAGCTCGGCCTCGCGGCGCGCGAGGTCGGCCAGCCGGTTGGCGATGGCGTTGATGCGCTCGGCTTCCATTTCGATGTCTGGTCCGGAAAAGGCGCGAATTATACACGCGGGAACGCGCCGCCCCCTCCGGGACGAGTGCCGAAGCGCGGCGGTGCGACTATCATCGCGGCTCGAACGCCGCGCCATGTCCGATCCGCAAACCGTCTCCGGCCGCACGAGCCGCCTCTACACGCTGATCTTCCTGGTCTGCGTCGCGCTCCTCGGCTTCGCGCTCTATCTCCAGCATGGGCAGGGTCTCGACCCGTGCCCGTGGTGCGTCGTGCAGCGGCTCGGCTTCATCCTGGTCGGGCTCGTCGCGCTCGTGGGCGCGCTTCACCGGCCGGGTCCGATCGGCACGGTCGTGTACTCGACTTTCGGGCTGGCGGCGGCGGCAGCGGGCGCGGCGGCCGCGATCTACCACGTGTATTTGCAATCCGATCCGGAGCGGGCAGCCAAGTGCGTCGGCTCGCCGGTCGAGCGCATTCTGGATCAGCTCGACGTCGGGGGCATGATCCCGCCGCTCCTGCAGTATGGCGGCCCGTGCACGCTCAAGCCGTGGTCGTTCCTGGGGCTGTCGATCCCGGAGTGGGCGCTCGTCTGGTTCGTGCTCCTCGCCGCGGCGTTCGTCGCGATCCCGTTCGTCGCGAAGCGCGACTGAGCGGCGCCTCTGCAACAGATTGTCAAATCCGACGGCCGGGCTGGCGCGCAACGCCCGCCTCCCGGATCATGCGGACGTGTCGCCTTCGGAGGAGGAGGGTGAGAGCGGGGCCGCGAGGCCCCGTTTTTTTTGGTGCGCCCGCTAACCCAACCCAAGCGGAGGCCGCAGGTGGCAACCACCGTTCTCGACTCAGCCCTCTTTCGTGACTCGTTCGGCACCCCGCGCATGCGGGAGATCTTCGAGGAGCGCGCTCTGATCGCGCGCTACGTGGAGGTCGAGGTGGCGCTCGCGCGCGCTCAAGGGCGCTGCGGCGTGATCCCGGCCGACGCAGCCGACGAGATCGCGGCGCGTTCGGAGCCCGAGGCGCTCGATCTCGACCTGCTGCGGCAGGAGACCGAGCTCGTCGGCTATCCGATCCTGCCGCTCGTGCATCAGCTCGGCAGGATGTGCGGCGAAGCGGGGCGCTACGTCCATTGGGGCGCGACAACGCAAGACATCATGGACACGGCGGTCGTGCTGCAGGTTCGCGACGCCCTTACTACGATCGACACCGACCTCGCCGAGCTTCGCAGCATCCTCGTGCGCCTGGCTAAGCGGTACCGCGACACGCCCATGGCCGGCCGAACCCACCTGCAGCAGGCTCTGCCGATCACTTTCGGCTACAAGGCCGCGGTCTGGCTTGCAATGTTGGACCGCCACGCCGAACGGCTCGCGCAGCTGCGCCCACGGGTGCTGGTCGGCCAGTTCGGCGGCGCCGCCGGAACGCTGGCATCGCTCGGCGAACGCGGGCTTGACGTTCAGAAAGCGCTGATGGAAGAGCTCGGGCTCGGGGTGCCGGTAGCGACCTGGCACGTCGCGCGCGACGGGCTCGCCGAAGCGGTGGGCTTTCTCGGACTGCTCACCGGCTCGCTCGGCAAGGTCGCATACGACGTGATGCTGATGGCGTCGACCGAAGTGGGCGAGGTCCAGGAACCGTTCGTCGCGGGCCGGGGGTCGAGCAGCACGATGCCGCAGAAGCGCAATCCGATCTCGAGCGAGCTGATTCTCGCGGCCGCGAAGGCGGTGCGCCAGCACGCGGGGCTGATGCTCGACGCGATGATCCAGGACCTCGAGCGCGCGACCGGTCCGTGGCATGCCGAGTGGATCGCAGTGCCCGAGAGCTTCATCCTGACTGCCGGGGCGCTCCGCCAGGCGAAGTTCATGCTGGGCGGCTTGGTGGTCGACGAGGAGAGGATGCGCAAGAACCTCGGGATGACGTCGGGCCTGATCGTCGCCGAGGCGGTGATGATGGGGCTCGCCCCGCACCTCGGCCGCAACGCGGCGCACGACGTCGTGTACACCGCATGCCAGGTGGTCAGCGAGCAGGGTGGGCGGTTGGCGGACGTGCTCGCCGGCATGCCGGAGGTCTCCAGCCGCCTGAACCGCGGGGCGCTCGAGCGGCTGACCGACCCGGCAAACTATCTGGGGATGGCGCCGCAGATGGTCGACCGCGTCGTTGGTGGTCGGAAATAGCCGCTAGCGGTGAGGGAACGCTAGCCTTGAACACCCTTGCGGCGGCTGGTGTCGGGCAGAGGAGAAACGCCGCCGCCGGCGCCGTCGCGAGTGGCTGGATGCGGCCATGAGCCGCCGGTCGCTGTTGCTGCCCAATCCACTACGAAGCAGTCGTTCGTCTCCAGGGTCGCCGATTGCCTGTGAGGCACAATTCGGTTAGCCAGATCTTCATATCGCGGTCAGATTGAAGATGTATCTCGATAAACCACGTTGCGCTGCATCGGCCTTACAAGGCAGATGACCCAAGGGTCGCGAGGATGCTGACCAGAGGAGTTGATCATGCGCACGCAAGCTGAGCGGGCGCGGTCGTTCCGTGCGCTGCATGAACGACCGGGAATCTTCATCATGCCCAACCCCTGGGACGCCGGCACGGCGAAGCTCTTTGCCTCGCTTGGTTTTGAAGCATTGGCGACGACTAGTCTCGGGTTCGCAAGCTCCCGCGGGCGGGTCGACGGCACTCTCTCGATCACTCGCGAGGAACTGATCGCCAACTGTCGCGAGATTGCCGCGGCCACAGATCTACCGGTGAATGCGGATCTGGAGAACGGATACGCCGATGATCCCGATGAAGCAGCCATGATCATCCAATTGGCCGCCGATGCGGGCGTCGTGGGTGGGTCAATTGAGGACGCCACGGGCAATCCCGCCAAGCCCATCTACGACTTCGACCTGGCCGTCGAGCGGGTTGCCGCTGCAGCCCGGGTAGCGCACTCTCTTCCGTTCCCATTCACGCTCACCGCGCGCGCCGAGAACTACCTACACGGACGAGCCGACCTCGACGACACAATCCATCGCTTGCAGGCGTTCGCGGCTGTCGGAGCGGACGTGCTCTACGCACCCGGCTTGCGTGATCTCGAAACAATCCGACGGGTCGTCGCGGCGGTGCAAAAGCCGGTGAACGTCGTGATGAGTTCGGCGGATCCAGAGATCACCGCGCAGCAACTAGCTGAGGTCGGCGTCAAACGCATCAGCGTGGGCGGTGCACTATCTCGACTGGCTTTCGCGGCTGTGCGGGACGCCGCGGTCGCGATGCGTGATGCCGGAACGTTTCGGTGGGTGCGCGACACGCTCCCAGGCAAGGACCTCAAAGCAATCTTCCGGCCGGCACCGAAGGAATGACTCACTACCCTGCGAATCCACTCATGCAATGCTGCCCAACCCATTATTGCAGCGGACGCGCCGAAGCGCGCCGCTGAACGCAGCGTCAGCCAGACCGCTTGTGGCCGTTGTTGGGTGTCGTGGTGGGAGCGGCGTGATGGATGAGGGGGTTGTTTGCGTGTGCTGTGGGTGAGCCGGGTGAGTCGGTCTTGATGCCGGCGAGCCGGCTGGTGAGGTTGGATGGTTGTGAGACGTGGGAGACTGTTCACGTCATCTCCGGCGGTGGTGCGGTGCCGCAGTGGAGGCCGCGTCGAGGATGTCAGCTTGCGGGGCTCGTGGCGGTGGGGGAGACCGGCCTGATGTGGGCGAACATGCTGCGGGCGTTCCAGGTTGGGAAGGCTCTTACGAGCGACGAGAGGCCGTCGAGTTGGATGCGGCCCTCGCGGGTGGCTTGGGCCCAGGTGAGCTGGCCGGCGTGCCATTTGACGAAGGCTTCGGCTTCCGCCGTGATGTAGAGGTCCTCGTCAAGGCCGGGGTACGTCTTGCAGATCTCGGTGTCTCCGAGCTCCATGAGTAGCCAATAGCGCTCACGGCGCGGGCGGCCGGTGAA
>DATEDA010000040.1:0-16184 GCA_035286595.1 Burkholderiales bacterium | reverse complement strand
GAGCAGGTTCGTGCGCACGAAATCATCCGGCCCGTGGATGGAGCGGTCGACGTGGCTTTCGGCGGCGAAGTTGAGAATCGCCCTCGGGCGATGCTGCGCGAGCAGGCCGCGCACGAGCTCCCGGTCGCCGATGTCACCGCGGACGAAAACATGCCGGGCATCGCGCTCCAGCGCCGCGAGATTCGCGAGGTTCCCGGCGTACGTGAGCTTGTCCAAGTTGACGGCCGGTTCGCCGAGGTGCGCGAGCCACTCGAGCACGAAGTTCGAGCCGATGAAGCCGGCGCCGCCGGTCACGAGAATCATTTCTGGCTAGACGCCTTCTGGAGCAAGGATCGGAATCACTTGGCGTCCTTTCCTCCGATAGATCCGAAAGTCCGCGTCGAGGGTCATCACCAAGACGTCGTCGACCAGCTCCGAGAGGCGCACCAGGCAGGCGTCGGCGAGCGACATCGGGACGTCACGATACCGGCGCGTGAGTGCATGGAGGTGCCCCGCCTCATCCTGGAGGGAGATTCCCACGCGCAGCACGCCTTTGACGACGAGCGCGAGGACCGTCCCCGGATCGCCGCCGCTTCGCTGCACGAGAAACGCCGCTTCCGCGAGCACCGGCTCGCAGGTGAGGAGCGGCGGCTTCAGCCGCCCGAACTCGCTCTTGGCCCACTCGTGCTGCGCGTCGCGGCTGTTCAGCCACGCCACGATCGGGCCGGCGTCAACGACGACGTTTCCGGCCACGCCCGGCGTCCGCCACAATCGCCTCCTCGAGGTAGCGCTTGTTCGTCGAGAGGTCCGGCGGCCCACTGACCGAGCCCACGAGCTCTCCCGCCAAGTCGGCGCACGTCAGCTCGCCGCGGCTCCTGGGCTCGTCGAGGAGCGCCGACGCGAGGGTCTCGCGGATGATCGTGGACTGCGAAACACGCCGCCTGCGGGCCTCTGCGGCCAGCCGCCGTCGCAGCACCGGGGGGAGCTTGAACGAGATCAGATCCATGTCGGCATGGTAATACCGGAGAGACATTCAGGCAATACTGGCCTGAGAACCGTCGCCCGGCGGGTGCTGGACCGGTAGCATGACGATTGCTCTCATAATTCAGACACTTCTAGTGTGAGGCCGCAACTCCCGGTGCCCCCGGCGCGCGCAAAATGACCCGAATCCTCCTCGTGCGCCTGTCCTCGCTCGGGGACGTCCTCCACACGTTTCCGGCCGTGACCGATCTGCGGCGGGCGATGCCGGACGCGAGCCTCGATTGGGTGGTGGAGGAGGCGTACGCCCCGCTCGTGCGCATGCACCCGGGCGTGAGCCGCGCGATCCCGTTCGCGCTGCGCCGGTGGCGGCGCGAGCCTCTGAACCGGCACGCCTGGGGCGAGTTCGCGGCCTTTCGCGCGACTGTTCGCGAGCACGCCTACGACGCGATCGTCGACGCGCAGGGGCTCGTCAAGAGCGCCGTCGTCGCGCGGCTTGCGCACGGTCCCGTGCACGGCTACGGCCCGGCGACGGCGCGCGAGCGGCTCGCGGCGCGGCTCTACCAGTTCACGCACGAGATCCCGCGCGAGGACCACGCAGTCCATCGCTATCGCACACTGTTTGCGCGCGCCCTGGACTACCGGCCCCAGGGCGGGATCGACTACGGCATCGTCCCGCCGCCCGCACCGGTGTTCGCGCCGAGCGAGCCCTACTGCGTGCTCCTGCATTCGACGGCTCGGGCCGAGAAGCTCTGGCGGGAGGAAGCGTGGCTCGAGGTCGGCCGCGCGCTCGCGTCGCGCGGGCTCGCCTGCGTGCTGCCCTGGGGCAACCTGGACGAGCGGCGGCGCGGCAAGCGTCTCGCCGAGGCCCTGCCGCAGGCGGTGGTTCCGCCGCAGATGTCGATGGAAGAAGCGGCTGGGCTCATCGGGGATGCAGTGGCGGTGGTCGGGCTCGACACCGGGCTCATGCACCTGGCGGTCGCGCTCGGCGTGCCCGTGGTCGGGATCTACTGCAACTCCGAGCCGGCGCGGACCGGCCCGCTCGGCCCCGGCCGGATCGCGATCCGCGGCGGCGCGGGCCGGCCGCCTTCGCCCGCGGAAGTGCTCGAGGCACTGGGCGAGGTCGCCCCGGCGCTCGCGTGATGGTCCGCACGCTCTACAACCTCGCGCTGCACGCGGCGGCGCCGTTCGTGCCGCTGCGGCTCTGGTGGCGCGGTCGCAAGGAGCCCGGCTACCGGCAGCACGTCGGCGAGCGCTTCGGTCGCTACGGCGCCCGCCCGGCGCGGCCGGTGATCTGGATCCACGCGGTCTCGCTCGGCGAGACGCGCGCCGCGCAGCCGCTCGTGACCGCGCTCCAGACGCGCTTTCCTGATCACGCCCTGCTCGTGACGCACATGACCGCGACCGGGCGCGAGGCGGCGACGACCCTCTACGGCGAGTTCGCGACCCTCGCGTTCCTGCCCTACGACCTGCCTTGGGCGGTGCGGCGGTTCGTGGCGCACTTTCGCCCCCGCCTCGGCATCCTGATGGAGACCGAGCTCTGGCCCAACCTCCTGCGCGAATGCCGGCGGGCCGGCGTCCCCGTGCTGCTCGCCAACGCGCGGCTCTCCGAAAAATCGGCGCACGGGTATCGGCGGGTCGGGCGGCTCGCGCAGGAAGCGCTCGCGGACCTCGGGGCGGTCGCGGCCCAGACCGAGGCCGATGCCGCGCGGCTCACCGCGCTCGGCGCGCACGGTGTTGCGATCACCGGCAACCTCAAGTTCGACATCGCGGCGGCGCCGGACCTGATCGCCCGCGGCCGCGAGCTCCGCCGCCTGTTCGGCGAGCGTCCGGTGCTGCTCGCGGCGAGCACGCGCGAAGGCGAGGAGACGCTCATCCTGGACGCGCTGGCGCGGGCGCCGCTCTCCGGCGCGCTGACCGTGATCGTGCCTCGCCACCCGCAGCGCTTCGACGAGGTTGCCGCGCTCCTGCGCGATCGCGGCCTCGCGTTCGTGCGCCGGAGCGAAGGGCGGCCGGTGCCGGCCGGGCATGCATTCGCTCTTGGCGACAGCATGGGCGAGATGACGGCGTATTACGCCGCCGCGGACGTCGCGTTCATCGGCGGCAGCCTGCTGCCCTACGGCGCGCAGAACCTGATCGAGGCCTGCGCCGTCGGCGCACCGGTCGTGATCGGGCCGTCGACCTTCAACTTCGCGCAGGCTGCGGCGGAGGCCGTTGCGGCCGGTGCGGCGGTGCAGGTCGCCGACGCCGACGCGCTCGCGCGGGACGCGGCGAGGCTGCTCTCGGACGCGGCGACGCGGAAGAGGATGAGTGAAGCGGGGCGGCGCTTCTGCGATGCCCATCGCGGCGCGACGGGACGGACGATGGCGATCGTCGAGCGGCTGCTGCGGTAGGCGCCCCCTCGCAGGGGGCGAGGCGTGGCCGGCCTATTCCTGGCCGGGGATCTTCGGCTCGACGTACCGGATGACGCGACCGTCCTCGCCGGGCTCGGCGGCCGGCGTCGTCACCGCCGCGGCCTCGATCAAGGGCTTGCCGACCGGCGCGACGGGCTCGTCGATCGCCTTCGCCATCGGCGCCGGGACCATGACCACCTCCTCGGCGGGCAGCGGTTCGGCCGTCTTCGTGAGAGGCGCTGGCTGCGTGGCGACCGGTTGGACGCGCGCCGGCGCCGTCCTGGGCTTGGCTGCCGCGACCTTCCGCGCGGGCGGGGTCTTGGCGCTGGCCGCAGCCGGCTTGGCCGACGGGATCGCGGGCGCGTCGGGGGGAACTGCCCCGGGGACCGACAGGTCGAGCGGCTCGGACCGCGGCGCAGGCGATTCCTCGGCCCGCGCCAGCTGGTCGGTACGCTCGAGCTGTCCGCTCCGCGGCGCCGGCGCCGTGGCAGGCGGCTTCTGGTCGTAGCCGAGCAGCCGGTTCACCGCCTCTACGTCCTGCTCGGTGAGCGAGCCTGCGGCGGACTTGAGCCGCAGGCCGTTCAGGATCGTGTCATAGCGCGCTCGGGCGAGATCGCGCTGCGTCTGGAAGACCTGCTGCTGGGCGTTCAGCACGTCGATGTTGATCCGCACCCCGACCTCGTAGCCGACCCGGTTCGACTGCAGCGAGACTTCGCTCGACCGGAGCGCCTGCTCGAGCGCCCGCACCTGCGCTATCCCGTTGGTCACGTTCAGGTAGGACTGGCGCGCATTGAACTCGGCGGCGCGGCGGCTCGCGTCGAGATCCTGGCGTGCCTTCTCCTTGAGCCCCACGGCCTCGCGCGTGCGCGACATGACCGAGCCGCCCGCGTAGATCGGCACGTTCAGCTGGAGGCCGATCGTGTTCTGCGAGAGCGTGGCCCGCTGGCCGCCGGCGGTGAGGGCCGCGAGGTTCTGGTTCGTGTTCTCTTGCGCTGCGGCGACGACGTCCAGGGTGGGGTAGTGCCCCGCCCGCTGCCGTTCCACCTCGCGCGACGCGATCTCCATCACCGCCTCGTTGCCCCGGACGACGAAGTTGTTGCCGCGGGCGCCCTTCACCCACTCGTCCATGACGTTCGGCTGCGGCTGCTCGATCATGACCTGTGACCTGAGCGGCGTCAGGGCGTCGGGAAACTGCACGATGATCTGCTGCAGCGCCCGCTGCGCGACCTCGAGCGCGTTGACCCCGGCGATCTCCTGCGCGATGGCGAGGTCATACCGCGCCTGGGCTTCGTTCGTGTCGGTGATCGTCGCCGTGCCGACCTCGAAGTTGCGCTTCGCCTGCGCGAGCTGCTCGGCGATGACGACCCGGTTCGACTTGGTGAACTCGAGGTTGTCCTGGGCCGCGAGCACGTCGAAGTAGGCCTGCGCGACGCGCACGATGAGGTCCTGCGTTGCCTGCCCGAACTGCGCTTCGGCCTGCAGCACCTGGAACTGCGACTGCCGGTACTGGACCAGGTTCTGCCAGCGGAACAGCGGCTGGGTGAGGGTCACGTTCCACCCGTTCGAGTTGAACTGGCCGCTGTTGGTGACGCCGGTGGCGGTGACCCTGTTCTCGTCGTCGTTCCACGTCGTGTTGCCCGAGGCGTTGATCACGGGCAGCAGCAGCGCGCGCCCTTGCGGCAGCTTCTCGAGGCCCGCCTCGAGGCTTGCGCGCGCGGAGGCGAACGCCGCGTCGTTCTGCTTCGCCAGGCGGTAGGTCGCCAGGAAATCCGCCCCCGCGGCGCTGCCCGCGAACACGAGGCCCACCGCAAGCGCCGCCAGTCTGAGTTTCGCTCTGTTCATCGGGGTTGGCCCCTTGTTAGTGAAAGTAGCCATCGCTAGAAAACGAACTTCTCCCGCTCGAGCGCGTTCTTCAGCGGCGCGAGCACGGTCTCGAAGAGATCGAGGGTGTTGAACGAGCCGCCCCCCACCGCCGTCACCAGTCGCGCCGACATCGCCGGCGGCTCACCGACCACCGCGAACAGCCGCCCGCCGGGGGCGAGCTGCGCGAGAAACGCATCGGGGAGCACCGGGGTCGACCCGGTGAGGACGATGACGTCGTAGGGCGCGTGCTTCGACCAGCCGCGCGCCGCGTCGCCTTGCTCGACGGTCACGTTGACGACCCCCGCCTTGCGGAGATTGGTTTCGCCGAAGCGCTTCAGGGCCGGCGAGATCTCCACCGAGTGAACGTGCCGCGCGCGGTGGGCGAGGAGCGCCGCCATGTAGCCGCTGCCGGTTCCGACCTCGAGCACCTTGTCGGTTCCTCCCGGCGCGACTTCCTGGAGGATCCGCGCCTCCACCTTCGGCTGCAGCATCGTCTCGCCCTCGCCGATCGGGATCTCGAGATCGGAGAACGCAAGCGCCTGGTACGCCTGGGGGACGAAATCTTCCCGGCGCACCACGTAGAGCAAATCGAGCACCTGCTGATCGAGGACCTCCCAGGGCCTGATCTGCTGCTCGACCATGTTGAAGCGGGCTTGCTCTATGTTCATAGTTTTGTGGAGAAACTACCCCTAACTCTGCATTAAACCATGCGATTTCAGCCGGTGCCAAGAGTTCGACGGGGCGTCGCGGGGCATTCTTCCTCGCTGCAGTGCAACAATCCCGCCAGGCAAGGCGTGGGACGGTGACATTTGCACCCGCCTCAGTCGAGCGTCTCCCGGTAGCGCGCGAGCGCCACCGTCGCCGCGGCGAGCAGGAATGCCGCGATCGGCCAGAGCTCCGGCAGGATCTCGCCGGCATCGTTTCCCTTCAGGAGAATCCCGCGCACGATGCGCAGGAAGTGCGTCAGGGGGAGCACCTCGCCGAGCCACTGCGCCCACTCGGGCATGCCCCGGAACGGGAACATGAAGCCCGACAGCAGGATCGACGGCAGGAAGAAGAAGAACCCCATCTGCATCGCCTGCAGCTGGTTGCCGGCGAGGGTCGAAAAAGTGAAGCCGATCGCGAGGTTCGCGGCGATGAACAGGATGCTCGCCGCCGAGAGCACGGCGAGGCTCCCGACCATCGGCACCTCGAAGAGCAGCCTCGCCGCGCCGAGGATGATCGTCACCTGCACGTAACCGACGATGATGAACGGGACGATCTTGCCCGCCATCACCTCGATCGGCCGCACCGGCGTCGCGAGCAGGTTCTCCATGGTGCCCCGCTCCCGCTCGCGGGTCATCGAGAGCGAGGTCATCAGCACCATCGTCATCGTCAGCACGACGCCGATCAGCCCGGGCACGACGTTGTACTGGGTGATGCCCTCGGGGTTGTAGCGGCGCTGTACGCGCAGCTCGAACGGCGGCGGACCGGGCTTCAGCGACGCGAGCGCGCCCTTCAGGTCGTGATCGAGCCCGGTCTGATTCAGGTTGAGGAGCGCGCTCAGCGCGTTCGAGGTCGCCGCCGGGTCGGACGCGTCGGCCTCGACCAGCAGCACCGGCCGCTCGCCGCGCTGCAGCCGGCGCGAGAAATCCTCCGGCACGGTCACGAGAAACTGCACCTCGCCGGTCTCGAGCAGCCGCCCGCCGTCGGCGTAACTGTCGACGACCCGCGTCACCCGGAAGTAGCCGGAGTTCTCCATGGCCCGGACCAGGCTGCGGGAGAACGCGCTCGGATCGGCGTCGAGCACGGCGGTGCGCAGGTTCTTCGGATCGCTGTTGATGGCGAAGCCGAACAGGATCAGCTGGATGACGGGGATGCCGACCATCATCGCGAAAGTGAGCCGGTCGCGCCGCATCTGCACGAACTCCTTCGCCAGCACGGCCACGAAGCGCGTCCAGCTGAAGCGGTTCATTGCAGGTTGTCCTGCGCATCGCGCATGAACTTGATGAACGCGTCCTCGAGGCCGGCCTGCACCTCGGCCCAAGCGGTCCCCGGCCGGCCCCGGAACGGCGCAATCGCCGCTTCGAGCTGGCGACGGTCGCTGCCGCTGACGTGGAGCGACGCGCCGAAGGCCGCCACCATCTCGACGCCGGGCTGCCGCCGCAGCTCCTCGGCGAGTGTGGCCAGGTCGTCGCCGGTCACCTGCCAGGTGAAGAGCCCGGCCTGGGCAATCACCTCCTCCGCGGTGCCTTGTGCAAGCAGCTTGCCGTAGGCGATGTACGCCAGCCGGTGGCATCGCTCGGCCTCGTCCATGTAGTGAGTACTCACAAGCACGGTGATGCCCTGCGCCGCGAGCGAATGAATCTGATCCCAGAACTCGCGCCGGGCCTTCGGGTCGACGCCGGCGGTCGGCTCGTCCAGGAGCAGGAGCTCCGGCTGGTGCAGCAGGCAAGCGGCGAGCGCGAGCCGCTGCTTCCAGCCGCCGGACAGCGTGCCCGCGAGCTGCTTCGCCCGCGCCTCGAGTCCCAGGCGCTTCAGCGCGTCGTGTACCTGCCTCTGCCGGTCCGGAACCGCGTAGACCCGCGCGATGAAGTCGAGGTTTTCCTCGATCGAGAGATCCTCGTACAGGCTAAACCGCTGCGTCATGTAGCCGACGTGGCGCTTGATCTCGGTCGCCTCGGCGCGGATGTCGAGACCGAGGCAGGTTCCCGTCCCGTCGTCGGGCGTGAGCAGGCCGCAGAGCATGCGGATCGTCGTCGTCTTGCCGCTGCCGTTCGGCCCGAGGAATCCGACGATGCGGCCGCGCGGCACCGCGAGGTCGACGTGGTCCACGACCGCGCGGCCGCCGTAGCGCTTGGTGAGCCCCCGTACCTCGATGGCGAGCGGCGAGACGGCGCTCACTTGAGCGTGACCTCCACCGGCTGCCCGGGGTGCAGCCGGGTGGCATCGGCTGCCCGAGGGCGCGCTTCGGCCAGGAACACGAGCTTCTCGCGGCGCTCCCGGCTGTAGATCACCGGCGGCGTGAACTCCGCCTGCGGCGCGACATACGTCACGGCGCCGGGGATCGGGGCACCGCAGCCGTCGCACGTCATCTGGACGGGCTGGCCGATCCGCACCGCTCCGAGCTGCTTCTCGGGCACGAAGAAGCGGACCTTGATGTTCCCGGGCGGCAGCAGGCTCACGACCGGCGCCCCCGCCGGAACCCACTCGCCGAGCACAAAGAGCGTGTCCTGCACCAATGCATCCTGCGGTGCGCGCTGCGCCTTCTGCCCGAGCCGCCAGTCGGCCTGGTCCAGTGCCGCGCGCGCGGCGGCGACCTCCGCTCCCGCGGCGCGGATCTCGTCGGCGCGCGCCGGGAGATTCGCGGTCGCGAGCTGCGCGCGCATCTCCGCCACCCGGGCGCGATCACGCGCGACCGCGGTGCGGGCGTCGTCCAGCCGCTCGCGCGAGATGAACTTCTCGCGAAAGAGCTCTTCCTGCCGCTTGAGGTTGGCGTCGGCGAGCCGCAGGGCCGCCTCCACCTGATCGAGCTCGGCGCGGACAGCGTCGATCTCGGTCGGGCGCTTCGCCTTCCGGAGGTTCTCGAGCTGAGCCTGGGCGCGGGCGAGCCGGTCCGCGGCTTCGCGCCGCGCGGCGGCCTCGTTGGCCTGCTCGAGCGCGAAGAGGGGATCCCCGGACTTGACCTGGTCGCCCCGCTTGACGGCGAGGCGCTGGAGCTGCCCGGCGAACGGGGTGGCGATGCGGACGTACTCGCCCTCGGCGTAGCCCTGCAAGACCCCGGGGGCGGGGTCGCCGCAGCTCGTGACCGCGAGCGCGGCGGCGAGGCAGATGAACGCGCGCCGCGCCGCGAGCGGCCGCATGGCACGGGTCAGGCGTAGCGTTCGGCGAGCTGCTTCAGCGCGAGATTCATCGCCTCGAATCCGCGCCGCACCGGCTCCTCGAGTCGCGCGCGCAGGAACGGCACGAGCAGGCCGCGCACGCGCTGCTCGTGGATCAGGCGCGAGCGACGGGGCCCGAGGTGCTCGACCACGAACCGGTGCTCGCCCTGGAACAGCCCGGGCAGCCGCGCCCGGGCGCGCCAGCGGAGCTCCTTCGGGGGCCGGAAGGTGACGATGCGCGGCCGGAACCGGCGGGGCCTGGCGCCGTCCGGGTGGATCAGGAGCTCGAGCGCCGCGCGCCTGATCGGCTCGCCTTCGATGCGGCGGATGAACGGGTTCCATTCCGGGTAGCGCGCGAAGTCGGTGAGGATATGCCAGACGCGCTCCGCAGGCGCCTCGATCTCGGTCATCGTAAAGAGTTCGGCTAGCAACATGGTTACAGGGTGCCTTCGAGCATCTGCGGCGCCGCCTCCGGCGCCCGCGCGCGCGGCGCTTCGGCGCGCTTCGCCGGCGCCGGGGCCGGCACGGCCGGCTTCACGCGGAACCACGCCGCGTAAAGCGCCGGCAGGAAGAGGACCGTCAGCGCGGTGGCCACGACGAGGCCGCCCATGATCGCCACCGCCATCGGTCCGAAGAACGCGCTCCGCGTGAGCGGAATCATCGCGAGCACCGCCGCGGCGGCGGTCAGGGTGATCGGCCGGAACCGCCGCACGGTGGCCTCGACGACCGCCGCCCCCGGCGCGTGCCCGGCGCGGATGTCCTGGTCGATCTGGTCCACGAGGATGACGGAGTTCCGCATGATCATTCCGGAGAGCGCAATGGTGCCCAACATCGCGACGAAACCGAACGGCTGGTTGAACGCGAGCATGAACCCCGTCACGCCGATGAGGCCGAGGGGCGCAGTGAGGATCACCATCACGACCCGGGAGAAGCTCTGCAGCTGCACCATCAGGACCGTGAGCACGACCACGAGGAAGAGCGGCACCCCCGCGGCGACCGATTTCTGGCCCTTGGCAGCGTCCTCGACCGCGCCGCCGGTTTCGAGGCGGTACCCGGGCGGCAGCGCCGCCCGGATCGGCTCGAGTTTGGGGGCGATCTGGGCGGTCACGACCGGCGCCTGGATGTCGCCGTACACGTTCGCGCGCACGGTGATCGTCGGCAGCCGGTTGCGGCGCCAGATGACGCCGTCCTCGAACTCGTAGGTGATGTTGGCGATCTGCGACAGCGGAACCGACTTGCCCGAGCGGGTCGGCACGGCGAGGTCCTGGAGGTACGAGAGCTTCGCGCGCTCGTCGGCCGCGCCGCGCATCACGACGTCGATGAGCTTGTCGCGCTCGCGGTAGTAGGTGACCGTGAGGCCGTTCAGCGAGGTGTTGAGGAACGTCGAGAGCTCCTGCGACGACAACCCGAGCAGCCGGACCTTGTCCTGGTCGATCTCCACCTTGATGGTCTTCGACTTCTCGTCCCAGTCGAACTGCACGTTCGACACGTTCGGGTTCTCGCGCATGACCTCGGCTACCCGGTCGGCGTGACGCCGCACCGTCGGGACGTCCTCGCCCGACACGCGGAACTGCACCGGGAAGCCGACCGGCGGGCCGTTCTCCAGCCGGGTGATGTTGGCGCGCAGCCCCTGGAAGTCCTCGTCGAACAGCTTGATCAGCCGGGCGCGGAGCCGCTCCCGGTCCGCGATCCCCTGGGTGAGGATCACGAACTGCGCGAAGTTCGCGTTCGGGAGCTGCTGGTCGAGCGGCAGGTAGAAGCGCGGGCTGCCCGAGCCGACGTAGCTCACGTAGTTCACGATGCCGGTCTCCCGGTCGAGCAGCTTCTCGAACCGCTTCGCCTGGGCCTCGGTCGCGTCGAACGACGCGCCCTGCGGGAGCCGCAGGTCGACGAGCAGCTCCGGCCGGCTGGAGGCGGGGAAGAACTGCTGCTGCACGAACCCGAAGGCGAAGAGCGCAGCCGCGAAGAGGGCCACCGTCGCGACGATCACCGTCTTCCGGCGCACGACGCACCAGTGGACGAGCTGTCGCAAGGCGCGATAGAAGGGCGTCTCGTAGACCGCCCGCTCGCGGTCGGAATGCGAAGCCGGCGCGGCGTGCGCCGCCGGCGCCAGCTTCGGCGCCACGCGCGCGAGCAGCCGCCGCAGCCGCGAGGGCTGGCCGTTCGACTGCGCGAAGTCCGGCAGGAGCTTGTAGCCGAGGAAGGGCACGAACACCACCGCCGCGATCCAGGAGACGAGCAGGGCGATCGTCGTGACCTGGAAGATCGAGCGGGTGTACTCCCCGGTCGTCGAGGCCGCGGTCGCGATCGGCAGGAACCCCGCGACCGTGACGAGCGTGCCGGAGAGCATCGGCATCGCGGTGCTGGTGTAGGCGAAGCCCGCCGCGCGCAGCCGGTCCCAGCCCTGCTCCATCTTGGTCGCCATCATCTCCACGGCGATGATCGCGTCGTCGACCAGCAGGCCGAGCGCGAGGATCAGCGCACCGAGCGAGATCTTGTGCAGCCCGATCCCGAACACCTGCATGGCGAGGAAGGTCGCGGCCAGCACCAGCGGGATCGACAGCGCCACCACGAGCCCGGTCCTCAAGCCCAGCGAGGCGAGGCTCACCGCGAGCACGATGAGCACCGCTTCGGCGAGCGAGCGGACGAACTCGTTCACCGAGCGCTGCACCGCTTGCGGCTGGCTCGTCACCTGCGCGAGCTCGAGCCCCACCGGCAGCTCGCGGGCGAGGCGCGCGATCTCCCGGTCGAGATTGGCGCCGAGCTCGATGATGTCGCCGCCCTTGACCATCGACACGCCGATCCCGAACGCCTCCTTGCCCTGGTAGCGCATCTTCGGCTGCGGCGGATCGGCGTAGCCGCGCTGCACGCGGGCGATGTCGCCCAGGCGGAACAGCCGGCCGTTGGCGCGGATCGTCGTCTCGCGGATCGTCTCGATCGCGTCGAAGTCGCCGGTCGTGCGGAGGTAGATCCGGTCGCTCGGCGTCTCGAAGGTCCCCGCCGGGGCGACGGCGTTCCGGGTGGCGAGCGCGTTGACGATGGTCTGGACGTCGACGCCGAGGGTCGCGAGCCGGGTGTTCGAGAGCTCGATGTAGACCTTCTCGTCCTGCTCGCCGAAGAAGTCGACCTTCGCGACCTCCGGCACGCGCAGGAGCTCGGCCCGGATCCGGTCGGCGTACTTCTTGAGGTCGGCGTAGGAAAAGCCCTCGCCGGTGAGCGCGTAGATGTTGCCGTAGACGTCCCCGAACTCGTCGTTGAAGAACGGCCCCTGGATGCCCGCCGGGAGCGTGTGGCGGATGTCGGCGATCTTCTTGCGGACCCGGTCCCAGGTCTCCGGTACCGCCGCCGGCGGCGCGGAGTCCTTCAGCGTGAAGAAGACCTGGGATTCGCCCGGCTTCGAGTAGCTGCGGATCACGTCGACGTTGGGCGCCTCCTGCAGCTTCTTCTCGAGCTTGTCGGTGATCTGCTCCTCGACCTGGCGCGCGGTCGCGCCCGGCCAGGCGGTGCGGATCACCATCACCTTGAAGGTGAACGGCGGGTCCTCGGACTGCCCGAGCTTCGTGTACGAAAGCACGCCGGCGAGCGCGATCGCGAGCATCGCGTAGAGCACCAGGCTGCGGTGCCCGAGCGCCCACTCGGAGAGGTTGAAGCGGCGCATGGCTATCCCTCAGCCGCCGCTGCGAACCGCGGCTTCGAGCCGCTGCTGGGAGCGCGGGCTCGCGAGCGTCTCGCTCACGACCCGCACGGTCTCGTCGGGGAGCAGCTTGTGGACGCCGACCGTCACGACGATCTCGCCGGGCCGCAAGCCCTCGCGCACGACGACGCCGTCCTCGCGGTACGCGCCGATCACCACCGGCCGCAGGTTGACCTTGCTCGTGAGCGCGTCGAAGACCCAGACCGCGGGCTTGCCCTCGAGCTGAGTCAGCGCCGTGAGCGGCAGGGTGATCACTTGCGCTGCCACCCCGTCGCCGAGCACCACGTTGGCGGTCATGCCCAGCCTGACCGTGCCGTTGGCCTCGAGGACCGTGATCTTCACGCCGAAGGTTCGGGTCGCGGGGTCGGCGGTCGGCGCGATCTCGCGGATGCGGCCGCGATACACGTGATCGGGCGCGGCCAGCACGCTGATGAGGATGTCCTGCGCATCGCGGAGCTCCGCCAGGCGGCTCTCGGGGACGTTGATCGCGACCTCCTTCTCCTCGGGACGCGCGAAGCGCATCACGGTCTGGCCCGGCGCGACGACCTGTCCGGGTTCGAGAGTGACCGCCGTGATGACGCCGTCGGCCTCGGCGACGAGCGTGGTGTACGCGGACTGGTTCCGCGCCGTAGACACCTGCGCTTTCGCCTGCTCGAGCCGCGCTTTGGTGGTGTTGAACGTGGTCTCGCGGGCGTCGAGGACCGCACGGCTGACGAATTTCCGCGCGTGCAGGTCCCGATAGCGCTCGACCTCGGCGGCGGCGAGGTCGTGGTCGGCGGCGGCCGCGGCGAGCTGCGAGCGCGCGGCGTCGACGCCGAGCCGCGCGTCCTGCGGGTCGAGCCGGGCCAGCGCCTGGCCGCGCGTCACCTGCGCGCCCACGTCGACGTAGCGGGCGACGACCTTGCCGCCGACCCGGAACGCGAGATCGTTCTCGTACCGGGCGCGCACTTCGCCGGAGTAGACGTTGGCGTTGTCGGCAGCCTTCGTGCCGACGATCTGCGCGATGACCGCGCGGGGGGCCGGAGGCTGGGTCGCCGGCTTGCCGCAGGCGGCGAGCGCCGCGGCGAGCGTGACCACCAGGATCGAACGGACGGAGGACATGAGCATCTCCAGAGTCGTCGTGATCAATGACCGATGCCGCGGGCCATCAGCACTGCGGCAAGCGGCAGCAGGGCGAGCAGATGGAGCTCGACGAGGACGTAGCGGCGCGCCGACTTGGTCTCCGCGGCGGGCACGCTGAAGCCGGCGGCACCGCGAGCGGCGCGTCGCCAGCGCAGGAACGCGAGCGTCGGCCGGATCGAGATCAGGCCGATCGCGAGGAAGAGACCGAGCTTCGCCCAGAGCAGCGGGTTATCGGCGTAGAAGGCCGCGCCCTTGGCGCCGAAGAACACGCGCGCGAGGCCCGTCGCAATCGCCAGCGCCGCGGACGCGGCGAAGCCGATGTCGCTGCGCACGAGGGCGGTGACGTCGCGCGCCCCGAGGTCGCCGCGCAGCAGCATCGCCTCGGCGACCAGAAAGCCCGCGACGAGCAGGATGGCGGTGAAATGCAGGAACGCGAGGGTGGCGTCGAGCAGCATGGCGCTACCGCGTGCGCAGGCCGTCGAGCGCCAGGCCGAGCGTGTGCTCGAAGTACGCCGGGACGTCGAAGTCCTCCGGCCCGGCGCAAGGGAGGAAGGAGTGCTCGAGGATGGCGCGCATGATGAGGGGCGAGACCAGCGCCCGCACGGCGTAGTCGACGTTGACCGACCGGAACTCGCCGCGCGCAACGCCACGCTCGAGCGCACGCGCGAACAGCCGTGAACCCCGCTGGATGACTTCGTCGTAGTAGAAGCGCGCGAGCTCCGGGAAGTTCTGCGCCTCGGAGATCATGAGCTTCGGAATCCCCGAGAGCTTGGTGCCGCCGATGTTCTGCCACCACCCGGCGTAGATCTGGCGCAGGAGGTCGGCCGAGCTTCCTTCGAAGCCGGTCACCAGCTTCTCGGCTTCCTCGATCGCGCGGACCATGCCGGAGCGGATCACCGCCTTGAACAGGTCGTCCTTGCTGTCGAAGTAGAGGTAGACGGTCCCTTTCGAGACGCCCGCCCGCTGGGCGACGTCCTCGAGCCGGGTCGCGGCGAAGCCCTTCTCCACGAAGAGGTCGAGCGCGGCATCGAGGATTTCGCCGGGCCGGGCGTCCTTGCGGCGCTCGAAGCGCGGTTCGTTCTTGGTTTCGGTGGCGTCCATGGGATTGGCAATAACTGACCGGTCAGTAAGCTACACATTACTGACTGGCCAGTCAACAATTCTTTTCGATCGGGCCGTCGGTCGCTCATGAAATGTAAGCGCACGCTTTCTGCGGACGCCAGCACTGCCGCTGGCCGTGGCGAGGACAGCCGACTATACCCCGATGAGCGCCGCGCCGATCACGCCCGCGGAATCCCCCAGCGCGTGCTTCACGATCGGCGTCTCGAGCGAGTCGCTGAACACCCGTTTCGCGACCTCTGCGACGCCGCGGGTGTAGAGCTCGTCGACGTTCGAGAGCCCCCCGCCGAGCACCACGATGTCCGGGTCGAGCACGCCGATGAGGTTCGCGAGCGCCTGGCCGAAGTGCGCGAAGAACTCGTCCATCGTCGCGGTCGCGGGCGGCTCCCCCCGCCGCCACGCGGCGACGATCTCCGACGCGCTCTTCCGCTCGCCGCGCTGTTCGGCGTGGCGCCGCTCGAGACCCCCGCCGCTGATGAACGTCTCGACGCACCCGCGGTGCCCGGCGTAGCAGGGCGACCCGCGGGGGTCGATGACCATGTGGCCCCACTCCCCGCCGATCGACTGGAGGCCGCGGTGCACGCGCCCGTCGATCACGATCCCGCCCCCGCAGCCGGTGCCGAGGATCACGCCAAAGACAACGCGCTTGCCGCGGCCCGCGCCATGCAGCGCCTCCGCGAGCGCGAAGCAGTTCGCGTCGTTCTCGATGGCGAAGCCGCGGCCCAGCCGCGCGCGCAGGTCGGCCGCGAAGGGCCGGCCGATCAGGCAGGCGGTGTTCGGCGAATTCTTGAGCAGGCCGGTGCGCGGGGAAATGGCGCCGGGCGTGCCGATTCCCAGGGTGTGCGCCGCGCCGCCCGTTGCATCAGCCATGCGGCGATAGAGCTGCTCGATGCCGCCGAGCAGCGCGTCGTAGCTCGACTGGTCGGTGGGGACGCGCTCGCGGAAGACTTCGCGCCGCTCGCCGTCGAGAACCACGCCCTCGATCTTGGTGCCGCCGAGGTCGATGCCGTATCTCAACACGCTGGGTGATCAAACTCTATTCGTCTGAAGCGCGGTCCAGCTTGTCTCGGTCCTCGGCGAGCGCCCTGTAGGCGCGATCGCGCTCGTCGCCGTCGAAAAACTCGGTCTCCCGAAATCTGCTCTCGACAATCGGCGCGGAAAGAAGACCAGCCGCAA
>DATEDA010000039.1:0-12543 GCA_035286595.1 Burkholderiales bacterium | reverse complement strand
CCGACGAGCTGCGGCGGCCACACCGCGTCGGCGGCGAGGAGCTCCGTCGCGATCCAGGATGCGAGCCCCAGGACGATCGAGAACAGAGCGCCCTGGGCGGTCGCGCGCTTCCAGAAGATCCCGGCGGCGAGCGGCACGATGCAGGAGACTAGCGTGATCTTGTAGGTGTTCTGCACCATCTGGTAGATCGACGCCTCGCTCGCCAGCGCAAAGGCGGCGATCGCGAACGTGAAGATCACGAGCGTGAGGCGCAGCGTGAACAGGAACTGCCGGTCGCTCATGTTGGGGACCAGGCGCTTCAGCACATTCTCGGTGAACAGCGCCGTCGGCGCGAGCAGCGCGCCGCTCGCCGTGGAGAGGATGGCCGAGAGCAGCGCACCGAAGAACATGATCTGCGCGAACAGCGGTGTCTGGCTCAGGATCAGCGTCGGCAGGATCTCCTGGAACCGGTTGCCCTCGGCCTCGAGCAGCGGCGTCACCATCTCGGGGGCGATGAGGAACGCCGAGTAGGCGAGAAAGAGGGGCACGAACGCGAAGACGAAATAGAGCGAGCCGCCGATGATCGAGCCGCGGACCGCCGTCTTTTCGTTGCGCGCCGAGGTCACCCGCTGGAAGACGTCCTGCTGCGGGATGCCGCCGAGCGCGGCGGTGAGGAACGCGGCGAGGAACGCGAGCGCCTCCTTCGCCTCGAGCTTCGGCCAGAAGTCGAACTTGCCGGCGGCGAGCGCGTGCGCGACCACCGCGTCGGCGCCGCCGGCCATCCCGGCGAGGAGCCACGCGAGGTAGAGCATGCCGATCACGATGATCACGGTCTGGAAGAGGTCGGTGAACGCCACCGACCACATGCCGCCGAGGAGCGTGTAGACGAGCACGAAGCCGGCGCCGAGCAGGATCCCCATCGGCAGCGAGATCGCGCCCCCGGTCAGCGCGTTGAACACGAGGCCGAGCGCGATCAGCTGCGCGGAGGTCCAGCCGAGGTACGAGAGCGTGATGCACAGGCTGGTGATGAGCTCGGCCGCATGGCCGTAGCGCTTGCGGTAGAAGTCGCCGATCGTGACGAGGTCCATGCGGTAGAACGCCCGCGCGAACAGGAGCCCCACGAGGATCAGGCACAGCGAGAAGCCGAACGGGTCGGCGACGATCCCCCGCATGCCCTCCTTCACGAAGGTGGACGACACGGCGAGCACCGTTTCGGCGCCGAACCACGTGGCGAACACGGTCGCGACGTTCATGTAGAGCGGCAGGCTGCGGCCGGCGAGGAGGTAGTCCCTGGAGCCGTGCACGCGCTTCGCGGCCCACAGCCCGATCGTGATGGTGACGGCGAGATAGAGGATGACGAACGCGATCAGCATGCGGTCTCCCGGCGCGTCGACGCGCGATTATAGGGCGGCGGCTAGCGGAACAAGGTCCGCAGCACGGCCGCCGCGGCCACGGCGATCGCCACGATGGCGAGGACGGCGAGCCACCGGTTGCGGCGCCGCTCCTCCGCGAGCAGCGCTTCGAGCTGCCGCTCGATCGTCTCGAGCCGGTCCTCGGCGAGCGCCCGGTGGGCGAGGCGCGGGAGCTGCGGCAGGAGGTTTGCCCACGTCGGGGCCTCGGCCTTGAGCGTGCGCACCAGCCCCCGCCAGCCGATCTGCTCCTGCATCCAGCGCTCGAGGTAGGGCTTCGCGGTCTTCCACAGGTCGAGGTCGGGGTCGAGCTCGCGCCCGAGGCCCTCGATGTTGAGCAGCGTCTTCTGCAGCATGACGAGCTGCGGCTGCACCTCGAGGTTGAAGCGGCGCGCGGTCTGGAAGAGCCGCAGCAGCACGCGCCCGAAGTAGATCTCCTTCAGCGGCCGGTCGAAGATCGGCTCGCACACCGCGCGCACGGCGGTCTCGAACTCGTCGATGCGCGTTCCGGGCGGCACCCAGCCGGCGTCGACGTGCGCCTGGGCGACGCGCCGGTAGTCGCGGTTGAAGAACGCGACGAAGTTCTGCGCGAGGTAGTTGCGGTCGCGGGCGCTCAGCGTGCCCATGATGCCGAAGTCGAGCGCGACGTAGCGCCCGTCGGGTGCGACGAGGATGTTGCCGGGGTGCATGTCGGCGTGGAAGAACCCGTCGCGGAACGCCTGGCTGAAGAAGATCTCGACGCCGGCGCGGGCGAGCTTCGGGATGTCGATGCCCTGTGCGCGGAGCGCGGCGACCTGGCTGATGGGGATGCCGCGCATGCGCTCCATCGTCATCACGTTCGTGCCGCAGTAGTCCCAATGGACCTCCGGGACGACGAGCAGCGGCGAGCCGAGGAAGTTGCGGCGGAGCTGGCTCGCGTTCGCCGCCTCGCGGACGAGGTCGAGCTCGTCGTCGAGGTGCCTGGCGAACTCGGCGACCACCTCCCGCGGCCGGAAGCGCCGGCCTTCCGCGGTCCGCTCGACGAGCCCGGCCGCGGTGTCGAGGAGCTCGAGGTCGCGGCGGATGACGGGCAGCATGTTCGGCCGGAGCACCTTCACCGCCACCTCGGTGCCGCCGGGGAGCCGTGCGAGGTGGACCTGGGCGACCGAGGCGCTCGCGACCGGCGTTGGGTCGAAGGTCGCGAACACCTCGGACACTTTCTTCCCCAGGCCGCGCTCGATCTCGGCGATCGCGACCGCGGACGGGAACGGCGGCACCTGGTCCTGCAGCTTCGCCAGCTCGTCCGCGACGTCCGTGGGCAGCAGGTCGCGCCGCGTGGACAGCACCTGGCCGAACTTCACGAAGATCGGCCCGAGCGTCTCCAGCGCGCGGCGCAGCCGCTCGCCGCGCGGGGCGGCGTACCTGCGGAAGAGATCGAGCGAGCGCGCGGTCCGGAGCCAGCGCCCGCTCGGCTGGGCGGCGAGCGGGAACTCGTCGAGGCCGAAGCGGAACGCGACCCAGAGGATCGTCGCGAGGCGGAGGAGGCGGGGCACGGGGGCGGATTATCGCCGCTCGCCCCTTTCCCCTCCTCCCCGAGGAGGGGTGCCTGAGCGAAGCGAAGGCGGGGTGGTCCCGGCTTCCGCGGCGGGGAGAGCGGTCACGCGGCCAGCCGCGCGAGCTGGCGGTCGTGGATGCGCGAGAGAAGGAGCTGCGCCGATACGGCGCCGATCAGCGCCAGAAACATGTCCCATTGCGTGTCCCACTCGTCGCCCTGCGTGCCGAGGAACGCCGACGCGCCCTCCCCGAGGATCAGCGCCGCCCACCACTCAGTGAACTCGTAGAACGCGCTGATCGCGAGCGCCACGCAGGAGACGAGGAAGAACGTCCACTTGCCGGGCCGCAGGGGCGAGCGCCGCAGCAGGATCTCGCGCGCGATCATCGCCGGCACGAACCCCTGCACGAAGTGGCCGATGCGGTCGTAGGGGTTGCGAGCGAAGTCGAACACCTCCTGCAGCCAGAAGCCGAGCGGCACGTGCGCGTAAGTGTAGTGGCCGCCGAGGATCAGGATCAGCGCGTGGAGGAAGATCAGCTGGTAGGCGAGCGGCGTCAAGCGGAACCGCTTCCAGGTGAGGATGAGCAGCGGCGCGGCGATCAGCACCGGAAGCACCTCGAGAACCCACGTGCCGCGCTCGCGCGGGCCGATGCCGGAGATGACGAGCGCGATCGCAGTCAGGACGAGGAGCGCAATCGCTTCGCGGGTTTCCGCCGGTGTCGGCGGCCGGGTCATGTGCTTTCAGTCCGCGTGACCGACGCGCCCGCGCCGGCGCTTGGTGTCGGCGCGGCGCCGCTTGCCTTCGAGCCGCCGCTCGCGCGACGCGCGCGTGGGCTTCGTGGCGCGGCGCGGCTTCGGCGCGATCGTCGCCTGGCGGACGAGGGCCACGAGGCGCTCGATCGCATCGGCGCGGTTCTGCTCCTGGGTGCGGAAGCGCTGCGCGTCGATGACGATCACGCCCTCCCGGGTCGCGCGCCGTCCGGCGAGCCGGAGGAGCCGCGCGCGCACCGCCTCGGGCAGCGAGGGCGAGCGCGCGGCGTCGAAGCGGAGCTCCACCGCGGTCGCGACCTTGTTGACGTTCTGGCCGCCGGGGCCCGAGGCGCGGACGAAGCGCTCCTCGAGCTCGTCCGGCCGGAGCGCGAGGCCCGGCGTGACGCGCACCAGGCCGCGGTCCATGGTCAGGCGAGCGCGCTCTCGAGCTCGCGGACGAGATCGTCCGCGTCCTCGACGCCGACCGACAGCCGCACCAGGCCGTCGTTGATGCCGAGGTCGGCGCGCACCCGGGCCGGCAGCGAGGCGTGGGTCATGATCGCCGGGTGCTCGATGAGGCTCTCGACGCCGCCCAGGCTCTCGGCGAGCGCGAACAGCTCGCAGCGCTCGAGGAAGCGCCGCGACGCGTCGAGACCGCCCTTCAGGACCGCCGTCACCATGCCGCCGTAACGGCCCTGCATCTGACGGTCCGCGAGTGCCTTCTGGGGATGACTGGCGAGGCCCGGGTAGTAAACGCGCTCGACCTTGGGATGACGCTCCAGGAACTGCGCGACCGCCAGGGCGTTCGCACAGTGACGCTCCATGCGCAGCGCCAGCGTCTTGATTCCGCGCAGCGTGAGGAACGCGTCGAACGGGCCGGGCACGCCGCCGATCGCGTTCTGGAGATAGGCGAGGCGTTCGCGGAGCGCTTCGTCCTCGCGGATCACCGCCACGCCGCCGATCACGTCCGAGTGCCCGTTGATGTACTTCGTGGTCGAGTGCATCACGACGTCGAAGCCGTGGTCGAGCGGGCGCTGGATCCACGGCGAGGCGAAGGTATTGTCGCAAACGCTCATCAGCCCACGCCGCCGCGCGATCTCGGCCACCGCGCCGAGGTCCACGAGCTTGAGCAGCGGATTGCTGGGCGTCTCGACCCAGACCATGCGGGTGTCGGGTCGGAGCGCCGGCTCGAGCCGCGCGACGTCCGAGAGGTCGAGGAAGCTGAACTCGAGCCCCGCGGAGCGGCGCCGGACGTTCTCGAACAGCCGGTAGCTGCCGCCGTAAAGATCGTGCATCGCGACCACGTGAGAGCCCGAGTCGAGGAGCTCGAGCAGCGTGCCCGTCGCCGCCATGCCCGAGGCGAACGCGAAGCCGGCGAAGCCGTTCTCGAGATCCGCCACGCACGCTTCCAGGGCGTCGCGGGTCGGATTGCGCGTCCGCGAGTAGTCGAAGCCCTTGTGCCGCCCCGGGCTCTCCTGCACGTAGGTCGAGCTCGCGTAGATGGGCGTCATGATCGCGCCCGTCGACGGGTCGGGGCGCTGGCCCGCGTGGATGGCGCGGGTCGCGAAGCCGTGGCGGCGCGTGGTCTCGGGTTTGGCGGCGCGCTTCGAGCGCTTCATTCCTGCGTCCGGCGGCGCAGCCAGTTGAGGAGATCGCTGCGGGTGATGAGGCCGAGGAACTCGTCGCCGTCGGTCACGATCGCCACCATGCCCTGCTTGAAGATCTCCATCAGCCGCTCGACCGGCGCATCGGGCGGCACGGTGACGAGCCGGCTCGCCATCGCCTCCGTGACCGGCTCGCGGAAGTGGTCGGGGTGGTCGGCCACCTCGAGGAGGATGTCCTCCTCGTCCACGATCCCGACGATGCGGCCGTCGCGCATCACCGGCAGCTGCGAGACGTCGTAGAGCTTCATGAGCCGGTAGGCGGCGAGCACGGTCTCGTCGGCGCCGACGGTGACGACCGCGTGCTCGCGGTGACGCCGGGCGATCAGGTCGCGGAGATCGCCGGCGCGCTCGCGCTCGAGGAACCCCTGGTCGATCAGCCAATAGTCGTTGTAGACCTTGGAGAGGTACTTATTGCCGCTGTCGCACACGAACGACACCACCCGCTTCGGCGTCGTCTGCTCGCGGCAGTAGCGCAGCGCCGCGGCGATCAGCGTGCCGGTGGAGCTGCCCGCGAGGATCCCCTCCTTGTGGAGGAGCTCGCGGCAGGTGCGGAACGCTTCCCCGTCCGGGATCGAGTACGCCTTGCGCACGCCGGAGAGATCGCAGACCGGCGGGATGAAATCCTCGCCGATGCCTTCGACGAGCCACGACCCGACCTCGCGTGGAACCTGGCCGGTCTTCACGTACTCCACGAGGATCGAGCCGACGGGATCGGCGAGCACCATCTCGGTGTCGGGCGAGACGCGGGCGAAGAACCGGGAGAGGCCGGTGAGCGTGCCGCCGGTGCCGACCCCGCACACCACGGCGTCGACCTGGTGCGCCATCTGCTCCCAGATCTCGGGACCGGTCGTGTCCTCGTGCGCGTCCGGGTTCGCGGGATTGGCGAACTGGTTCACGTAGAACGCGTTCGGCGTCTCGCGCGCGAGCCGCGCCGCCACCTCCTGGTAGTACTCGGGATGGCCCTTGCCGACGTCCGATCGGGCCATCACGACCTCGGTGCCCATCGCCTTGAGATGGAAGATCTTCTCCTGGCTCATCTTGTCCGGGATGACGAGCAGGAGCCGGTAGCCCTTGCGGGCCGCCACCAGCGCGAGGCCGAGCCCGGTGTTGCCGGCGGTGGCCTCGATCAGCGTGCCGCCGGGCCGGATCTTCCGGTCGCGCTCGGCGGCCTCGATCATCGAGAGGCCGATGCGGTCCTTGATCGAGCCCCCCGGGTTCTGGTTCTCGAGCTTGAGGAAGAGGCTGCACCGTCCCGTGTCGAGCGTGCGCACCTGGAGGAGGGGCGTGTTCCCGATGAGCGACAGGACGTCGCTGACGGCGGGCAGCGCCGTCGTGCGCGGCCCGGAAGGCGAGGGCGCACGGCTCGGGGGGCCGGGTCCGGGACCGCGAGGCGGCGGCTTCGCGCCCTCGCGCGGCCGGTGAGCGTGGGCGTGAGGTTGACCGTCGCCCCGCCCGCGGCTGCGGTCCCGCTTGCTCCGGCCCTTGTTGGGGGGACGCATCCGATGCCCGGGGGTCAGCCCGGCCGCCGCGCGTCGAGCGCGCTGGCGATGCGGTCGAGGCGCTTCTCGAGCCGCTCGACCGCGTCGACGAGCTCGGCGACCTCGCGCGTGAAGCGGGTGAGGTCGGGCTTGGGTGCGAGCAGCTCCGCCTCCTCGGTCAGGTACTCGGCGACGTTCTGCCCGAGGCGCTCGACCGCGTCCTTCTGCCACGCCGCGAAAGCCCGGCCGGTCGAGGCGATGCGATGCGCGGCAACGTCGCCGACGACGCGGGAGAGGTCCTCCTCGACCTCCCACCGGAGGTGACGGAACAGGAACTGAAGCGCGGCTGCGAGCTCCGCGTCGCCCGAGAACGTGATCGTCTGCAGCACGCTTTCGTCGCGCGTGAGGAGCTTCGGCAGCGCGGCCGGGGACAGGGCGATGGTCAGGTCGGGATCGCCTTCGCCGGCCGCTTCGAGCATCCCGTCCTTCGCAACTGCGAACGCCAGGTCGGGCAGTGCCGGGGCGGTCACGCGGACTCGCTTGCCGGCGAAAGGCGCGAGCTTGTCGCGCGCCCATTGTTCCTCGGCGAGGAGGTGGTTGACGAACGCGATGACCGGGAAGCTGACCACGGGTGCCGCGAAGGATAGCACCCGGCCCGCGCGCTCCGGACCCGCGCTCGGCGACGGGGAGGGCCGTCACATCGGACGGCGGCCGTCTCATGCAGCGGCCGTGATGATCGGGTTCCACTCGGCACCGGTGCCGCGGCAGCGCGCGCAACCGATTGATATCCCTGAGCTAGTCAGTTCGAGACCGGGACGGGAATGGACCCGGCACGGGGCATGCGAATAGGAGGGCATGGCCGCCGACGCCGGCGGCACCCGAACCGAAGAGAGACGCCATGGAAAGCATGCTCGACGTGATGGAAACCACGATTCCGCGCGGCCGCACGCTGCGCATCCGGGACGGCAAGGGTTTCTCCCTCAAGGTCGTCGCGGGTTGCCTCTGGGTCACCCAGGACGGCGACACCGAGGATGCGGTGCTCGACGCAGGGGAGACCTTCCGCGTGAGCGGTGACGGCGTAACGCTCGTGCACGCGTTCAAGGAAGTCCGGCTCCGGATCGGGTACCCGACCGAGGCTGGCGCGCCGAGCGTCACGCTCGGCGGTGGCTACCGGGAGGTCGGCGCGAGCGTCGTGCGGACGATGCTCGCCGAGCGGCTGCAGGAGATTCGCGGGTGGATCGCCGCAGGGGCGCGCGCGGGTCGAAACGGATTCACCTTCAACACCGGAGCCGGATCATGACAAGCGATGAGATCATCAGCAGGTACGGCCTGCTGCATATCCACGCGCCAATGCCGGAAGAAATCGAGCGCGCGATGAGCGAAGAGAGACGCCTCCGCGCCCTGGCCTTCTGCGACACCGCGCGCGCCGCTGCTACGTGGCTCGCGCGCGTCTTCCAGCCCGCGCACGCCGGCAGCGCCCCGAGCCCCGCGCATACGGCTTGACCGCCGGCCTCGGGGGCCCGGTGTCGACGGCGCTCGCGCCGGGGCGGTATGCTGACCCCGGTCAGGAGGGACCGCGGTGAATGATCGGGCGAAGGCCGCTCGCGGCGCGCGCAGCGCCGCGGCGGTCACGACGCTGCTGCAGTCGGTGTGCGACCGACTGCCGGTTGGCTTCGCCCTCTTCGACGCCGACCTCGAGCTCGCCGCCTGGAACCCGCGCCTCGCCGCGCTGGGCGGCTACCCCCGCGAGCTCGTCAAGGTCGGCACGCCGCTCGAGTCCTTCGTTCGATTCGACGCCGAGCGCGGGGCCTACCGCGCGGACGCCGTCGACACGCTTACGCGCCAGCGGCTTGCGGCGCTGAAGCGCAGCCAGCGCACCGAGCGCGAGCAGGCGCTGCCCGATGGCCGAATCCTGCACATCGCCTCAGAGCCCGTGCGTGGCGTGGGCGTCCTCCTCACCTACGAGGATGTCACCGAGAACCGCAGCAACGAAGAGCGCCTGCGCGAGAGCGCGGCGCGCTATGAGCTCGCGCTGCGTGGGATCAGCGAGGGCTTCTATGACTGGGACATTGCGAACGGCACGATCCACTACTCCGAGCGCGTCCGGCACGCGGTAGGGCTCTCGCCGGAGGAGCTGAAGACGCCCGGCGACTGGTTTGCGCGGATCCACCCCGACGATCAACCGAAATACCGCGCCGCATCCGCCGCGCACTTCAAGGGCGAGACCGAGCGCTTCGAGTGCGACTACCGCTATCGCGGACGCGACGGGCGCTGGCGCTGGGCGCGCCAGCACGGCGTCGCGTTGCGCGACGCCCGCGGGCGTGCCTATCGGATGGTCGGGTCGACCGGGGACATCACCGAGCTGAAGCGCGTCGAGGAGGCACTGCGCGCGAGCGAGGAGCGGTACGCGCTGGCGACCACGGCTGCCACCGAAGGCATCTACGAGTGGAACCCCGAGACGGGGTCGCTCTTCCTGTCCGATCAGGCCAGGACCTTCTTCGCCGTGCCCTCCGAGCGTCCGACCCCGGCGGAGTGGAACGGCCGCGTGCACCCCGACGATTTCCCCGGCTATCGCCAGGCGCTGATCGCTCACTTCAAAGGGCGCACCGCGAATCTCGAGCACGAGTACCGGATCCGCGACGCCGCCGGCGGCTATCGCTGGGTGCTCGACCGCGGGATCGGCCTGCGCAGCGCCGAGGGGCGGGTCACGAGGCTGATCGGTGCGCTGAGCGACATGACGCAACGCAAGCTCGCGGAGATCGAGCTCCGTCGCGCCCGCGACGAGGCCACCGCGGCACTCGCCGAGCAGACCGCCCTTCGGGACGTACTCGAGGCGATCAGCCGCTCGGCGTTCGACCTGGATGCGGTGTTGCGTACGCTGATCGAGCACGCAACCCGGCTCGTTCGAGCCGAAAAGGGGTTCATCTTCCGGCTCGAGGGCGGCGTCTATCGGCTCGCGGTGGATTTCGGCGCCTCGGCGGAGTTTCGCGAGTTCATCGAGCGCAACCCGATCCACCCCGGTCGCGATACCTTGGTCGGGCGCACGGCGCTCGAGGACCGCGCGGTCCACATCGAGGACGCCGCGGCCGACCCGGAATACCGCTGGCCGGAATCGCTGCGGCGCGGGAGCTTTCGCACCATGCTCGGCGTGCCGATGATCCGGGACGGCATGGTGGTCGGCGTGATCGCGCTATGGAAAGAGCGCGTCGAGCCGTTCACGCCGGCCCAGATCGATCTCGTGACGACGTTCTCGAACCAGGCGCTGATCGCGATCGAGAACGTTCGCCTGTTCAACGAGACCAAGGAGGCGCTCGAGCAGCAGACCGCGACCGCGGAGATCCTCTCGTCGATCAGCGGCTCGATCACCGACACGCAGCCGGTGTTCGATACCATCGTGCAGAACCTGCTGCGCCTGTTCGGCACGCGCTTCGTCGTGGTCCAGCTTCTTCGCGGCGACCGGGTCGAGCTCGCGGCGGTGCACGGCGCGCCGGGATTCGAGCGGTTGGCCGAGCAGTATCCGCGGCCGCTCGACGATCAGACGGCGGGCGGCCAGGTGATGCGCTCCGGCCGCATCCTCCAGCTCACGCCGGTGCTCGGCAATCCCCTTACCCCGCCCGCGACCGCGGAGTTCGCACGCAGCTTCGGCTTCGACTCGCTGATCGCGGCGCCGTTAGTGCGCGAGGAGCGGGTGATCGGCGCCATCGTCACGGCGCACGCGGACGCCGTCCCCTTCGACAGCAAGCAGGTCGCGCTCATCCGGACCTTCGCCGACCAGGCGGTGATCGCGATCGAGAACGCGCGGCTGTTCAACGAGACGAAGGAGGCGCTCGACCAGCAGAAGGCTTCCGCCGAGGTGCTCCAGGTGATCTCGAGCTCGGTGGCAGACGCCGAGCCGGTGTTCGACAAGATCCTGGAGAGTTGCCAGCGGCTGCTCGAGAGCAGGAACGTGGGGATCGCCCTGGTCGGCGACGACGGCGTCGTCCACCTCGCCGCCTACAAGGGCACCAACCGGGAGCAGGTCGAGCGGCACTACCCGCTGCCGCTCACGCTGGAGTCAGGGGCCGGAGAGGCGATCCTGAAGCGCGGTGTCGCCCACTATCCCGACGTCGAGGGTGCGGACGTTCCCGAGTACGCCCGCCGTGGCGCCAGCGTCGCCGGCTTCAAGTCCCTCGCCGTCGCGCCGATGCTGTGGGAGGGGCGGGGAATCGGTACGATCTTCGTCGGACGCGAGCACCCGGGCGCGTTCTCCGAGAAGGAGATCGCGCTGCTGAGGACCTTCGCCGACCAGGCGGTCATCGCGATCCAGAATGCACGGCTGTTTCGCGAGATCCAGGAGAAGAGCCACCAGCTCGAGATCGCCGACCAGCACAAGTCGGCGTTCCTCGCCAACATGTCGCACGAGCTGCGGACGCCGCTCAATGCGGTGATCGGCTTCTCCGAGATGCTCACCGCGCGCTACTTCGGCGATCTGACCGCGAAGCAGGCCGAGTACGTGAACGACATCCACGGCTCGGGCAAGCATCTGCTCTCGCTGATCAACGATATCCTCGACCTCTCCAAGATCGAGGCCGGCCGCATGGAGCTCGATCTCGCCGAGTTCGACCTGCGGGGCGCGCTCGACAACGCCCTCACGCTGGTGCGCGAGCGCGCGCAGCGCGGCGGGGTCACGCTCCGGCTGGACACCGACCCGCGGATGCGCAGCTTCCGCGGCGACGAGCGCAAGCTGAAGCAGGTCGTGCTCAACTTGCTCTCCAACGCAGTGAAGTTCACCCCGAGCGGTGGTGCAGTGAGCGTCGTCGCGAAGCAGGTGGACGGGAGCGCCGAGATCGCTGTCAGCGACACCGGGGTCGGCATTGCGCCGAGGGACCAGGAGGCGATCTTCGAGGCGTTCAGGCAGGTCGGGACCGACGTCACCCGCAAGCGCGAGGGCACCGGCCTCGGCCTCGCCCTCACCCGCCGCTTCGTCGAGCTGCACGGCGGGACCATCCGCGTCGAGAGCGCGCCTGGAAAGGGCTCGACCTTCACCGTACGGCTCCCCATCCGCCATGGCGAATGAGCTGATCCTGATCGTCGAGGACAACGGGCAGAACCGCAAGCTCGCGCGCGACTTCCTGCAGGTGCACGGCTACCGCACGATCGAGGCCGAAACCGGAGAGGACGGCGTGACGCTCGCGGCCGAGCGCGCGCCGGATCTCATCCTGATGGACATCCACCTGCCGGGGATGAGCGGCATTGAAGCGCTCGCGAAGCTCCGGGCCGCGCCGGAGACTCGCGCCATCCCGGTCCTCGCGTTCACCGCCTCGGTCATGCCCAAGGACCGGAGCGTGATCATGGCGGCCGGCTTCGACGCGTTCGTGAGCAAGCCGATCAATCTCGAGACGTTCCTCGCGACGGTCGCCACGGCGATCGCGCAGCGCCGCGCGAAGGGTGGGTCGTGACCGCGGCCCGGATCCTCGTCGTCGACGACACGCCGACGAACGTTAAGCTGCTCGCCGATTTGCTGTCGGTCAACGGCTTCGACGTCGTCACGGCCGGCTCCGGAGCCGAGGGCCTCGAGCGCGCCGGCGCCGACGCGCCGGACCTCGTGTTGCTCGACGTGATGATGCCGGACGTCGACGGCTTCGCCGTCTGCGAGCAGTTGAAGGCGAATGCGGCGACGCGCGACGTGCCGGTGATCTTCCTCACCGCGCTCCAGGAGACGCTCGACAAGGTGCGGGCTTTCTCGGCGGGCG
>DATEDA010000038.1:0-18205 GCA_035286595.1 Burkholderiales bacterium | reverse complement strand
ACTGGTACAAGGAGGCGCTCGAGGCGCGCAGCCAGGGCCGCATCGAGGTGAAGCTCTTTCCCCGCGGCCAGCTCGGGACGATCGCGAGCCAGATCGAGGGCATGCAGCTCGGCACGGTCGAATCGTTCACCGCGCCGGTGGATTTCTTCGCCGGCGTGGACCCGCGGTTCGGCACGTTCAGCATCCCGGTGCTGTTCAAGGATCCGGTGCACGCGGAGAAGCTCCTGCTCGACCCCGGTCTCAACAAGGAGATCCTGACGCTCGGCGCCGACAAGGGCCTGCAGGTGGTGTCGGTGTACACCTACGGGTTCGCGCACTATTTCGGCAAGCAGCCGATCCGCGGTCTCGACGACTTCAAGGGCAAGAAGCTGCGCGTCAACGCCACGGCCGCCGAGCGCGCGAAGATGCGCCAGTTCGGCGCCTCGGCCGTGCCCATGGACCTCTCCGAAGTCGTGCCGGGGATCCGGCAGGGCGTGATCGACGGCACGATGAGCGCCACCGCCGTCTACGTGAACCTGAAATTCAACGACATCGGCAAGGTGCTGACGCAGGTGAACGACACGATGATCGTTTCGGCGGGCGTGGTGAGCCGCGCGTGGCTCGCGAAGCTGCCGGCGGATCTCCGCCAGATGGTCATCGACGAAGGCAACAAGCTGCAGAGCCGCACCATGGCGCAATCGCGCGTGCTCGACGACACGATGCGCAAGCGCTGGGCGGACGTCGGCGGCGAGTTCGTCACGCTGCCGCCGGCCGACCAGGCGCGGGTGCTGCAGCTCCTCGCCGGGATCGGCGACGAAGTGACCAAGGACAACGCGTCGGTGAGCGCCTTCTACAAGCGGCTCGTCGCCACCGGGCAGAAGTACTAGCAGAGCAAGCGGTATCCCTCCCGAACCGCCTGAGCGGCGAGGCCCCCGGCGGATGGCCAGGTTCGCGTTCGTCACCCTGCCGGGCTGGATCCTCGGCGCGCTGATGCTCACGGGCATCGCGATCAACTTCGCGAACGTGGTGAGCCGCTACCTCTTCGGCCACGCCCTGTTCTGGGCCGAGGAGGTCATGGTGTTCATCACGATCTGGGGGGTCTTCGTCGGCATGGGGGCGATCGCCTACAACGGCGACCACCTCCGCATGGACCTCTTCACCGCCCGGCTCAGGGGGCCGTGGCGGCTGGCGCTCAACGGCTTCATGACGCTCGCCCTGCTCGCCTGCTGCGCCTTTGCGCTCACCCAGTCGTTCCGGGTCGTTGCGCTCTTCGTCCAGACCGGCTCGGTGAGCATCTCCGCGGGCGTGCCCAAGGCGATCCCGCATGCCGCGCTCGCGGTGGGGTTCGCGCTCACGATCCTGGCCGTCGTCGTCCGCATCAGGTCCCACTTCACCGGCAAGTTCTGAGGGGCGGCGCACCATGGGATGGGTGATGGCGCTCCTGCCCCTGTGCCTTCTCCTTGCCGGGTTCCCGTTCTTCCTCATCCTGCTCGCCACCGCAGCGACGGTGCTCGTGCTGTTCGCCGGGGTGCCGACCACCGCGCTGCACCAGGTGATGTTCAGCAGCCTCGACAAGTACGCGCTGCTCGCCGTTCCGTTCTTCATCTTCGCGGGCGATCTCCTCGGGCGCGGCGGGGTGTCGAGGCGCCTGGTGCGCTGGGTGCTGTCGATGATCGGCAGCGTCCGGGGCAGCCTGCCGTTCACCGTCCTCGGCACCACGGTCGTGTTCAGCGCGATCTCGGGCTCGACTGCGGCGGCGGTCGCGGCGGTCGGCGGACTCACGTACGGACGCCTCCGGGAAGCGGGCTACAACGAGCGCTTCTCCACCGGTCTCCTCGTCGCCGCGGGCGCGATCGACAACCTGATTCCGCCGTCCATCGGGATGATCCTCTACGGCATCGCCTCCGACACCTCGATCGTGAAGCTGTTCGCCGCAGGCCTCGTGCCGGGGTTCGTGCTGGCCGCGTTCTACGCGGCCTACATCTACGCCTACGTCGCGCGCAAAGGCGAGCGGGGCGGCGCGCCGTTCGAGCTTCGGGAATTCACCGCGGCGACGCGCGACGGGATCTGGGCGATCCTCGCGCCGGTGGCGATTCTCGGCGGCATCTACACCGGCGTCTTCTCGCCGACCGAGGCGGCCGGCGTCGCCTGCATCTACGCGATCGTCGTGGTCGCCTTCATCTACCGCGAGATGGGCGCGCGGGAGATCTTCCGGACCGCGAGCCGGTCGATGTATCTGACGGCGCAGATCTTCGTGATCGTCGCCGTGGCCGGGGTCTACTCCTGGCTCCTGACCATCAGCGGCGCGGCGCAGGCCGCGACCGACTACATCGGCGCCATGGGCCTGCCCCCCTGGGCCGTGCTGCTGGCGATCAACGTCCTGCTGCTCGCGGTGGGCATGTTTCTCGATACCGTGTCGTCGATCCTCGTGCTGACGCCGCTGCTCGCGCCGATCGCCAAGGCGGCCGGCGTCGATCCGGTCCATTTCGGCGTGATCCTGGTGATGAACCTGAGCATCGGCACGTTCACGCCGCCGTTCGGGATCAACATCTTCGTCGGCCAGGCGGTCTTCAAGGCGCCGCTCTCCAGCATCTACCCCGGGGTCCTGCCGTTCATCGGCGTCGCGCTCGCCGCGCTCGCCGTCGTGACCTACATCCCGCAGCTCTCGCTGTGGATCCTGCGCTACGTCAGCTGAGGCGCTCTAGTAGGTCCCGGGATAGAGCCCGCCGTCGACCAGCAGATTCTGGCCGGTGACGTAGCCGGCCTGCGCCGCGCAGAGGAACGCGCAGGCGTCGCCGAACTCCGCGACCATGCCGAAGCGCTGCGCCGGGATCTCGGCCTCGCGGATCCGCCGCGCTTCGTCGAGCGGTCGGCCCTGCTGCTTCGCCACGAACTCGACGTTGGTCCGGGTGCGGTCGGTCAGGATCCGCCCCGGGAGCAGGTTGTTGATCGTGACGTTGTGCGGAGCGAGCTGCCGCGCCAGGCCGGCGACGAAGCCGGTGAGGGCGCTCCGGGCGCCGTTGGAGAGACCGAGCTCTGGAATCGGCATCTTGACCGCGCTCGAGGTGATGTTGACGATGCGGCCGAACTTGCGCGCGATCATGCCGTCGACCACGACCTTGATCAGCTCGATGGGCGTGAGCGTGTTCGCATCGATCGCCTTGATCCAGTCCGCGCGCGACCAGCCGCGAAAATCGCCCGGCGGCGGGCCGGCCGCATTGTTCACCAGGATGTCCGGGCTCGGGCAGGCCGCGAGTGCGTCGGCGCGGCCGGCCGAGGTAGTGATGTCGCCCGCGACCGGAGTGACGGTCACCCCGCATGCGCTGCGGATCTCCGCCGCGGTCGCTTCGAGCGCCTCGCGGCCGCGCGCGGTGATCACGAGGTCGACGCCCTCGCGCGCGAGCGACATCGCGCACCCCTTACCCAGTCCCTTCGAGGCGCCGCAGACGAGCGCCGTCCGGCCGCGAATGCCGAGGTCCATGCGCTTCTAGCGGGCGAGGCCGGCGAGGCGGTCGATGGCTTCGAGCGTCTCGGCCTCGAGCCGCGCGACGAGCTCGGCCGCCGGCAGCGCGCGCGCGAGCGGGGCGGCCTGCCCCGACCACAACGGGACGAAGTCGGCTTTGCCGGCCTTGGCCGACGCCGCGCGCAGCTTGCCGGTGAGCATGTTCTGCGCCGGGAACGCGAGCTGCGGGATCTGTCTCGCCTCGGCCTCGCGGATGAATCGGTTCGAGAGGCTCCGCGCCGGCTTGCCGGAGAACTTCTCGGTGATGCGCGTGTCGTCCTCGCGCGCGGCGAGGATCGCCTCCTTGTGAACGGCCGAGGCGCCGCTTTCGGGGCAGGGAACGAAAGCGGTGCCGAGTTGCGCGCCCGCGGCGCCTAGCGCCAGCGCGGCCGCGACCCCGGAGCCGTCCATGATCCCGCCGGAGGCGACCACCGGGATGCGCACCGCGCGCACGATCAGCCGCACGAGCGCGAGCGTTCCGGTGAGCGCGTCGTACGGGTCGCGCATGAAGCTGCCGCGGTGCCCGCCCGCTTCCGCGCCCTGCGCGATGACGTAGTCGTAGCCGAGCGCTTCGAGCCGCTGAGCCTCGGCGATGCAGGTCGCGCTGCCGCCGAGCTTCATGCCCGCCGCCTTGAACGCCCGGAGCGCGTCTTCCGGCATGGCCCCGAGGTGCACGTTGAAGACCGCGGGCCGGATCTCGGCCACCGCATCCAGCTGCGCCCGGAAGTCCGGCGCGTAGGGTGCGCTCACGGGTTCGGGCGCCGGCAGGCCGAGCTCGGCGTGCCAGGCGGTGATCGCGGCGATCGCGGGGCGCTGCACTTCCGCGTCGATCGGATGGGGCTGCGGCGCGACGAAGAGGTTGATGGCGAACGGCCGGTCGGTGCGCGCGCGCACCGCCGCGGCGGCCCGCCGCATGTCCTCGGGTTGGGTGTACGCGAATGCGAGCGAGCCCAGCGCGCCGGCGCCGGACACTGCCGCCACCAGGTCCGGCGTGCTGGGGCCGCCGGCCATGGGCGCCTGGATGATCGGCACTCGCAGGCCGAGCAAGACAGTCAACGGCGTGGAGATCGCTCTCATGGATCGAACCTCCGGGTCAGGCCATCAGCGGCTTGTAGCGGATCCGGTGCGGTTTGTCGGCGTCCTCGCCGAGGCGCTTGCGGCGGTCCGCCACGTAGTCGGCGAAGTTGCCCTCGAACCACACCACCTGGCTGTCGTCCTCGAAGGCGAGCATGTGGGTGGCGACGCGGTCGAGGAACCAGCGGTCGTGCGAGATCACCACCGCGCAGCCGGGGAAGTCCAGTAGCGCCTGCTCCAGCGCGCGCAACGTCTCCACGTCGAGGTCGTTGGTCGGTTCGTCGAGCAGCAGCACGTTGCCGCCGCTGCGCACGAGCTTCGCGAGGTGCACGCGGTTGCGCTCGCCGCCCGAGAGCTCGCCGACGCGCTTCTGCTGGTCGGGCCCCTTGAAGTTGAAGCGCGCGACGTAGCCGCGGCTCTGCGTCTCGTAGCTGCCCACCCTGATGACGTCCAGCCCGTCGGAGATTTCCTCCCAGACGGTCTTTTTCGGGTCGAGCGTATCGCGGCTCTGGTCGACGTACGCGAGCTTCACCGTATCGCCGAACTTGAGCGTCCCCGCGTCCGGCTTCTCCTGCCCCATGAGGATGCGGAACAGCGTCGTCTTGCCGGCGCCGTTCGGGCCGATCACGCCGACGATGCCGCCGGGCGGGAGGCGGAACGAGAGGCCGTCGAACAGCAGCTTGTCGCCGTAGGCCTTGCGCAGGCCTTCGGCCTCGATCACGAGGCCGCCAAGGCGCGGCCCCGGCGGGATGTAGATCTCGTTCGTCTCGTTCCGTGTCTGGTACTCCTGCGACGCGAGCTCCTCGAAGCGGGCGACCCGCGCCTTGCTCTTCGCCTGCCGCGCCTTGGGGTTCTGCCGCACCCACTCGAGCTCGGCCTGCATGCTCTTGATGCGCGCCGCCTCCTGCTTCGCCTCGACCTCGAGCCGCTTCTCCTTCTGCTCGAGCCACGACGAGTAGTTGCCTTCCCAGGGAATGCCGTAGCCGCGGTCGAGCTCGAGGATCCAGCCGGCGACGTTGTCCAGGAAGTAGCGGTCGTGGGTGACCGCGATCACCGTGCCCGGATATCGCTCGAGGTACCGCTCGACCCACTGCACCGACAGCGCGTCGAGGTGGTTGGTCGGCTCGTCGAGGAGCAGCATGTCCGGTTCGGAGAGCAGCAGCCGGCACAGCGCGACGCGCCGCTGCTCGCCGCCCGAGAGCTTCGTGACCTCGGCGTCCCAGGGCGGAAGGCGTAGCGCATCGGCGGCGATCTCCAGGCGGCGCTCGATCTCCCAGCCCTGCGCCGCGTCGATCTTCGCCTGCAAAGCGCCCTGCTCCTCGAGGAGCTTGTTCATTTCCTCGTCCTCGAGCGGCTCGGCGAAGCGGTCGCTGATCTCGTTGAACCGGTGGATCAGCGCGAGCGTGCCCGCGACGCCTTCTTCGACGTTGCCGCGCACGTCCTTCTCCGGATTGAGGTGCGGCTCCTGGGCGAGGTGCCCGATGCGCATGTTCGGCATCGGGATCGCCTCGCCGTCGAAGCTCTGGTCCTCGCCCGCCATGATGCGCAGCAGGCTCGACTTGCCGGCGCCGTTCAGCCCCAGCACGCCGATCTTGGCGCCGGGGAAGAAGTTGAGCGAGATGTCCTTGAGGATCACGCGCTTGGGGGGCACGACCTTGCCCACCCGGCGCATGGTGTAGACGTATTGCGCCATGAAGCCTTCCGAGAGCGATTCAGCCAGGGTGCGCGGCGCACGTGCGCCGCGCGGACCAGGGTTACGGCATCTGGATCTTGCCGCCCCCGCGCCCGCCGCCGCCGAGCTCGGGCATGCCGCCCTGCGGCACCACGATCGACGATGCCGCGCGGCGGCGCAGCTCCTGGAGCTCCTTCATCGTCCGCTCGATCGCCTCCTTCGCGGCCGGGCCGAACTTCACGGCGGCCTCCTCGAGCGTGGCGGCGTCGATCTCGAACGAGATCGGCAACGCGCCGACGGTGCTCATGACCTGCGTCTCGCCGAGGTAGGCGATCTCGCGCTTCGGGTCCCGCGAGCCGTCGCCCTTGACGGGCGTCAGCCGCCGGATGGTGCCGATCCGGCGGTCGGTGAACACTTCCTCGAGGTAGAGGGACGCCGGGTCGACCCTGATCTCGGGCTGGCGGTCATCCGGTCGTTCAGCCATGGCATGATCTCCTTCGCTAGGGAGTGAGATTATTGCGTTGTGCCCGGGCTGTCGAGTGGAGACCGCATGGCCAGAATCCTTCTGACGCATCCGCCCGAAGCGCTCGCCAACTACTACGGCGAACGGGCCGTCGCCGGTCTGCGGGCGCTCGGCGAACTGCGCCTCAACTCCGCCGGGCGCGAGCTCTCGACCAAGGAGCTCGTCGAGGCCGCGCGCGGGTGCGAGATCATCGTCTCCTATCGCCAGACGCCCGGGGAGGCGGAGCTCTTCCGGAACGCCTCCGATCTCGTCGCGTTCTCGCGCTGCGCGATCGACATCCGCAACGTCGACGTGCCGGCGGCGAGCGCGGCCGGCATTCTGGTGACGCAGGCGAGCGCCGGCTTCGTCGCGTCGGTGAGCGAATGGACGATCGGCGCGATGGTCGACCTAGGCCGGCGCATCACCGCGTCGACCGAGTCGTATCACGCCGGCGAAGTCCCGCGCGGACTCATGGGCATCGAGCTCAAGGGGTCCACGCTCGGGATCCTCGGCTACGGGCAGATCGGCCGCAATCTCGCCGAGCTCGCACTGGCGCTGGGCATGCGCGTGCTCGTCTACGACCCGCACCAGAAGGTCTCGAGCCCGCGGCTCGAGAGCCTCGACATGCCGGCGGTGCTGGCGCAGTCGGACTTCGTCGTCTGCCTGGTCGTCGCCAACGAGCAGACCGAAAAGCTCGTGAACGCCGCCGCGTTCGCGCAGATGAAGGCCGGCAGCTACTTCCTGAACCCCTCGCGCGGCAACCTGGTGGACGACGCTGCGCTGCGCGAAGCGCTCGACTCGGGACGCCTCGCCGGCGCCGCGCTCGACGTCGGGCGGGCGCCCGACCAGATGCCGATGCCCGACCTCGCCCGCCATCCCCGGGTGATCGCCACTCCGCATACGGCCGGCCTGACGCAGCCCGCGATCGAGCACCAGTCGCTCGAGACCGTGGCGCAGGCGGCCGAGATCCTCAAGGGCCGGGCGCCGAAGGGGTCGGTCAACGCCGAGCACGCGACCCGGCTCGCCCGACTGCTGGGGTGAGCGCGGTGTTTCGCCGGATCCGACTGCTCGGATCCGGCGCCGCGCGAACCGGCGCGCCTTGCAAGGCGCGCCGTGGGATGTCCCTTGCAATTTGTAAAGTAGGTTAATAAACTGGCCGGAGCCGTCCCCGGGAGGAGTCCCCGCATGGCCGCCGTCCTCTCCGTCAGTCACCCTGCTGTTGCGGCGAAGCCGCTCGACCGCGATCTGCGCGGCTATCTCGCGACCAACGCCGACGTCGTCACGCGGATCACGAAGCCGGTCGACCTCGAGCACATCCCCGCGCTCACCGCCCAGAGCGAGCGGCCGATCCTGTTCGAGAACATCCGCGACAAGCCCGGCTTTCGCCTGTGCGACATCCTGGTCAAGAACCGCGAGCTGCAGGCGCGCGCGCTCGGCGTCCCGCGCGCCGAGTACCTGAAGACGCTCGCCTTCCGGCTGCGGAAGCCGCCGCGCGGCTTCGTCCACGTGAAGTCGGCGCCGGTCAAGGAAGTGAAACGACTGGGCAAGGACGCCGACTGGACGAAGTTGCCGGTGCCGATCCACTCGGAGGCCGAGAACGTGCCGTACGTGACGGCGATGAACCTCGTGAAGGATCCGGAGACCGGGTTCTACAACACCTCGCACGCCGGAACGATCGTGACCGGGCCGCGGACCGGGCTGCCGAGCTTCGTCACGCCGCACACGCACGTCATCATGCGCAAGTACCGCGACCGCGGGGAGAAGCGGATGCCGTTCGCGATCGCGTTCGGGCTCCACCCGGCGTACGAGATCATGGCGAACTTCTCGGGCCTGCACATGGACATGTGGGGCGAGCTCGAGATGGTCGGCACGATCATGGACCAGGACGTCGAGATGGTCCCGTGCGAGACGCTCGACATGAGCGTGCCGGCGCACGCCGAGATCGTCGTCGAGGGTTGGGTGGACCTCGGGAGCCTGCACGAGGTGGGCGTGTCGGTCGGGCCGTCGGGCTACTACCTGCCGAGGACCTCGAAGCTCCCGGAATTCACCGTGACCGCGATCACGATGCGCGCGGACCGGCCGATCTACCGCAACCACCTGACCTGCCCGGAGACCGACCACCAGCCGCTGCCGCGGCTCTGCCACGAGGCGGTGCTGTACAACCGCCTCACCGAGATGGGTCTGAAGGTGAAGGACGTCCGCTTCCCCACCTGGGGCGCGGCGGTGTCCTGCATCCTGCAGTTCGAGTATCCGCGCGAAGGGTTCGTCAACGACGCGCTGATGCTCGCGATGGGCTCGCCCTGGCTGAACACCAAGATGGTGGTGGCGGTCAGCCCCGATATCGACCTCGACAAGCCGTCCGACGTGTACCACGCGATCGCGACGCGCTGCGACCCGGCGCGCGACATCATCATCGTCCCGCACACGCGCGGCTCGCCCTACGACCCGTCGGCCGCGCCGCTCGCGTCCGACCCGTTCTGGCGGACCGTCGGCAAGATCGGCATCGACGCGACGATCAAGTCGCGGCACGACGCAAGAGACTTCGAGCGCAGCTGGCCCAGGCACTGGGGCAAGGTGCGGCTCGAGGATTACCTGTGAGCGCGCCGGGCCGTCCCAAGCGCGCACCCCGAGCGCGGGACGCGCGAGGGTAAACCAACGAGTGCGCGAGGAGAAGCCATGAACCTGCCCGAGCCGCGATGGACCGAGGTGAAGGAACCCTTCATCCCGTACGTTCCCGACGACCAGCTGCCGGCGAACCTCAAGCCGGTGCTCGACCCGTACCTGAAGCGCATGGGCTTCCTGCCCAACGCGCTCAAGCTCTATGCCCACCGGCCGGAGATCGCCGAGACGCTGTTCCGGCTGAACAGCAACATCATGCGCGATCCCAGTCAGACGCTGCCGCAGCTCCTCAAGCGCAAGCTCTCGGCGCTGGCGAGCAAGACCAACGGCTGCGCCTATTGCACCGCGCACTGCTGCAACATGCTGATGCGCGAGAAGGACGGGGGGCCGGAGGGCTGGGCGCTGTCGCAGCACGAGCTGCTGCAGGTCCTCGACGACGAGTACGAGCCGGCGGATGCGATGGAACGCGCCTGCTTCGATTACGTGCGCGCGGCCTCGAGCGACCCGTCGAACGTACCCGACGAGATCCTCCAGGAGCTCAAGCGGCATCTGACCCCCCCGCAGATCGTCGAGCTCGCGTGTCTCGTGGGGTTCTGGAAGTTCTACAACACGGTGCATGACTCGCTGCACATCCCGGTCGAGGAGCACCTGCTCAACGACACGCGCTACGTCGACGCGTGATGGGGCCGCACGCCGCGCGGCGGGGCAACGGCTACCACCCGCCGCTCACCGTCTCGCACCGGGCGCTGCTCGTCGAAGGCAGCGACATCGAGTTCCGGCGATTGATTGTCCGGCTGCTGCAGATCGAGGAACGGTTGCGCCACGCCCGCGCCTACCTCGGCCGGCAGGCCGGCCTCACCGGACCGCAGTATTCGCTGCTGATGGCGGTGGCGTATCTTCAGGGAGAGACGGGGATCGCGGTGCGCTCGCTCGCGCGCGAGCTGCGCGTGACGAGCGCGTTCATCACTACGGAGTCGCGGCGACTGATCGAGCGGGGACTGCTCGCCAAGCGCCAGAACCCGCACGATTCGCGGAGCACGCTGGTCACCGTCACGCCCGCCGGGCGGCGGGCGATCGAGGGCCTGGTGCCCGAGGTGCGCGCGGTCAACGATCTGTTCTTCGGGCACCTCAGCCGGCCCGCGTTCGTCCAGGCGAAGCGCTTTCTCGAGCAGCTCATCGACGGCTCGCGCCAGGCGCTCGCGCACATCGCCGCGCGGGAGTCGCACGGCTCGTCCCGGGCGGCCACTCGCCGCGCACGGAATGGCCGCGCGCAAGCCCACTGACCGGCCACGGCTCGTCGTCGGCATCAGCGGCGCGTCCGGGGTCGTGTACGGCGTGCGACTGCTGGAGCTGTTGCGGAAGCACGGCGTCGAGACGCACCTCGTCATGAGCCGCGCCGGGCAGGTCACGCTCGCGCACGAGACGAAGTACAAGGTGAAGGAAGTCGAAGCGCTCGCCGACCACGTCTACCGGATGGACGACATCGCGGCACCGATCTCGAGCGGCTCGTTCCCCACGCTGGGGATGATCGTCGCGCCGTGCTCGACGCGCACGCTCGCCGAGATCGCGACCGGCGTGACCTCGAGCCTCCTCACGCGCGCCGCCGACGTGGTGCTCAAGGAACGGCGGCGGCTCCTGCTCCTCGTGCGCGAGACGCCGCTGCATCTCGGGCATCTGCGCAACATGGCGGCGGTGACCGAGATGGGCGCGGTCGTGTACCCGCCGGTGCCGGCGTTCTACGCGCGCCCCGCGACGGTGGCGGAGATGGTGGACCAGACACTCGGCCGCGCGCTCGACCAGTTCGGCCTCGACGTCGGGACCGTGCGCCGCTGGGGCCGCGACCTGGGGCCTCGCCCCCGCTAGCCCCGGATCCCCGGGTTGAACCCGGGAACGGCCTGGCGGGACGGCACGGAAGTTGCAGCGGTGATTGTGAAACTTCACTGTTGTTATAGTGGCGCCGGGAACGCCTAGGAGGAGGGCCGATGGTTTCCTACTTCGTCAGCTACCGGGGCGCTTCGCCGGGGGCGGCGTTCCTGCGGCACTACCGCGAGCGTCACGCGGAAATCCTCAAGCGTTTCCCGGGGATCCGCGGGCTCGTGCTGCACACGCCGGTCGACTGGACCGATCCGTATCCGGTCAATCCGGGCGGCCGGATCCTCCTCGCGCAGATGCAGTTCGAGTCGGTCCCGGCGCTCGACGCCGCGCTCGCGTCGGAAGCCCGGGCGCAGGCGCGGGAGGACTTCCGCACCTTTCCGGCGTTCGACGGCACCGTCACGCACCAGGCGATGGCATCGACCGCGGTGCTCTAGAAGCCGCCCATGCTCGCCCAGCAGCTCGTGAACGGCCTCATGCTCGGCAGCGTCTACGCGCTCGTTGCGGTCGCGTTCACGTTCACGATGGGCGTGCTCAAGTTCCTCAACTTCAGCATCCCCGGCATCTTCATGGTCGCGGGCATGGTGACCTGGGCGATCCTCAAGGGCGGGATGAGCCTCTTCCTCGCCGTTCCCGCGGCGCTCGCCCTCGGGGCCGTGCTCTCGTACGCGGTCGAGCGGCTCACCTACCCGCAGATGCGGGGCGGCAACCACTTCATCCCGCTCGTGAGCTCGATGGCGTTCCTGATCCTGTTCGAGAACCTGGTGCTCGTCGCCTGGGGCTCGGACCAGCAGCGCCTCGCGCTTCCGTTCCAGAGCGTGAGCGCCCGCGTCGGCGACATCGTCATCGGCGTGCCGCAGCTCATCGGCCTCGTGATCGCCGTCGGCGTCGTGTGGCTGCTCGACCTCGTGCTGAAGCGCACCCGAGTCGGCCGCGGCTTGCGCTCGATCGCCGAGGACGCCGAGACGGCGACGATCCTCGGGGTGTCGGTCGGCCGGGTGGTGCCGGTCGTATTCCTGATCGGTGGCGTCTTCACCGCGCTCGCCGGGGTGCTGTTCGCGCTGAACTACCAGCAGGCGAGCCCGTTCATGGGCGAGGAGGTCGCGCTCAAGGGGATCTCCGCGATGGTGATCGGCGGCATGGGGAACATCTGGGGCGCGATCCTGGGCGGCCTGGTGATCGGCGTCGTCGAGACCGCGGCGATCCACTGGTTCGGCGCGCGCACGGTGGACATCTGGGTGTACGGGCTGCTGCTCGCGATCCTGTTCGTGCGGCCGACCGGGCTCCTCGCACCCGCGCTCGGCAAGGGGAGGGCGTGAGGTGAGCGGCTACCTCGAGGGCGTGCTCGTCCTGCTCGCCATCAACGTCATCCTCGCGTACGCCGCGTTCCTCCCGATCGTCGCGGGGCAGCTAAACCTCGGCGTCGCCGGATTCATGGCGACCGGCGCGTACGTCTCCGCCTACCTCACCAACGCCCACGGCTGGCTCCCGGTGCCCGCCGCGCTCGCGGCGACGGTGCTGACCGCGGCGCTCGGCCTCGTCGTCGCATTTCCGATCCTGCGCACGCGCGGGATCTATCTCGCGCTCGCGACGTTCGCGTTCGGGCAGGTGGTGGTCGCGATCATCCTCAACCTGAACGTCGTCGGCGGCGCTTCGGGCTACCCGGTGCCGGCGTACATCGGGTTTCCGGTGATCGCGGTGGCCGCGGTGCTGGTGTTCGCGGCGATCTACTGCCTCTTCCACACCCGCTTCGGGATCAGCGTGACCGCGGTCAGCGACGACGAGCTCGTCGCCGATCAGATGGGCCTCTCGGTGCGCTGGCTGCAGACAGCGGCGTTCACGATCGGCTCGGCCGTCGCCGGGCTGGCCGGCGCGCTGCACGCCCATCACTTCAGCTACATCGAGGCCCAGTACTTCAACGTCCTGCTCAGCATCTACATCGTGCTCTACGTGCTGCTCGGCGGCACGCAGACGATCTACGGGCCGCTGCTCGGCGCTGCGGTGTTCACGCTGCTGCCCGAGGTGCTGCGCGGCAGCGCGCAGTGGCGCTACGTGATCTTCGCGGGGCTCATCCTCGCGCTGATGACCTGGCGGCCGCAGGGCGTCGTGACGCGAAGCCTCCTGCGCCGGCTGTTCGAGTGGCGGCGTCCCGCCGTGGAGGTGACGTGAACGCCGCGCGTCCGATCCTCGCGCTCGAGGCGGTGAGCAAGCGCTTCGGCGGTTTGAGCGTCATCCAGGAGCTCTCGTTCGAGATCCTGCCGGGCGAGCGTGTGGCGCTGATCGGTCCGAACGGCGCGGGCAAGACCACCGCCTTCAACCTGATCACCGGCGTGTACCCGGTCGACGCCGGCCGCATCGTCCTCGACGGCGAGGACATCACGCGGCTGCCGGCGCGCAAGCGCATCCGGGCCGGGCTGGCGCGGACGTTCCAGAACATTCGCCTCCTGCAGCACCTGACGGTGCTCGAGAACGTGATGGTCGCGCAGTACGCGCGCCACCCCTCGCTCGCGGGCATGCTGCAGCCGGTCAACCTGCTGCGTGGCAACCGCTGGCAGCGGGAGGCGCGCGCCGCGCTCGGCGAGGCCGGGCTGGCGCAGTACGCGGAGGAGGCGACCGGCAGCCTGCCCTACGGCATCCAGAAGCGGATCGAGCTCGTGCGCGCGCTGCTCGCCCGCCCGCGGATCCTGCTGCTCGACGAGCCGGCCGCGGGCCTCAATCCGGCGGAGACCGAGGCGCTCGCCGCCCAGCTCGCGGCGATCTCGGACTCCGGGGTCACGCTGCTCGTCGTCGAGCACGACATGCACTTCATCGGCGCGTTCTGCCGGCGCGTCGTGGTGCTCAACTTCGGCTGCAAGATCGCCGAGTGCGACTGCGACGCCGTGGGCGACGACCCGCGCGTGCGCGAGGCGTATCTCGGCGCCGACACCGAGTTGGCGGCCGCGCATGCTTGAAATCGAGGACCTGAACGTCCGTTACGGCCGCGTGCACGCCGTGCGCGGCGCGAGCCTCACCGTGGGCGACGGCGAGATCGTCGCCGTGCTCGGCGCGAACGGCGCGGGCAAGAGCTCGCTCCTGAAAGCGATCCTCGGCCTCGTGCCGGCCTCCGGCCGCGTCCGGCTCGCCGGCGTGGAAGTCGCCGGCTGGCCGCCCGCGCGTCGCCTGGCGCACGGGCTCGCCCTGGTGCCGGAGGGCCGGCGCATCCTCGTCGGGCTGACCGTCGAGGAGAATCTGCTGATGGGCGCCTACGGCCGGCGCGATCACGCGGCGGTCCGCGCCGAGATCGCCGGGATCTACGAGCGTTTTCCGAATCTCGGGGCGCGCCGCAGCCTGCCTGCCGCGGTGCTCTCGGGCGGCGAGCAGCAGATGCTCGCCATCGGGCGCGGGCTCCTGGCCCGGCCGCGCCTGATGATGCTCGACGAGCCGTCCCTGGGGTTGAGCCCGCTGCTGGTGCAGGAGCTCTTCCTGCTGCTGCGCAAGCTCAACCGCGACGGCCTCGCGTTGCTGCTGGTGGAGCAGAACACGACGATGGCGCTCGCCGTCGCCGCGCGCGCCTACGTGATGGAGCTCGGGCGGGTCGTGACGCAGGGCACGCCGCGCGAGCTGCTCGCCGACGACCGCCTCAAGGCGGCCTATCTGGGCTCCAACCGCCGGGCGCCGCGCGGCGCCGCGGCGGCGCGACACCCGTAACGCGGTACGCGCTCCGGCGCGGCCGATTGCAGCGCAGGCTACTGAAAGGAGACGACGATGAAACGCAAGCCACTGCAGCTCGTCCTCGCAGCCGCCCTCGGGCTTCTCGCCGGGGCGCCGTCGGCGCAGGACCTCGTCCTCGGTTATCTGACCGCCGAGACCGGTCCGTTCGTGAGTCTCTCGCGGTCGAACGAGATCGCCGCGCGGATCGCGGTGGACGAGATCAACGCCACGGGCGGCGTGAACGGCAAGAAGGTCCGCTACATCACCTTCGACACCGCGGGCAAGCCCGATCAGACGGTCGTGGGGCTGCGCAAGTTCGCCGAGGACGACAAGGTGCTCGCGATCATCGGGCCGTTCAGCTCGGGCCAGGTGCAGGTCGCGGCGCCGGCGGGCGACCGCTTCGGCGTCGTCACCATGGCCATGGCCTCCTCGGCGCCGAAGCTCGTGGCGAACTTCCAGTACGCGTTCCGGAACACCTCCGACGAGGGGTACATGTTCAGCCGCGTGATGCAGACGATCAAGGCGAAAAATCTGCCCGCGGCCACCGGCGCCGTCGCCTACGCGAACGACGACACGATCTCGCGGGTGATGGGTGAGAAAGTGCTGCCGGCGGTGATGCAGAAGACCGGCGTCAAGCTCGAGGGCAGCGTCGACTTCAAACTCGCGGCGTTCGACCTGTCGGCGCAGGTCTCGCAGCTGAAGGCGAAACCGACCGACCTCGTCGGGGTGGGCGCGCCGCCCGAGGCCGCGATCAAGCTCGCGCAGGAGATGCGCCGCCAGGGCCACAACGGGAGGCTCGTCGCCGGCTCGACGATCAACGACCCGGATCTGCCGGCACGCATGGGCAAGGACGGGAACGGCACGATCATCCCGTCGACGTTCTTCGCCGACCTGAACGACCGCACCCGCAAGTTCGCCGCCGAGTTCGCCAAGCGCGCCAAGGCGATGAACGCCGAGCGCACCTCGGCCGCGCAGTTCGACGCCGCGACGTACGACATCGTCCTCTACTACGCGTGGGCGATGCGCGAGGGGAAGGTGACCGGCGACCCGGGCAAGCTCGCGGCCGAGCGCACCGCGATCCGCGACGCGCTGCGCCGGATGAAGGACTTTCCGGCGCTCGAGGGCGCGGTCTCGTTCGGCTCCGACAACGACGCGCTGAAGCCGGTGTACGTCCAGGAGGCCCGCGACGGGAAGTGGGTGCTGCTCGAGACGCACCCGGCGCCGAAGTAACCGGCGAGGAGGGGGAAGGTGAGCACGACGCTGATGCTCGCGCGCTGGACGAGCGCGGGCGAGATCCCGCGGCCGGCGGTGATCGAGCGCCTCGTCATCGCCGGCTGGACCGGGCGCGACGCCGCCTCCGTCGAGAAGCACATCCGCGAGCTGGAGGCGATCGGCGTGGCGCGGCCCAAGCAGACGCCGACCTTCTACCGGGTCGGCGCTTCGCTCCTCACGACCGACACCGAGATCGAGGTGGTGGGCGGCGCTTCGAGCGGCGAGGTGGAGTTCGTGCTCTTCGGGCTCGCCGATGGCCTGTGGGTCGGGGTCGGCTCGGATCACACCGATCGCGTGGTCGAGGCGTCGGGCGTGACGCTTTCCAAGCAGCTGTGCCCGAAGCCGGTCGCGCCGACCGTGTGGCGCTACGAGGACGTCGCGGGGCACTGGGATCGCCTGGTGCTGCGCTCGTTCGCCCACCGTCAAGGCGTGCGCCGCCTCTACCAGGAGGGGACGCTCGCGGTGATGCGCCACCCCGAAGAGCTGATGCGACTCTATCTGGGGCACGGCGGGGTGCTGCCGGCGGGCGCCGCGATGTTCGGCGGGACGCTCGCCGTCCAGGGGAAGGTGGAACCGGCGGAAGGCTTCGAGATCGAGCTCGCCGACCCGGTGCTCGGGCGGATGCTCACGCACAGCTATCGCGTCCGGTACCTGCCGGTCGAGGGTTGACAGGAGGACTCACATGGCCAGCGTCAACAAACCGCATCTGGAGTTCGCCGGCGTCGACCTGGCGAGCGGGTTCACCGTCCCGCCGGGCTATCCGTCGGGGTTCAAGGAGAAGATCCTCGCCGGGGGCCTCGACGAGCAGCACCGCAAGGGCAGCCGCACGCGGCTGCTGCGGATCGAGCCGGGCACCTATTCCACCGCGCCGTTCATCCACGAGTACTGGGAGGAGGTCTACCTCCTCTCCGGCGATCTGATCGTGGGCAACGACGACAAGGGCCGGGGCGGGGAGAAGTTCACCGGACCGACCTACGCGTGCCGGCCGCCGGGCGTGTACCACGGCCCGTTCAAGTCGGAGGGCGGATGCCTCATGCTCGAGATCCACTACTTCGCATGAGAAGCGAACCGCACCTTCGAACCCGTCCGGCGCCGCGCCGGGGCGGGCGTCGCATCGTGCCGCGCGAGGGCGCCGGGCTGCTGCGGGAGGCCGCGTGCGAGGAGATCAAGCGGCGCATCATCCGCCTCGACTACCGCCCCGGCACGTACATCAACGCCGCGCAGGTGAGCGCCGACCTCGGCATCGGCGTGACGCCGGTGAACCAGGCCCTCAACCGGCTGATGCACGAGGGCATGGTCCAGATCATGCCGCGCAAGGGCGCGATCGTGCGGCCGGTCTCGCTCGAGGAGATCCTGCAGCTCATCGACGTGCGGCTCGTGAACGAGTCGTACTGCGCCCGGCTCGCGGCCGAGCGTGCGTCCGAGGCGGAGATCGCCGCGATCGAGGCGGTGCTCGACCGCGCGGAGCGGCTGGTCGGCCGGCGGGATATCGAGGGGCTGATGCTGCTCGATCGCGAGTTCCACCTGCGCCTCAGCCGCGCGGCGCGCCATCCGGTGCTCGCGGAGCTGCTGCTCGGACTGCACGAGCGGAGCCTGCGGTTCTGGTTCATCTCGCTCTCCGACGAGGAGCACCTCGCCGCCGTGCACCAGGAGCACCGCGCCATCGCCGGCGCGCTTCGCGCGCGCGACCCCGACGCGATCGAGGCTGCGGTCCGGTCGCACATCGAGTCGTTCCGGGCGACGATCAGCAGGTCGATCTAGCAATGTGCGAAGCACTGACTTGGGGGATCTACAAGGGGGCGTCGCCCCCTTGTTCCCGGAGCGCATGGAGCCGGTAGCCCAGGTACTCGCGCGCCTCGCCCGAGGGGAAACCTCCAGCGAGGCGCTGGTGCGCGCGGCGCTCGCGCGGATCGAGGACCGGTCCGGCGAGGGCGCGGCGGCGTTCACCCGCGTCTACGGCGAGCGGGCGCTGGAGGAAGCACGCCGCGCCGACGGGCTGCGGCGGCGCGGGCAGGCCGGCGGG
>DATEDA010000037.1:0-8237 GCA_035286595.1 Burkholderiales bacterium | reverse complement strand
GCTGCTTGCCGTGACCGTTGTTCCCGTGTCGCGCCTCGGCGGTGAATTCCTGCCGCCGTTCTACGAAGGCGACCTGCTGTACATGCCGACCGCGCTGCCGGGAATTTCGCCCGCCAAGGCCGCCGAGATCCTGCAGCAGACCGACAAGCTGATCGCCACGGTTCCCGAGGTCAAGCGCGTGTTCGGCAAGATCGGGCGCGCCGAGACCGCCACCGACCCGGCGCCGCTCGAGATGGTGGAAACGACCGTCCAGCTCAAGCCGCGCGACGAGTGGCGCCCGGGAATGACCGTCGAAAAGCTCGTCGAGGAGCTCGACAGCCTGGTGAAACTCCCGGGCCTGTCCAACATCTGGATTCCGCCGATCCGCAACCGGATCGACATGCTCGCCACCGGGATCAAGAGCCCGCTCGGCATCAAGGTCGCGGGCAACGACCTGGCCGAGATCGAGCGCGCCGCCGAAGCCATCGAGCGCGTCGTGAAGGACATCCCGGGCGTCACCTCGGCGTTCGCCGAGCGCGTCACCGGCGGGCGCTACATCGAGGTGAACGTCGACCGCGACGCCGCGTCGAGGTTCGGCCTGTCGGTGATGGACGTGCAGTCCGTTGTCTCGGCTGCGATCGGCGGCGAGAACGTCGGCGAGACCATCGAGGGCCGCAGGCGCTTTCCGATCAACGTGCGCTATCCCCGCGAGCTGCGCGACTCCCTGGAGAAGCTGCGCGATCTGCCGATGGTTACCGAGGGCGGGGCGCAGATTCCCCTCGGCGCGGTGGCGCGCATCGTGATCGCCGACGGCCCCGCGTCGCTGAAAAGCGAGAACGCGCGCCTCTCGGGATGGATCTACGTCGACATCCGCGGCCGCGACCTCGTCTCGGTGGTGCACGATGCGCAACGCGTTGTTGCCGAGCGCGTGAAGCTTCCGGCCGGCGTCTCGCTGCAGTGGTCGGGCCAGTTCGAGTACCTCGAGCGCGCGGTGAAGCGCCTCGAGATCGTCATCCCGTTCATGCTCGCCATCATCTTCGTGCTGCTCTATCTCACCTTCCGCCGGTTCGACGAGGCGGCGCTCCTCATGGCGACGCTGCCGTTCGCCCTCGTCGGCGGCGTCTGGTACGTGTACGCGCTCGGCCACAACCTGTCGGTCGCGAGCGGGGTCGGCTTCATCGCGCTCGGCGGCGTGGCGGCCGAGTTCGGCGTGGTGATGCTGATCTACCTCAAGCAGGCGCTCGAGCGCCGGATCGAGAGCGGGGGGCCCGTGACCGCCGATGCCCTGCTGGAGGCGATCGACGAAGGCGCGGTTCAGCGGGTGCGGCCGCTCGCGATGACCGCCGCGGTGGTCATCGCCGGCCTCGCGCCGATCATGTGGTCGGAAGGCGCCGGCGCGGAGATCATGCAGCGCATCGCCGCGCCGATGATCGGCGGCATGATCACCGCGCCGCTGCTCTCGGTCCTCGTGATCCCGGCGGCGTACTATCTGATGCGCCGGCGCGGGCTCGCCCGCGGGCGGCTGGCCGCGCTCGGTGCCGGCGGTGCGCCGTTTCCTCAGCCGCAGCGGAAGGCGCCGTGACAGCGCGGACTCTCGCGCCGGCTGCGATTCGTCGCCCCGAATTGACGAATCAGCCGCGCTCGACCGCCAGCTTGAGGCCGGCCGCCTTCAGAATGGCGTGCAACGTCGAAAAGCGCGGATTCCCGCCCGGGGACAGGGCGCGATAGAGGCTCTCGCGCGGCACTCCGGCGGCCTTGGCAACCTTGGCCATGCCTTCTGCCTCGGCAACCGTCCTGAGGGCCGCAAGATAGACACGCGGGTCCCCATCCTCCGCGGCTGCGTTGAGATATTCCGCGGCAAGCCGCGGGTCGGCTCGGAGCTCGGCGACGAGCCGCTCGCGGTGCGAAACGGTCAGCGCTCGGCGCGCGGATCGCGCTTTATCCGATTTCCGTACTCTTGCCATAGCGCCACCGCCCTCTCGATATCGGCGCCCTGCTTGCGCACGCCCATCGATTGTATCGTATACGTTACAAGAGGACAACGCTGCTTCCGGACCGATTCTCTAGGGGCGCAGTGGCTCAGGCGATGAGCCGTGGCGTATTCCGTGCTGCAGCTGCCGCCCGGTCGCCGGCAAGTGACATAGGTCACGGCGATACAAACGATTACATCGGGGCCGGTCCCGGCAAAACCGTCGTTACATCTGCCGACTAGTCTGGGCGCGTCTCATCACCAGGAGAGACTGCGATGAAACGACTGCTGACTGGCCTTGCCACCGCCTCACTGCTGATCGGTGTGCCGCTCGCGGCCGCTGCGAACGACCGCGACGACCATCGCCGCGGCTGGGAGCGGCACGGACATCACGGGGATCGCGGGCACTGGAACAAGCCGCGACACGTGCAGTACTACCGGCCGGCGCCGCCCGTCGTGTACTATCCGGCGCCCGCGCCGCGGGTCGTTTACCGGCCGGTGTACGTCCCGGCGCCGGTGGTGCATCCGCCCGTCTTCGACGGTCCCCGGGTGAGCATCGGCTTCCGAGTGCTCTTCTGAGGGTCTGCTCCTGGCGCGGGCGTGTCGCCGACCGGCGACACGCCCCGCCGTCGCACCGACCGGCAGTTGCGAACTTTTTCGGCACGGAGGGGTCTGTCTGGTTGGCGTCACGCTCCGCCCGTGCGTATACTCGCGCCCCGCATGTCGCGCATCCTCAAGAAAACGCTGCTCGTCTTCCTGCTCGGCTGGGTGCCGCTGCAGGCGTCCGCGTACCCGCTGATCGCCTTGCTGTGCGAGCGCGACTCGTCGGCCATGCACGGTCTCGCGGCGGTCCACGTCCATCACGGGCACACCGGCGATCACGCGGGGCATGATGGTGACGGCGACGGCGGCGACGACGGCTCGTCGCCCGTCCCGTTCCACAACTGCTGCCACAACCTCACTTCGGCGGCAGTGCCCGCCGTGACGGCGGCCTCGGCGCCTCCAGCGTCGGGAATCGAGCCGACGCCCCTGTTTCACCTCTCCAGCTTCTCCCCCGATCAGCCCAAGCGGCCGCCGCTAGCGGCGTAGTCCTCGCCGGTCCTCGACGGGACCGGATCTCCGGCATTTCGCCTGTGCCGGGCGCGCGTTGCGTGCCGCTGGCGGGCGTCCAGAGCGCGGAGCTCGTGCGTCGCGCTCGATCGAACGAGGACTTTGAACACGTGACTGCATTGCGAATCACCTTTGCGTCGGCACTTCTGCTCGGCTCGACGGCAGTGCTCGCCCAGACCGGCGCGCGGCCCGATCCGGCCGATCCGCGCCTGAGCGTCCCGGCGGCGACGACGGAGTCGGCGTTTGCCGGCTACCGCAGGTTCCGCGACGAGCCGCTCGCCGACTGGCGGGCGGTGAACGACGAGATGCGGGTGCTCGGCGGACATGCCGGGCACATCCGCGACGCCGCGCCGCCGGCGAGCCGTACGCCGCCACCGGCCGGCGAGCACGCCACGCCGAAGCCGCCGGCGTCGGTCAACGCGGGAGGCATGCATGCGCACTGAGCGACGCGCGTTGGCGCTCGCAATCGCGGCGCTCGCCTTGGCCGGCTGCACGACGTTCTCGGACGACGGCGGCTTCGGCGAGGTTCAGAAAATCGCCTCCGAGCGCCTCGGCCAGGACGTCGTGTGGCAGCGCACCGACGAGGACGCGGCGCGCGCGCGGGACGACGTGCAACGGTTGCTCGCGAAGGAGCTTTCCGTCGGCGACGCGGTGCAGATCGCGCTGCTCAACAACCCCGGACTGCAGGCTTCGTACGCCGAATTGGGGATCGCCGAAGCCGACCTCGTGCAGGCGGGGCGCATCGGGAACCCGCGGTTCTCGTATCTGCACACCAGCCAGGGCGGCGAGCGGAAGCTCGAATGGGCGCTCACGTTCCCGATCATCGACATCCTGACGATCCCCCTGCGGACGAAGATCGAGGACCGGCGCTTCGCGCTCGCCAAGGTCGACGCCGGCCGGCGCGTGCTCGAGGTCGCCGCCGAGACCCGCCGGACCTGGTACCAGGCGGTCGCCGCGCAGGAGACCGCGCGCTACATGGATCAGGTGAAGGACGCCGCCGAGGCCGCTGCCGAGCTCGCGCGGCGCATGGCGCGGGCCGGCAACTTCCCGAAGATCGCCGAGATGCGCGAGCAGGTGTTCTACGCTGAGACGGTGGCGCAGCTCGCCCGCGCACGGCAGGCGGCGACAGCCGAGCGCGAGCGGTTGACGCGACTCATGGGTCTCTACGGCGACGACGTGCGCTTCAAGCTGCCGGAGCGCCTGCCCGATCTGCCGGCGAGCGCGCCGGAGCTCAAGGACGCCGAGCAGACCGCGGTCGCGCAGCGCCTCGACATCCAGGCCGCGCGGCGCGAAAGCGAGGGGCTCGCGGAGTCGCTCGGGCTCACGAAGGCGACGCGGTTCATCAACGCGCTCGAGCTCGGGCCGGCGCGCACCAAGGAGGATCCCGAGCCCTGGAAGAGCGGCTACGAGCTCTCGCTCGAGGTGCCGATCTTCGACTGGGGCTCGGCGAAGGTCGCGCGGGCGGAGGCGACCTACATGCGATCGGTCCGGCGCATCGCCGAAGCGGCAGTCGACGCGCGTTCGGAGGTGCGCGAGTCGTACTCGGCATACGTCACCGCCTACGAGACGGCGAAGCACTATCGCGACGAAATCGTGCCGCTCAGGAAGAAGATCTCCGAGGAATCGCTGCTGCGCTACAACGGCATGCTGATCTCGGTGTTCGAGCTGCTCGCCGACTCGCGCGAGCAGGTCGGGGCGGTGAACGGCTACATCGAGGCGCTGCGCGACTACTGGGTCGCCGACGCGGAGCTGCAGGCCGCCCTGAACGGCGCAGGCGCAGGCCGGCGGGCCACCGCGCGCGCCGCGGCGATGACCGTCGCGTCCCCGCGCGGCGGTCACTGAACGAGGAATCACACCATGCTCACACGACGCAACTTCCTGGCCGGCGCGGCAGTGCTGGGCGCCAGCGCGGTATCGAAAGCCGCAATCGCCGCGGTGCCCGAGGCGCCGACACAGGCGTCGGCTGCGACTCAGCCGCCGCTCGCGCCGCCGAACGGCCGGCCGTATCAGCCGGTCGTCACGCTCAACGGCTGGACGCTGCCGTGGCGGATGAAGGACGGCTGGAAGGAGTTCCACCTGGTCGCCGAGCCCGTCGTGCGCGAGATGGCGCCCGGCATGAAGGCCAACCTGTGGGGCTACAACGGCCAGTCGCCCGGCCCGACGATCGAGTGCGTCGAGGGCGACAAGGTCAGGATGTTCGTCACCAACAAGCTGCCGGAGCACACGACGATCCACTGGCACGGGATCCTGCTGCCGAGCGGCATGGACGGCGTCGGCGGCCTCACCCAGAAGCAGATCCCGGTCGGCAAGACGTACGTGTACGAGTTCACGATGAAGAAGTCGGGGACCTTCATGTATCACCCGCACGCCGACGAAATGGTGCAGATGGCGATGGGGCTCATGGGGTTCATCGTCGTGCACCCGAAGAACCCCGGCTTCATGCGCGTCGACCGCGACTTCGTGTTCCTGATCAACGCCTACGACATCGAGCCGGGCAGCATGACGCCGAAGGTCGCCACGATGCTCGACTTCAACCTGTGGAGCTGGAACAGCCGCGTGTTCCCGGGCATCGACCACCTCGCGGTGCGCCGGGGCGACAAGGTGCGCGTCCGGATGGGCAACCTGACGATGACCAGCCATCCGATCCACATGCACGGCTACGACTTCAAGGTGACCTGCACCGACGGCGGCTGGGTGCGGCCCGAAGCGCAGTGGCCCGAAGTCACGATCGACGTCCCGGTCGGGGCGATGCGCGCCTTCGAGTTCGACGCCACCGAGCCGGGCGATTGGGCGTTCCACTGCCACAAGTCGCATCACACCATGAACGCGATGGGCCACAACGTGCCGACGATGATCGGCGTCGATCACCGCGGGGTGGCGCAGAAGATCATGAACCTCGTGCCCGAGTACATGGTGATGGGCGAGCGCGGCATGGCCGACATGGGCGAGATGGAGATGCCGCTCCCCGACAACACGCTGCCGATGATGACCGGCCAGGGCCCGTTCGGTCCGATCGAGATGGGCGGGATGTTCACCGTCGTGAAGGTGCGGGAAGGCCTCGCGCGCAACGACTACAAGGATCCGGGCTGGTACAAGCACCCGGCGGGCACGATCGCCTATGAATGGACCGGCGAGCCGCCCAAGGTTGCGCGCGCGAGCGCGCCGGCTGCCGATGCGACGACCGCCAAGGTGCGCCGCGGGGGCAGCAATTCGCATCACTGATCAACCGAACCATCAACCAAGCATCAGGAGTCGATTGAAATGAAGCAGCTGCTGTTCCTCTTGCTCTTCCTCGCGACGGTCCCGTTCGTGGCCTACGGGCACGGCGAGAGTCACGCGAAGCGCCAGGCGCCGAAGCGCGGCGCGCCCGTGGAAGAGAAGGCGTTCGGTCGCGAGGGCGACCCGAGCCAGGTGACTCGCACCGTGCGGATCGTCGGCACCGACGACATGCGCTACACCCCCGCGGCGATCCGCGTGCGCCAGGGCGAGACGGTGAAATTCGTCGTGCACAACCGCGGCAAGCTGCTGCACGAGACCGTGCTCGGCACCATGCCCGAGCTCGAGGAGCACTACGAGCTCATGAAGAAATTCCCCGACATGGAGCACGACGAGCCGCACATGGTGCACCTCAAGCCCGGCAAGACCGGGGAGATGGTCTGGCAGTTCACCAAGGCCGGCGAGTTCTACTTCGGCTGCCTGATGCCCGGCCACCTCGAGGCCGGGATGATGGGCCGGATCACGGTCGTCGCGAACTGACGCGCCGGGATGCAGGGTTTCGAGGACGAGTTTCGATCAACCGACCACTGCTGGGAGAGCAAGATGAAGAGCGTTTTCAAGCTGGCCGTCGCCGCTGCGTTCGGCGCGGCAATTCCCTTTGCGGCGCAGCCCGCCGCGGCCGAGGAAAGCCACCACCGCGCCGACCCGCAGCAGGTCGCGCAGGCGACCGCGCTCACCGACGGCGAGATCCGCAAGGTCGACAAGGAGGCGAAGAAGCTCACCATCAAGCATGGGCCGATCCAAAACCTGGACATGCCCGGGATGACGATGGTGTTCCAGGTGAAGGATCCGGCGATGCTCGACCAGGTCAAGGCCGGCGACAAGATCAAGTTCAGTGCGGAGAAGGTCGGCGGCGCCTTCACCGTGACGCGGATCGAACCGGCGAAGTAACTCGCCCCGCTCCGGGGCGCCTGGATGCAGCGAGGTGGCACGGTGGCTGCGGGCGACGGCAAGCAGCGCAGCGGCGCCGGGCGCTTCTGGACGGCCGTCGCGCTCGCCGTGCCGCTCGGCACGCTGTCGCTCGTCCACGACCGGCTGGGCGGGCACGTGTTCTCCGGTGGCTGGATGCGGGGCGCGATGCTCTTGGAGCTCGGCCTCGCGACGATCATCCTGCTCGGATGCGGCTGGCCGGTCCTGGCGCGCATGGGGCGCGCGCTCCGGGGGAGCGGGCTGGACGCGGTCGCGGTGCTGGGATTCACCGCCGCTGCGGCGTATGCCTACGGCGTCCTCGCGGTCATCGTGCCGGGCGCATTTCCGGGCGGGCTGCAGAACCCGCACGGGCTCGTGGCGCCCCGGTTCGAGGTGGCTGCCCTGCTGACCGTGCTGGCGTTGCTCGTGCGCTGGCGGCGGTCGAGCACGGTCGAGCCGCGCGGATGACGGATGGCCTCAGCGGGATCACGAACGGCTGCGGCGGTGACTGCGCTGCGCGGAGCCAGGCCGCGAATGAGTAGGAGGAATCCATGAAACCGCTCAAACTGCGGTCCGTCGGTGTTCCGCTGGCAGCTGAAATAAGCACGCGCTTGAAGGAGAAGCGCTATGAGCAGCAGATACGCTTTCGGCAGGGTCGTGTCGATGCGCTTCGACGAGGCGCTCGAGCGGGTGCTCGGCGCGCTGTGACGCGGTTTGCAGCAATCATCGAACGGAGGACGGAATGATGTGGGGTGGACCGGACGGATGGGGCTGGGGCTGGATTGGCCTCGGCATTTTTCACATGGGCTTGTTCTGGATCCTCGTGATCCTCGGCATCGTCGTGCTCGTCAAGTGGCTTGCGAGCGATGGCGCGCCGCGCACCGAGAAGCGCGCTCTCGACATCCTGAAGGAGCGCTACGCCAAGGGCGAGCTGACGCGCGAGCAGTTCGAGCAAATGAAGCGCGACGTGGGTGCTTAGCGGAGGACTCCGAAG
>DATEDA010000036.1:0-29537 GCA_035286595.1 Burkholderiales bacterium | reverse complement strand
GCTCGCCGCCCGAGAGCTGGTTGCCGAAGTGGTCCCGGCGCTCGGCGAGCTGGGGGAACAGCGCGAACACCTTCTCGATCGTCCACGGGTCGGCGCGCCCGGTGCGGTTCGCCGAAGTGGCGACCAGGTTCTCGCGCACCGTGAGGTTCGGGAACACCTGCCGCCCTTCGGGCACCAGCCCGAGTCCGGCCTGGGCGACGCGGAACGACGGCAGGCCGCGCAGCGACTTGCCGTCGAAGGCGATGGTGCCGGTCCGGAGCGGCACGATTCCCATGATCGAGCGCACCGTCGTGGTCTTGCCCATGCCGTTGCGGCCGAGCAGCGTGACGACTTCTCCGGTATCGACCTTCAGGTCGACACCAAAGAGCACCTGGCTCAGCCCGTATGCCGTCTCGAGGCCCTGGACGAGCAGCATCAGCCCCCCGCGTCCTCGCCGAGATAGGCGGTGCGCACTTCCGGGTTGGCGCGGATCTCCTCCGGCGCGCCGCTGGCGATGATGCGGCCGTAGACGAGCACCGAGATGCGGTCCGCGAGCGTGAACACCGCATCCATGTCGTGCTCCACGAGGATCATCGTCCGTTTCCCCTTCAGGCCGCCGAGGAACCGGACCATCCGCTGCGACTCGTCGGTGCCCATGCCGGCCACCGGCTCGTCGAGCAGCATGAGCCGCGGCCGGGTGGCGAGCACCATCGCGATCTCGAGCTGGCGCTGCTCGCCGTGCGCGAGGTTGGCGGCGTGCACGTCGGCGCGAGCGCCGAGGCCCACCTCCTCGAGGATCGCGCGCGCCGGGTCGCGCAGCTCGGGCTCGCGCCGCGCCGGGCGCCAGAACCGGAAGCTGTGGCCGGCGTGCGCCTGCACGGCGAGCGCCACGTTGTCGAGTGCGGTGAACTCCCGGTAGATGCTCGTGATCTGGAACGAGCGGGCGAGGCCCTTCCGGGAGCGCGCCGGCGCGGCGAGCGTAGTGATGTCCTCGCCGGCGAAGCGGATCCGGCCCGCGTCCGGGCGGAGGTTGCCGGCGAGCTGGCCGATCAGCGTCGTCTTGCCGGCGCCGTTCGGCCCGATGATCGCGTGCGTCTCGCCTTCGCGCACGTCGAGGTCGACGCCGTCAGTCGCGCGCAGCGCGCCGAAGCTCTTCGCGAGCCCGCGCACGTCGAGGAGCGCGTCAGTCGCCATCGCGGCCGCCTCCGGGCAGCAGGCCCGCGAGCCCGCGCTTCGCGAACAGCACCGCGAGCACGAGGAGCGGGCCGAGGATGATCTGCCAATGCACCGTCCAGCCCGACAGGAAGTCCTCGAGCAGCAGGAGCACGGCCGCGCCGAGCACGGGCCCGAGCGTCGTGCCGATCCCGCCGAGGATCACCATGAACATGAGCTCGCCCGAGCGGGTCCAGTTCATGAACTCGGGCGTGAGGTAGGAGGTGTGGTTGACGAGCAGCGCGCCCGCCACCCCGCACATCGCGCCCGCGATCACGAACGCCATCAGGCGGTAGGCGTAGGGCGAGAAACCGATCGCCCGGGTGCGCGCCTCGTTGGATTTCGCCGCACGGATGACCATCCCGAAGCGGGAGTTCACCAGGCGCTGGACGAGGAACATGAAGAAGACCAGCAGGCCGAACACGAGGTAGTAGAAGGCGGTGCCGTCATCGAGGTTCACGAGCCCCGGGAACTGGCTCCGCACCGTGAGGCGCATGCCGTCGTCGCCCCCGTACTCCTCGATCGAGATGCCCAGGTAATAGAGCATCTGCGAGAACGCGAGCGTGATCATGATGAAGTAGACGCCGCTCGTCCGGACGGAGATCGCGCCGATCGCGAGGGCGACGAGCGCCGAGGCGACGATCGCGACCGGCCATTGGAGGTAGCCGCTCTGGATGCCGTGGTGCGAAAGCACGCCGACCGCGTACGCGCCGACGCCGAGGAAGACGGCGTGCCCGAACGAGATCATCCCGCCGTAGCCGAGGATCAGGTTGAGGCTGAGCGCCGCAATGGCGAAAATCATGATCCGGCGGAAGAGATCGAGGTAGAACGGCTGGTTGAGCAGCGCCGCCACCGGCGGCACTGCCGCGAGGAGCAGGAGCACGGCGGCGAGCGCGAGCGTACGGGCGCGCAGGTTCACTGGTCAGCCGCCGCCGCGAGCCGGAAACAGGCCCTCGGGCCGCACCGCGAGCACCGCCGCCATCAGCATGTAGATGAGCATCGACGCGAGCGCGGGCCCCGCCGTGTCGGCGGCCGAAGGCGACAGCACGGTCGCGAGGGTCGGCTTCAGGAAGGCGCGCCCCAGCGTGTCCACCATCCCGACGATGAACGCGCCGGCGACCGCGCCGCGGATCGAGCCGATGCCGCCGATGACGATCACCACGAAGACCTGGATGAGAATCTCCTCGCCCATGCCGGGCTGCACCACGTAGATGGGACCGGCCATGAGCCCGGCGAGGCCGGCGAGCGCGGCGCCGCACCCGAACACGACCGTGTACAGGAGGCGGATGTTGACGCCGAGCGCCGCCACCATGGTGCGATTCGACGCGCCGGCGCGAATCAGCATGCCGAGCCGCGTGCGCGTGACGACGTACCACAGCAGCGCCGCGACCGCGAGGCCGACGAGGATGATGGCGAACCGGAACAACGGGTAGCGCAGGCCGGCGAAGAGCTCGACGTGCCCGGAGAGCCACGCGGGCGCGGCGGCGTAGATGGCGGCACGGCCCCAGAGGATCGCGATCAGCTCGTTGAAGAACAGGATGAGCCCGAAGGTCGCGAGCACCTGGTCGAGGTGGTCGCGCTCGTAGAGCGTGCGCAGCGCCACGATCTCCACGACCATGCCGACCAGCAACGTGCCGGCGAGCGCGAGCGGCACTGCGAGCAGGAAGGAGCCCGTCCATTGGAAGAACGCGGTCGCGAGATACGCGCCGACCATGTAGAGCGACCCGTGGGCCAGGTTCACGAGGTTCATGATCCCGAACACGAGCGTGAGCCCGGCCGCCATCAGGAACAGCATGACGCCGAGCTGAAGGCCGTTCAGCGTCTGCTCGAGAAGGAGGATGAGGTTCATGTGGACAACAAAAAAGGGCGCGGTCGGCTCGCGCCCTTTGCGCTACGCGATGAAGGGCGTCACCATTTCATCGGACATTCCTTGTAGTAGGCATCCTTGTGGTTGGTGAAGACCGGCTTCTGGATCTCCATCACCGGATCGCCGCCGGGGGTCGCGCCGGCAACCGCCTTGAGCAGGTAGAAGTTCTGGATCGGGAAGTGGTTCGTGTTGTAGGCGAACTTGCCCCGGATCGAGGCGAACTCGGCCTTGCGCATCGCGGCGATCATGCCCTTCTTGTCCGCGAGGTTGCCCTTCACGGCCCGCACCGCGGAGTCGATCAGCAGGATGCCGTCGTAGCTCTGCGCCCCGTAGAACACCGGCCACTTGCCGTACTTCTTCCGGTAGTCCGCGACGTACTTCTCATTCGCCGGGTTCTTCAGGTCCGGGCTCCAGAAGCGCGTCTCCCACTGGCCGAGGGCGGCGTGCTTCACGGCCGGGATCGTGATCTCGTCCACCGTGTACACCGAGTAGAGCGGGAACTGCCCGCGCAAGCCCGCCTCGGAGTACTGCCTCAGGAACGAGATGCCCATGCCGCCCGGGTAGAAGACGAACACCGCCTTCGGCTTCTTGGCGCGCAGCTGGCTCAGCTCCGCCTGATAGTCGGTCTGGCCGAGCTTCGTGTACACCTCGTCGACGATGCGGCCCTTGAAGTAGCGCTTGAAGCCGCTGAGCATGTCCTTGCCCGCGGCGTAGTTGGGCGCCATGATGTACACGTCGGTGAGGCCCTGGTCCTGCATGTACTTGCCCATCGCCTCGGGCGTCTGGTCGTTCTGCCACGACGTGGTGAAGAACAGCTCGTTGCACATCTTGCCGGCGAGGTCGTGGGGACCGGCGTTGGTGCCGATCATGAAGGTGCCGGCCTGGGTGACGGTCGGCGCCACCGCGAGCATGACGTTCGACCAGATGATCCCGCTGACGAACTGCACCTGGTGCTTCTTCAGCATCTCGTCGGCGACCTGCTTGCCGACGTCGGGCTTGAACTGGTCGTCGCCGTAGATGACCTCGGTCTCGAGGCCGCCGACCTTGCGGCCGAGGTGGTCGAGCGCGAGCTCGACCGAGTTCTTCATGTGCTCGCCGATGATCCCTTGAGGGCCGGAGAGCGTGGTGATGAAGCCGATCTTGAGTTTCTGCTGGGCGAGCGCCGGGGCGGCAGCGAAGCCGGCGACGGCGAGCCCGACGAACAGGGCACGGAATGACATACGCATGATTTCCTCCTCGAGTCCTGGATCACCGCCGCGCCTGCTTCCCGAGCGCGGGCAGTGCAGAGAACGACCGCCCGATGCAGGCGTCGCGGCCAGTCTACCAAGCGCCCCCGGGGGTGTCCATGCCGGGGGGGGTTAGCCTTTCCCCGGATGCACCGCCCCGCACCGCTTGCACCTACGTAACGTCTCGCTCGCGTAGAACTGCTCGAACAGCGGTGGCAGGTCTTTCACGATGGACTTGAGTTGCACTTCGACGCGGTAGAGGAGGTGGCTGCACCCCGTGCAGTACCACTCGAAGCCGTCCTTTACCCCCTCCGGCCGCTGGCGCTCGATCACCAGGCACAGGCTGCCGGCCTCGGGCCGCTGCGGCGAGTGCCGGACGTGAGGTGGCAGCAGGAACATCGCGCCTTCCTTCAGCGGCACCTCGTAACGCGTCCCGTTCTCGAGCACCCGCAGGAACGCGTTGCCCTTGAACTGCCAGAAGAACTCCTCGTACGGGTCGTCGTGGTAGTCGGTGCGCTGGTTGGGGCCGCCGACGACCGTTACGACGAAGTCGGTGTCCTGCCAGACCTGCTGGTTGCCGACCGGCGGCTTGAGCAGGTGCCGGTGCTCCTCCAGCCATTTCGGGAAGTCGAGCGGCGCGAGCATGCGCTCTCCTCGTGGATCGCCCGCCGAGGATACCGCCCGGACGCCGCCGCGCGCAACGCCGGACGCGCCGGCGGTAAGATGACGGCACGCCAGCAACGGAGGCGCGCATGATCCACCTCAAGGACCTTCGCTACGTCCGGCTCGGGACGCGCGACCTCGCGCAGGCGGCCGAGTACGCGCAGCGGATCCTCGGCCTCGAGCTCGTTCGGCGGGAAGGCAACGCCGTGTACCTGCGCGGCGACGACCGGGACCACACGCTCGTGTACGTCAAGGGCGACCCGGCCGACCACGTCGTCGGGTGGGAGGTCGCGGACACGGCGGCCCTCGACGCGGCCGGCGCGACGCTCGAGTCCCACAAGCTCGGCGCGCGGCGCGGCACGCGCGCCGAGTGCGAGCAGCGGCACGTCGCGGACTTCCTCAGCCTGCCGGATCCGAGCGGGAACGTCCACGAGCTCGTCGTCCGTCCGCACCACAGCGGCCGGCGGTTCTTCCCGTCGCGCGACTGCGGAGTGTGGAGCTTCTCGCACATCGGGTTGCGGACGACCGACGCCGAGCGCGACGAGCGGTTCTGGACGACGGTGATGAACGCGCGGGTCTCCGACCGCATCGGCGCGGCGCCGCTGCTGCGCATCCACGACGTGCATCACACGATCGCGCTGTTCCCGTCGCCGCACGCCGGCGTGCAGCACGTCAACCACCAGGTGCACGGCATCGACGACGTGATGCGCTCCTACTACTTCCTCCGCGAGCAGGGGGTGAAGATCGTGTTCGGCCCGGGACGCCACCCGACGTCGAGCGCCGTGTTCCTGTACTTCGAGGGGCCGGACGGGATGGTGTACGAGTACTCGACCGGCGTCCGGCTGATCAGGCCCGAGGAGGAGGCCGCCTACCGCCCGCGCCAGTTCCCGTTCGCGGCGGAGTCGTTCTGCATGTGGGGCTCGAAGCCCGATATCCCGGAGTTCCGGGCGAAGGCGCAGGACGACGGGCGGGTCAAGGCCGCGTGATCGACGCGTATTTCTGCGCTAGAGTCCCGCGTCCAGCGCGCAGGCCGTTGAAATTCCCGGAGGTCCATCCATGAACCAGCCCGCCGAGCCGCTCGTCAAGCAGAAGGAGATCCGGAACTTCATCGACGGCGAGTTCGCCGCGGCGAAGTCCGGAAAGACGTTCGAGAACCGCTCGCCGGTCGACGGCCGCCTGATCGGGCTGGTCGCCGAGGCGGGCGAGGCCGAGGTCGATGCGGCGGTGCGCGCCGCGCGCGCCGCCCTGGCCGGCCCATGGGGAGCGATGGATACCGCGAAGCGGACCGAGCTCCTTTACGCGGTCGCCGACGAGATCAACCGGCGCTTCGACGATTTCCTCGCCGCCGAGGTCGCCGACACCGGCAAGCCCGTCGCGCTCGCAAGACACCTCGACATCCCGCGCGGCGCGGCGAACTTCAAGATCTTTGCCGACGTCGTCAAGAACGTGCCGGCCGAGTCGTTCCAGATGGCGACGCCCGACGGCAAGGGCGCGCTCAACTACGCGATCCGTGTGCCGCGCGGCGTCGTCGCGGTCATCTGCCCCTGGAACCTGCCGCTGCTGCTGATGACGTGGAAGGTCGGCCCGGCGCTCGCGTGCGGCAACACCGTGGTCGTGAAGCCGTCGGAGGAGACGCCGTCGACCGCGACGCTGCTCGGCGAGGTGATGAACAAGGTCGGGGTGCCGAAGGGCGTGTACAACGTCGTGCACGGCTTCGGACCCGGCTCGGCGGGCGAGCTCCTCACCCGGCACAAGGGCGTGAACGCGATCACCTTCACCGGCGAGACCCGCACCGGGGCCGCCATCATGAAGGCCGCGGCCGACGGCACGCGCCCGGTCTCGTTCGAGCTCGGCGGCAAGAACGCCGGCGTCGTGTTCGCCGACTGCGACTTCGACGCGGCGGTCGACGGCATCACGCGGGCGGTGTTCGCGAACTGCGGCCAGGTGTGCCTCGGAACCGAGCGCGTGTACGTCGAGCGCCCGATCTTCGACCGGTTCGTGCAGGCGCTGAAGGCGCGCGCCGAGAGCATGAAGCCGGGCCGGCCGGAGGATGCCGCGACCGGAATCGGCCCGCTGATCAGCGAGGAGCACCGGAAGAAGGTCCTCTCCTACTATCGCAAGGCGGTCGACGATGGCGCGACCGTCGTGACCGGCGGCGGGATCCCCGACATGCCGAAGGAGCTCGCGACCGGCGCGTGGATCCAGCCGACGATCTGGACCGGGCTGCCGGAGACCTCCGCGGTGAATCGCGAGGAGATCTTCGGGCCGTGCTGCCACATCCGCCCGTTCGACGCCGAGGACGAGGCCGTCAAGCTCGCGAACGACACCCAGTATGGGCTGGCGACCACGATCTGGACGACGAACCTCGCGCGCGCGCACCGCGTCGCCGCGAAGATCGACGTCGGGATCACGTGGGTGAACAGCTGGTTCCTGCGGGATCTCCGGACGCCGTTCGGCGGCTCGAAGGAGTCGGGCATCGGCCGCGAGGGCGGCGTGCACTCGCTCGAGTTCTACACCGAGCTGCGGAACATCTGCGTGAAGCTCTGAGCCGCGCGCGCAATCGGGCCGCCATGACCGGAAGGACGCTCACCCGGCTCGCCGCAGCGGGCGTCCTCGCCGCGGCCTCCGTCGCGCCCGGCGCCGTCGCGCAGGACTGGCCGGCCCGGCCGGTGAAGATCGTCGCGCCGTTCGCGCCCGGCGGCAGCGCCGACACGCTCGGCCGGATGGTCGCCGAGAAGCTCTCGGTCCGGCTCAACCAGAACTTCGTGGTCGAGAATCGGCCCGGGGCCGGCGGGGTTATCGGGTCCGAGGCCGTGGCGAAGGCGCCGCCCGACGGCTACACCCTAGTCGTCTCCGGCATCGCCTCCCACGTGATCGCGCCGGCGATGAATCCGGCGCCGTTCGATCCGCTGAAGAGCTTCACCCACATCGCGCTCTTCGGCGGCCCGCCGGTCGTGTTCGTCGTGCACCCCGGGCTCGAGGCGCGCAACCTCGACGAGTTCATCGGGCTGTCGAAGTCGCGGGCCGGGGGCCTGAGCTACGGCTCCCCGGGACAGGGCACGCAGGGACACCTGACCGCCGAGATCCTCAAGGCACAGAGCGGCGCGAACCTGACGCACGTCCCCTACAAGGGCGCGGCGCTGGCGATGTCCGACCTGATGGGCGGCCACATCCCGGCCGTGTCGTCGACGCTTACCACGGCCGCCACGCAGATCAAGGCCGGCAAGGCGCGGGCGCTCGCGCTCTCGTCGGCGCGGCGACTGCCCGATTTCCCCGACGTGCCGACCTTCGGGGAGAGCGGCTATCCGGAGCTCGTGGCGACCGTCTGGTTCTCGCTGTCGGGTCCCGCCGGGCTGCCGCCGGCGATCGTGTCCAAGCTGAACGCCGAGGTCCGCGACGCCCTCAAGCTCCCGGAGGTCCGCCGGCGCCTGGAGAGCGACGGCGTCGAGCCGAACGACCTCGATGCGGCCGCGTTCACCGCGTTCGTGCGCGCCGAGATCGAGCGCTGGACGCCGCTCGCAAGGGCGGTGAAGTAGGGCGCGAGGCACGATCATGGGCATGCCGAACGAGCGCAACGAGGAGTTGACGCAGACCGGCCCGGGGACCCTGATGGGCGATCTTCTCCGGCGCTACTGGATCCCGGCGCTGCTCGCCGCGGAGCTCCCGGAGCCCGACTGCCCGCCGGTCCGGGTCCAGCTCCTCTCCGAGAAGCTGGTGGGTTTTCGCGACACCGGGGGCCGGCTCGGCCTCATCGACGAGTTCTGCGCCCACCGCGGCGTCTCGCTGTGGTTCGGGCGGAACGAGGAAGCGGGCCTCCGCTGCCCTTATCACGGCTGGAAGTACGACGTCACGGGCCAGTGCGTCGATCTCCCCTCGGAGCCGGAGGCGCTCGGCACCCGCAGCCGCATCCGGCTGAAGAACTATCCCTGCATCGAGCGCGGCGGCGTGATCTGGACCTACATGGGCCTGCCGGCGCTCCAACCCGAGCCGCCGGAGCACGAATGGGCGATGGTCCCGGCCGCGAACCGGTTCACCTCGAAGCGCCTGCAGGAGTCGAACTACCTGCAGGCGCTGGAGGGCGGGATCGATTCCAGCCACGTGTCGTTCCTGCACGGCCCGGCGCTCAAGCGCGACCCGCTGTTCGTCGGCTCGAAGGGCAACGTCTACAACGAGCGCGACCGGATGCCGCACTTCGAGGTGGTGCCGTTCGACGGCGGGCTGCTGATCGGCGCGCGGCGCCTGGCCGACGACGACCGGTACTACTGGCGCATCACGCCGTGGGTCGCGCCGTTCTTCACCCTGATCCCGCCCCGCAGCGGGCATCCGATCAACGGTCACGCGTGGGTGCCGATCGACGACGAGAGCTGCTGGGCCTGGAGCATCAGCTACCACCCGCGCCGCGGCCTCACGCGCGACGAGCTGGCGGCGATGCAGTCCGGGCACGGCATTCACGTGAAGTACGTCCCGGGCGCGTTCGTCCCGCTCGCCAACAAGCGCAACGACTACCTGATGGACCGCGCCGCCCAGAAGGCCGGCCTCTCGTTCAGCGGGGTCGAGGGGATCGGCATGCAGGATGCGTCGCTCCAGGAGAGCATGGGCCCGATCGTCGACCGGACGCGCGAGAACCTGGTGACCACCGACGTCGGGATCGTCACCACCCGGCGGGTGCTGCTGGAAGCGGCGCGCGCGAACCGGGCGGGGAAAACGATCCCCGGCATCGCGGCGGCGGCGCAGCGCGTGCGCTCGTGCGCGATCGAGCTGCCGAAGGACGTGCCGTTCAAGGACGGCGCGAGGGACGGTCTGTTCCGCCCGCTCGGCACCGACCCGGTGAGCGTATGAGCCCGCCGGGCCGTCCCAAGGGCGAACCCCGAGCGCGCGAGCGCGAGGGTAATCCAACGGGCAGCGACCTTCCGCGGGTCGGCATCGCCGTCGGCGATCCGGCGGGCGTCGGGCCCGAGATCGCGCTGAAGAGCGCGCTCGATCCCCGCGTGACGCGGATCGCGCGGCCGGTGCTGTTCGGCGATCCGCGCGCCGTCCAGGCGCACGCCGCGGCGTGCAGGATCGCGGCCACGGTCCGCACGTTCGCGAGGCCCGAGGAGGTCACGTGGAGCGACGGTGCCGTGGCGCTGGTCGCGCTCGATCACTTCCGCGACGATCGCCTCGAGCTCGGCGCGGTGCGCGCGGCGCACGGCCGCGCGGCGCTCGATGCCGCGCGCGCGGCCATCGACGCGGCGCTCGCCGGGCACGTCGACGCCGTCGTGGCCGCGCCGCAGACCGAGCTCGCCATCCATCAGGCCGGGATCGAGTTCGACGGCTACCCGTCGTTCGTCGCGCGCTGCACCGGCGTCGCGCCGGAGGACGCGTTCCTCATGTTGTGCTTCGACGCCTCGCGCATCGTCCATGCCACGCTCCACGTGAGCTTGCGGCGCGCGATCGAGCTGCTGACCCGGAGCCGCGTCGAGCGGGTGCTCCGCGCGACGCACGAGGCGCTGTGCCGGCTCGGCGTCGGCGCGCCGCGGATCGCGGTGGCGGGCCTCAACCCGCACGCGGGGGAGGCGGGTCTGTTCGGCGACGACGAGCGGGAGGTGATCGAGCCGGCGATGGCGGCCGCGCGCGCGGACGGGATCGCCGCGGATGGGCCGTTCGGCGCCGACACGATGCTGCGCCGCCCGGGATACGACGCGTTCGTGGTGATGTATCACGACCAGGGCCACATCGCGGCGAAGCTGCTGGCCCCGAACCGCACGGCGGGATTGACCATCGGCACGCCGGTGCTGTTCTCGTCGGTCGCACACGGCTCGGCGCTCGACATTGCCGGCCAGGGCCGCGCGAGCGCCGAGGCGATGGTCGAGGCGGTCGCGCGGCTGGTCGGTGCCCAGCCCGCGAGTTCGGTCAACGAGAAGAGAGGGGTCGCATGACAGGGGTCATCGCAGCAGCAACGGTCGCGCACGTGCCCACGATGGGCCGCGCCGAGATCACGCCCGACTTCCAGCAGACGCTCGTCGCCGGCGAGCGCACGCTGGGCGCGGCGATCCGGCGCGCGCTCAAGCCCGATCTCTGGGTGATCGCCTCGACGCACTGGGTGGCGACGTTCGACTGGCTCCCGACCTGCCAGCCGGTGCACGAGGGGCACTGCGTCGCGGATGAGGCCCCCAATCTCATCCCGGGCATCCCGTACAGGTACCGCGGCGACCCGGAGTTCGGCGGCGCCCTCTTCGAGGAGTTCGGCCGCGCCAACGTCCCGGCCGCTCGCAACGACTCGCCACACTATGAGTGGGACTACGGCACCTTCGTCCCGCTCTCGCATCTGGATCCCCAGGCCGAGGTGGCGGTGGTCGGCATCCCGACCGTGCTGATGGCCGACCACGCCGAGTGCATGCGCGCCGGGGCTGCGGTGCACGCGACCGCGAAGCGCCTCGGGCGGCGGGTGGTGTTCCTCGCGAGCACGGCGTTCAGTCACATCCTGGTGCGCGGCCGGCACAACTGGCCCACGCCCGAGCGGATGGATGCCGACCGACGCTTCATCGAGCAGCTGAAGACCGGCGCAATCGACGACGCGGTCGCCGGGTTCACCGCTTACAGCCGCTTCACCGGGGCGGAGATGGGCGGACGGGTCCTCGCCACGCTGCTCGGGGTCGTCCAGGCGCTCAAGGCCGAAGGCCGGCCGCTCGCCGGGCGGGAGTTCGGGGAGTACGCGCAGTCGTCGGCGAGCGGCAACGCGAACGTGCTGGTCGCCGATCCCGAGACGCTCGCGAAAGTGCACTAGCAGTGCGGCTGGCGACGACGCTGAATGTCATTGTCCAGTGGGGCGACTGCGACCCGGCGGACATCGTGTTCTACCCGAACTACTTCCGGTGGTTCGACGCCGCGAGCCGGATGTACTTCGAGCAGATCCTGCCACCCAAGCGCGCACTGCTGGAGCGCTACGGCATCATCGGCTTTCCGATCGTCGACGCCTCGGCGCGGTTCATGCGGCCGTCGAGCTACGGCGACGTGATCGAGGTCCAGAGCGCGGTCGAGCAGTGGAACGAGCGGCGGTTCACGGTGCTCCACCGTGGCGTACGGGGCGGCGAGGTGCTGCTCGAGGGCCGGGAAGTGCGCGTCGCCGGACGCCAGCATCCGGAGCACGCCGGACGCCTGCAGTCGATTCCGATTCCCGGGGAGATCGTCGCAGCGTTTCGCCGCCAGGCGGGGCAAGACGACTCCAAGCTTCCGCCCTGAGCCGCCTGCCGCTGGCAGGTCGCCTCGCCGACTACCGCCGCAGCGCCTCGATCTTGTTGCCCACCACGCGGACGCGCTGCCCCGGCTGGTAGCCGGGCTTCTGCTCGACCGTGACGACGCCGCTCGTCCCGTCGTCGTAGAAGACAGTCACGTCGTAGCGGGTCGCGATGACGTTCTTCTCGGTCTCGGTGGAGAAGAGCGACTTGATCGAGTCCTGCCAGTTCTCGCGCGTCAGGCCGCGCTCTTTGTTTACGACGATGAGACCGACCACCCCGGTCTTCGGCACCGCGTCGGGTTCCGGGGGCGGGGGAGAGGGCTTGAGCGCGGGCTCGGCGCACCCCACCGCGAGCGCAACGAGCGCTGCGGCGAGGGCCGCGCGGGCCGGGCGCATCAGGTTCGACGCCGTTTCACAAGTACCACGGAGCGGAGTCTAACTCGACGCCGGCCGCGCGCAAGGGTTACAGTTCGCCCCTTTCGCAAGGCGCGGGCGCACTGATGAAGATCATCAAGAACAGCGTGGTCACCCTGAAGTACGATGTGTTCGACGGCCAGGGGAGCCTTCTCGAGCGGGGGCGCGAGCCCCTCGTTTACCTGCACGGCGGCTACGGCGGCATCTTTCCGAAAGTCGAGGAAGCGCTCGCGGGCAAGGAGGCGGGCGAGCGCGCGCAGGTCAGGCTCGCGCCCGACGACGCCTTCGGCGCGCACGATCCAGGCCTCGTCCGGACCGAGCCGCGCAAGAGCTTCCAGGGTAAGGTCAAGGTCGGGATGCGGTTCGAGGGCGAGGTGAGCCACGACGACCATGCGCACCCGGTCACGTTCCGCGTCGCGAAGGTCGCCGGGGACGAGGTCACGCTCGACGGGAACCACCCGCTCGCCGGAGAGGCGATCGAGTTCCGGTGCAGCGTGCTCGATGTCCGTCCGGCCGCGCCCGAGGAGATCGCGCACGGCCACGCCCACGGCGCCGGCGGGCACCACCACTAGGGAACGGTCACAGAGACCACAGAGATCACCGAGGACACAGAGAGAAGCCTGAAAAAGGTTCGTTCTCTGTGCTCTCTGTGTCCTCTGTGACCATCTTTCTTCCTTAGGCGGCCTTTGCCAGGAGCTCGCGCAACACGTACGGCATGATCCCGCCGTGGTTGTAGTAGTCCACCTCGATCGGGGTGTCGATCCGCAGCTTCACCGGCACGTCGCGCCGGGACCCGTCCCTGCGGTGGATCACGAGCGTCACGTCCTGCTGGGGCTTGACCCCGCCTTCGATGCCGAGGACGTCGAACGTCTCGTTGCCTTTGATCCCGAGCGAGTCGACCGAGTCTGCGCCCTTGAACTGCAGCGGGAGAACGCCCATGCCGACGAGGTTGGAGCGGTGGATGCGCTCGTAACTGCGCGCGATCACCGCCTTCACCCCGAGGAGCTGCGTCCCCTTCGCCGCCCAGTCGCGCGACGAGCCGGTGCCGTACTCCTCGCCGCCGAACACCACCAGCGGTGTGCCGGAGGCGATGTACTTCATCGCCGCGTCGTAGATCGGCAGCGTCTCGCCGGTCGGCTGGACGATCGTCACGCCGCCCTCGACGCGTGAGCCGTCGGGCTTCGGCGGGACCATGAGGTTCTTGATGCGCACGTTGCCGAAGGTGCCGCGCATCATGACCTCGTGGTTCCCGCGCCGCGCGCCGAAGCTGTTGAACTCGACCACCGGCACGTCGTGCTCGAGGAGATACACGCCGGCGGGCGAGGTCGGCTTGATCGAGCCGGCGGGGCTGATGTGGTCGGTCGTCACCGAGTCGCCGAAGATGCCGAGCACCCGGGCGCCGCGAACGTCGGCGGCGCGGCCGGGCTGCATCCCGAAGTCCCTGAAGAACGGCGGCTCGGCGATGTAGGTCGAGCGCGGCCAGTCGTAGACCTGCCCGGTCGTCGACGGCACGCGCTTCCAGAGCGGGTTCGCGTCGCCGAGCCCGCTGTACAGCGCGCGGAAGGTCTTCGGGTCCATGGCGAACTTCATGCAGGCGTGGATCTCCTCGCTCGAGGGCCAGATGTCGCCGATCCAGACGTCCTCGCCCTTGGCCCCCTTGCCGATCGGCTCGGTCATGAGGTCGCGCAGCACCGTCCCGGCGATCGCGTAGGCGACGACGAGCGGCGGCGAGGCGAGGAAGTTGGCGCGGATGTTCGGGTGGATCCGCGCCTCGAAGTTGCGGTTGCCCGAGAGCACGGCCGCGCAGATCAGGTCGTTCTTGACGATCGCTTCCTCGATCGGCTCGGCGAGCGGGCCCGAGTTGCCGATGCAGGTCGTGCAGCCGTACCCGGCGAGGTAGAAGCCGAGCCGCTCGAGGTAGGGCATGAGGCCGGCCCGGGTCAGGTAGTCGGTCACGACGCGAGAGCCCGGCGCGAGCGAGGTCTTGACGTTCTTCTTGACCGTCAGGCCGCGCTCCACGGCTTTCTTCGCGAGCAGGCCCGCGGCGAGCAGCACGCCCGGGTTGGACGTATTGGTGCAGGAGGTGATGGCGGCGATCACGACGTCGCCGGACCCGATGTCGATGCCGTCCCGCGTCCGGAAGCGCTTCGCGAGGTCCTCGCGCCGCTTGGCGAACCCGTTTTCGGTCATCGGTCTCGAGAAGAGCTCGCCGAACTTCGCTTTGACGTCGCCGATCTCGATGCGGTCCTGCGGGCGCTTCGGGCCGGCGAGCGAGGGCGCGACGGTGCCGAGGTCGAGCTCGAGGACCTGGCTGTAGTCGATCTGCCCGGGCTTCGGCGCGCCGAACATGCCCTGCGCCTGGAAGTAGGCCTTGAACGCGTCGATCTCCTCCCGGGTGCGCCCGGTGCCCTCCAGATAGGCGACCGTCTTGTCGTCGATCGGGAAGAACCCCATCGTCGCGCCGTACTCCGGCGCCATGTTGCCGATCGTCGCCCGGTCGGGCACTGCCAGGTTCTCGACCCCGTCGCCGAAGAACTCGACGAACTTGCCGACCACCTTCGCCTTCCGGAGCATCTCGGTCACCGTCAACACGAGGTCGGTCGCGGTGACGCCGCCGCGCAAGCGCCCCTTCAGGCGCACGCCGACGACGTCGGGCGTGAGGAAGTAGACCGGCTGGCCGAGCATTCCGGCCTCGGCCTCGATCCCGCCGACGCCCCAGGCGACCACGCCGATGCCGTTGATCATCGTCGTGTGCGAGTCGGTCCCGACCAGCGAATCGGGGTAGTACACGTCGTTCTTCGACCGGTGGACGCCGCGCGCGAGGTACTCGAGGTTGACCTGGTGAACGATGCCGATGCCGGGCGGGACGACCTTGAAGGTGTCGAACGCCTGCATGCCCCACTTCATGAACTCGTAGCGCTCGCGGTTGCGCTCGAACTCGAGCTTCATGTTGAGGTCGAGAGCGTTCTTCGACCCGTAGTGGTCGATCTGGATCGAGTGGTCGACGACGAGGTCCACCGGCACGAGCGGCTCGATCACCTTCGGGTCCTTGCCCATCCGGCCCGCCACGCCGCGCATCGCCGCGAGGTCGGCGAGCAGCGGCACGCCGGTGAAGTCCTGCAGCAGGACGCGCGCGACCACGAACGGGATCTCGTCGACCCGCGGCGCGTTCGGCCGCCAGGCCGCGAGCTGCCGCACGTGCTCCTCGGTGACCTTCGTGCCGTCGCAGTTGCGCAGCACCGACTCGAGGACGATCCGCAGCGAGACCGGCAGGCGGGACACCTTGCCGAGCCCGGCCTGCTCGAGCGCCGCGAGCGAATGGAACCTGCCGGACCTGCCCGCGCCGGGCTTGAACTCCCGCAGCGCGTTGAACGCGTTGTGCGACATCGATGGTTTCCTCGTTGATCTGGGGGACGGATGCGTGCGTGTGGGACGCGGGCTCGACGCCGCCGGGCGCGGCCAGGCGCGCACCGCGGCGAACGTGTGTATTTTAAGGCGAGAGAGCGCGTGCCGCCGGGAGCGGCCGCGCGGTCAGACGCGCTTCAGGTGTAGCGCGGCAGGCGCAGGCAGTTGTAGGACGCGGCGCCGCGGCGGAGCGACATCTGCGGGGTGTTGCCTCGCGGTGGAAGCGCCTGCACGAGGAACGGCTCGCCCTGCTCCGGCTGGACCTTCCACCACCCGCCGGCGTCGGACACGACCTCGGAGATCCCGTAGACCGTGCGCGCGAAGCCGTCGAGGTCGACGGTGGTTCCGGCGGTCGCGCCGCCCGTCTGCGCCGGGCCGAACCACACGATGGGCGGGGTCTTGGTCGGCGGGCCGCCCGGGACGCGGCACTCCCACGTGCCGAGCAGATCGTCGGCGGGGGCGGCGCCGAGCGCGGGCAGTGCGACGGTGGCCGCCGCGACCGCAACCAGGCAGGCAAGGCGTCTCATGGCGGACTCCTTCAGCGAATTCAGGCCCTTATGACACGAGCATCGCGCTCCGTCAAGCGCCCCGGCTACTGGAAGAAGGCTTTTGCGGCGTCCTCCGGGATCTGGACCCCGGTGACCCGGGCCTTCTGGAGGATCTCCCAGTAGTAGCGGTAGGTGGCGCGGTCGTGGAGCTCGCCCTGGTACTGGATGGGGCCCCAGTCGGCCGCCTGGGCCGCGAGGAGGATCGCCGCCCCGTCCCGCACCTCCGAGTAGTCGGGCTTCATCGCGTCCACGATCGGCCGGATCTGCGCGGGATAGATCGACCACATGCGCAGGAACCCGAACTCGTGCCGGGCGCGCCGGGCATCCTGGTGCGTCTGGTCGGCGTTCTTGAGGTCGAGCGTCACGTTGTGGGCCGGGACGATGCCGTTCGCGAGCGCCGCGGCGACGACCTCGGTCTTGGCGCGGACGAGGAGGCGATGCTCGAACTGGCCGGGCGAGCGCATCGCCGACGCGGGCACGGCGCCATGGTGGCCCGACACGAAGTCCATCAACCCGAAGTCGAGCACCTGCATCCCGGGCAGCCGCGCGATCGCGTCCGCCTCGCGCAGCGCGCCGTGCGTCTCGACGAGCGCGTGGATCGGGAGCTGCCGGCGCACGCCGTGGCGCGCAGCCGCCTGCTCGACGTAGCCGATCATCTCCGTGACCTGCGCGGCGGAGGTGGCCTTGGGGATGGTGATGTAGGCGAGCAAGTTCCCCGCGCCCGACACGACGACGTCGACGTCCTGCTTCCATGCCGGGTGGGTCGGGTCGTGGATGCGAACGCCGGCCATCCGGTGCGCGTTGGCGGGCGAGTTGAGCACGCGCACGACCATTTCCGCATGCTCCTTCTCCTGCCCGGCCTGCGCGCCGTCCTCGCAGTCGCAGGTGACGTCGAAGATCGGGCCGAGCTCGCCCTGCAGCGCCAGCGCCTTCGCGATCAGCTTCTCGCTCCCGGCGAAGTGCTCGCACGACGGGATCACGGGGAACGGCTTCTCGCCCTTGAAGAGCGCCTCGCCGGGATGGACGAGCTTGATCATGGCAGCTTTCTCGGCATCAGCACGGTGTAGTCGAGGTCGAGCACGATGCTCGGGGGATACGCGCCGTCCGGCGCGATCGGGGACCCGAGCTCGGTGGGAGGCAGGTTCTTGAGCCCGACGAGGCGCAGGCGCAGCGCGCCGAGATCGTCGCGGCCGGGGAGCCGCCACTTCTCGCGCACCTCGGTCACGGCGTAGAGCGTGTCGCCGGCGAAGGCCGGGTTGGTGTGGCTGCCGGCGTTGATCGCCGCGATCGCGAGCGCGTTCTCGAGCCCGTCGTGGGCGAGCGCGCGGCAGACCGAGATGACGTGGCCGCCGTAGACGAGCCGGCGCCCGAACGACGATTTGCGCATCGCGAGCTCGTCGAAGTGCACCCGGGCGTTGTTCTGGTAGAGCTTGGTCGCGAGCGTGTGATCCGACTCGTCGACCGTGAGCCCGGAAGGGTGGTCGATGCGCTCGCCGATCTCGTAGTCGTCCCAGAGGTCGCTCGCCCCGGTGAGCGTGGTGTCGAACCTCGCGGCGCGGAGGAACGCCGGGACGGCGAGCTCCTCTGCCGGGACGACCGCCGGCAACTGCGGCACCACCGGCCGCGGTCCGGGCTCGTCCGAGCGCTTGTTGACCATGACCCAGCGCACCCATGTGAGCACGAGCTCGCCCGACTGGTTGAACGCGTTCGAGCGCACGTACACGATGCCCGACCGGCGGCTCGAGTTCTCGCGCAGGCCGATCACCTCGGATTCCGCACGGAGGGTGTCGCCGGGGTAGCAGGGCGCGAGGAACCGGACGTCGGCGTAACCGAGGTTCGCGACCGCGTTGAGCGAGATGTCGGGCACGGTCTTGCCGAACGCGACGTGGAACACGAGCAGGTCGTCGATCGGCCGGTCGCGATAGCCGAGCGCCTTCGCCGCCGGTGCGGCGCTGGGAAGGACGTGCCGCGCGCCGGTCAGCGCGATGTAGAGCGCGCAGTCGCCGTCGGTGAGCGTGCGCGGGGTCGGGTGGACGATGCGGCTGCCGAGCCGAAAGTCCTCGAAGAACCGGCCCGGCCGCAGCTTCGCCGACATGACCCTAGGCCGCGGCGGTCTGCATCCGGCGGATCCGCTCGTCGAGCGCGACGATCCGCCGTGCGGCGACGACGTGCATCTGCTCGATGAGCCGCCCGCTCACCACGACGTTGCCGCGGCCCTCGGAGGCCGCCTTCTCGAACGCGGCGATCACCTCCACCGCGTGCGTGATCTCGATCGACTTCGGCGTGTAAGCCTCGTTGCAGTACACGAGCTGGTCCGGATGCACCAGCGTCTTCCCGTCGAGGCCCATGTCGCGGCCGAGCCGGCAGGAGTACTCGAAGGTGCGCATGTCCTTGAGGTTGGACTGGATGCCGTCGACCACCGAGCGGCCATGCGCGCGGGCCGCGAGGATCACGAGCGACAGGCTCGTGAGCAGATGCAGCCGTTCGGGATGCGGGCGGGCGTGCAGATGGTTGGTGAGGTCGGCGGTGCCCATGACGAGGCAGGCGATCCGGTCGGAGGCGCCGGCGATCTCCTCGGCGCGCAGCACGCCGAACGGGGTCTCGATCATCAGCATGACCGGCAGGGCGTCGCCGCCCGCGCGGTTGAGCGCGGCGACGGAGTCGAGCACCTCCTGCCGGCTCTCGATCCGCGGAAAGAGGATCGCGTGCGCGCCGGCGCGCGCCACCGCCCGCAGGTCCGCGTCGAACCAGGGTGACCCGAGGCGGTTGACGCGCACGATCACCTCGCGTTGGCCGTAGTCGTAGCTCTTCAACGCCTTGACGACGTTCGCGCGCGCGGCGTCCTTCGCCTCGGGGACGATCGTCTCCTCGAGATCCATGACCACGCAGTCGGTCGGGAGCTCGGCCGCCTTCTCGAGGAAGCGCAGGTTGTTCGCCGGGGAGTACAGCATCGACCGGCGGGGGCGGAAGTACTTCACTGGGCGCTAGCCGAGGAGGTGCTTCACGCCGTCGCGCTCTTCCAGCAGCTCCTTCAGCGTCGCGTCCATGCGCGCCCGGCTGAACTCGCTGACCGGCAGGCCCTGGACGATCCGGTACTCGCGGTTCCGGCAGGTGACGGGGTAGCCGTACACGACCTCCCCGGCGATGCCGTAGCTCCCGTCGGCGGGGACGCCCATCGACACCCAGTCGCCATCGCGCGTGCCGAGCACCCAGTCCCGCACGTGGTCGATCGCGGCGTTGGCCGCGCTCGCCGCGGACGACGCCCCGCGCGCCTCGATGACCGCCGCGCCGCGCTTCTGGATCGCGGGGATGAACGCGTTCTCGAGCCACGCGAGGTCGTTGATCATCGGCCACGCCTTCTGGCCGTCGATCTCGGCGTGGAAGACGTCCGGATACTGCGTCGCCGAGTGGTTGCCCCAGACCGCCATCTTGCGGATGCCGGCGACCGGCCTGCCGAGCTTGGCCGCGAGCTGGCTCAAGCTGCGGTTGTGGTCGAGTCGCATCATCGCGGTGAACTGCTGGGCCTTGAGGCCGCGCGCGCTCTTCATCGCGATCAGCGCGTTGGTGTTCGCGGGATTGCCGACGACCAGCACCTTGACGGTCCGGCTCGCGACCTCGTCGAGCGCGCGGCCCTGCACGGTGAAGATCTGGGCGTTCGCCTCGAGGAGGTCCTTCCGCTCCATGCCCTTCGAGCGTGGGCGCGCGCCGACGAGGAGCGCGATCTCGGCGTCGCGGAACGCGACCTTCGGATCGTCGCTCGTCGCGACCCCGTGGAGCAGCGGGAACGCGCAGTCCTCGAGCTCCATGACCACGCCCCTCAGCGCGGGCAGCGCCGCCGTGATCTCCAGCAGCTGGAGGATCACCGGCTGGTCGCGCCCCAGCATGTCGCCGGCCGCGATCCTGAAGAGCAGGCCGTAGCCGATCTGACCGGCGGCGCCGGTGACTGCGACACGAACGGGCTGCTTCGCCATCGTCGGGCTCCTTGGTCGTGTGAAGCGGGCGCGTTCCCACGCCGCGCACGCGCCCCTCGCGCGCGGCGGACAATCAGATTGCGATGCTGCGCTGCAACGACGAGAGTTTAGGCGGGGGCAATCAGGGGTGTCAACGGTTCGCGGCGCGCCTCGACGGGCGCGCGCGTGCGCTTCATCCAGCGCTTCCTCCCCGTTCATTGTGCACCCCACAATCGGCGCGGGCCCCCTGATATAATCGGCCGACGATTCGCGATTCGCGGGGGAGCGGAGCGGGGAATCACGGTCACCCATATGCCTGATGCTTCGCTGAAAAAGAAACGTCCGCTCTGGTACAACCTCAACCTGCTCGACCTGCCGCTGCCGGGGCTGGTGTCGATTCTTCATCGCATCAGCGGCGCGGCTCTCTTCTTCGGCCTCCTCTGGTTCCTGTTCCTGCTCGACATGAGCCTCGCCTCCGAGGAGGGCTACGCGCGGTTCGCCCGTTACGTGTCGCAGCCGCTGGTGAAGCTCGCGCTCGCCGTGCTCCTCTGGGCGTACCTGCACCACTTCTGCGCCGGCATCCGTTACCTCTTCCTCGACATCGACAAGGGCGTCGACCTGGCGACTGCGCGCGCCACGAGCGGGTTGGTGCTGGCGGTGAGCCTTGCGCTGACGGTGATCCTCGGCTGGGGCCTCCTATGGTGACCCGGACCGTCGTGGGCGCGCACTACGGGCTGCGCGGCTGGCTGGCGCAGCGCATCTCCGCGGTCGTGATGGCGATCTACACGATCGTCCTCGTCGTGGCGCTCGCTGCGACCCGGCCCGCGGAATACGCGACGTGGAAGGCGCTCTTCGGTCACGGCCTGATGCGGCTCGCGACGCTGCTCTTCATCGTCAGCGTCCTCCTGCACGCCTGGGTGGGGATGCGGGACATCCTGATGGACTACATCAAGCCCGCCGGCTTGCGGCTCGCGCTCCACGTCGCGGTGATCCTCCTCCTCGTCGGCTATGCCGGCTGGGCGGCTCAGATTCTCTGGAGGACATAGCCGGTGGCGCCCGTTACGCGGCGATTCGACGCGGTCGTCGTCGGCGCGGGCGGCGCCGGCTTGCGCGGCGCGCTCCAGCTCGCCGAAGCCGGCCTCAAGGTCGCGGTGCTCTCGAAGGTCTTTCCGACGCGGTCGCATACGGTCGCGGCGCAAGGCGGCGTCGGCGCTGCGCTCAGCAACATGGGCCCCGATTCCTGGGAATGGCACATGTACGACACGATCAAGGGCTCCGACTGGCTCGGCGACCAGGACTCGATCGAGTTCATGTGCCGCGAGGCGCCGAAGCTCGTGTACGAGCTCGAGCACTTCGGCATGCCGTTCGACCGCAACGACAACGGCACCATCTACCAGCGACCGTTCGGCGGCCACATGCAGAACTTCGGCGCCGGCCCGGCGGTCCAGCGCTCCTGCTGCGCGGCCGACCGCACCGGCCACGCGATGCTGCACACGCTCTACCAGCGCAACGTCCGGGCGAACACGCAGTTCTTCGTCGAGTGGCTGGCGCTCGATCTCCTCCGCGACGCGTCGGGACACGTTCTGGGCGTGACGGCGCTCGAGATGGAGACTGGCGAAGTCGCCATTTTCCACGCCCGGGCGACGCTGTTCGCTACCGGCGGCTCGGGACGGATGTACTTCTCTTCGACCAACGCTTTCATCAACACCGGCGATGGCCTCGGCATGGCGGCGCGGGCCGGCATCCCGCTCGAGGACACGGAGTTCTATCAGTTCCATCCGACCGGGGTGTACGGCGCCGGCATCCTCATCACCGAAGGCGTGCGCGGCGAAGGGGGGATGCTGCTCAACAAGACCGGCGAGCGCTTCATGGAGCGTTACGCGCCGACCGCGAAGGATCTCGCGAGCCGCGACGTCGTCTCGCGCGCGATGGCGACCGAGATCAAGGAAGGCCGCGGCGCCGGGCCGGACGGCGACTATCTTCTTCTCAAGCTCGACCACCTCGGCCCGGAGGTGATCGACAAGCGCCTGCCCGGGATCCGCGAGATCGCGAAGAAGTTCGCGAACGCCGATCCGGTCAAGGAGCCGATCCCGGTCGTGCCGACCGCGCACTACCAGATGGGCGGCATCCCGACCAACTACCTCGCCGAGGTCGTGGTGCCGGGGCCGGGCGGCTCGAACACCGTCGTGCCCGGCTTCTACGCGGCGGGGGAGTGCGGCTGCGCATCGGTCCACGGCGCAAACCGTCTTGGCACCAATTCGCTCACCGATCTCCTCGTCTTCGGCAAGGCGGCGGGCGATTCGATCATCCGGTTCGTCAGGGAGAACCCGGGGCACAAGGACCTCCCGGCCGACGCTGCGGATCGGACGCTCGCCCGGCTGGCGCGGCTGGACGGCCAGAAGAACGGCGAGAGCGTCTACCAGGTGGCGAACGACATCCGCCGCGTGATGCAGACGCACTGCGGCGTGTTCCGGTTTCCGGACATGCTCGTCGAGGGCGTGAGGAGGATCAAGGAGCTCTCCGAGCGCGTGGCGCGCACGGGAATCACGGACAAGAGCAGGACCTTCAACACCGCGCGCGTCGAGGCGCTCGAGCTCGACAACCTGATCGAGGCGGCGCGCGCGACGATGGTGTCAGCCGAGGCGCGCAAGGAGTCGCGCGGCGCGCACGACCGGGCGGACTACCACGATCGGCCGGGCTACCCCAACGGCCGCGACGACCAGAACTGGCTCAAGCACACGCTCTGGTACAAGCAGGGCGACCGGCTCGAGTACAAGCCGGTCAACCTGAAGCCGCTCACGATCGAGTCGATCGCGCCGAAGGCGCGAGCTTATTGAGGGATGAGGGATGCGCCTTAGGATCTTCCGCTACGACCCCGACCGGGACGCGAAGCCCTACATGAAGGACTACGACGTCCGGCTCGAGCCGTCCGACCGGATGCTGCTCGACGCGCTCGTCAAGGTGAAGGCGGAGGACGACACGTTCGCCTTCCGCCGTTCGTGCCGGGAAGGCGTGTGCGGCTCGGACGCGATGACCATCAACGGCAAGAACGGGCTCGCGTGCATCACCAAGCTCGTCGAGCTCCGCGAGCCGGTCGTGCTGAAGCCGCTGCCGGGGCTGCCGGTGATCCGCGACCTGATCGTGGACATGACCCAGTTCTTCGCGCAGTACTACTCGATCAAGCCGTACCTGATCAACAACGAGCCGCCGCCCGAGCGCGAGCGGCTGCAGTCGCCGGAGGAACGCGAGGCGCTCGACGGGCTCTACGAATGCATCCTGTGCGCGTGCTGCTCGACCTCGTGCCCGTCGTTCTGGTGGAACCCGGACAAGTTCGTGGGCCCGGCGGGGCTGCTGCAGGCGTACCGGTTCATCGCCGACAGCCGCGACCAGGCGACCGCCGAGCGCCTCGACAACCTCGAGGACCCGTATCGCCTGTTCCGCTGCCACTCGATCATGAACTGCGTCGACGCCTGCCCGAAGGGGCTCAACCCGACGAAGGCGATCGGCAAGATCAAGGAGCTGATGGTCCGGCGTGCCGTTTGAGCGCGGGCCCGGGGGTCGGTCGGCGATGGAGGAGGTCGAGCTGCGCCGCCTGCGCTGGCGGTGCCGGCGCGGGCTGCTGGAGAACGACCTCGTGCTCGCGCGGTTCCTCGACCGGCACGGCACGAGCCTCGACGAGGGCCGCCTCGCGGCGTTGAACGAGCTGCTCGCGCTGCCGGACCCCGAGCTGTGGGCGCTGGTCAGCGGCCGGCAGGAGTGCGACGATGGGCGGCTCGCCGCGGTCGTCGCGCTGCTGCGCGAAGCGTAACCGGCGACAGGTCACTAGGAGCGACCGATGCAGAACGACGGCAAGGTGATCCTCAACTACGGCGACGGCAAGATCGCCGAGTTCCCGACGCTGTCCGGGACGATCGGCCCGGACGTCATCGACATCCGCGCGCTGTACGCGAAGACCGGGATGTTCACCTACGACCCGGGCTTCCTGTCGACCGGGAGCTGCCGATCGAGCATCACGTACATCGACGGCGACCAGGGCGTCCTGCTCTACCGGGGCTATCCGATCGAGCAGCTCGCGGTGCACTGCGACTTCCTCGAGGTCTGCTACCTGCTGCTGTACGGCGAGCTCCCCACCCGGGCCCAGCGCGACCAGTTCGTCTGGACGGTGACCCGGCATACGATGGTCCACGAGCAGCTCATCCGCCTCTATTCCGGGTTCCGGCGCGACTCGCATCCGATGGCGGTGCTGGTCGGCGTCGTCGGTGCGCTCTCCGCGTTCTATCACGACTCGCTGGATATCAGCGATCCCAAGCAGCGCGAGATCGCGGCGTTCCGTCTCATCGCGAAGATGCCGACGATTGTGGCGATGGCGTACAAGTACTCGATGGGACAGCCGTTCATGTACCCGAGGAACGACCTGTCGTACACCGCGAACTTCATGCGGATGATGTTCGGCGTCCCGGCCGAGGAGTACGTGACCAATCCGGTCCTGGTGCAGGCGCTCGACCGCATCTTCATCCTGCACGCCGACCACGAGCAGAACGCGTCGACCTCGACCGTGCGCCTGGCGGGGTCGTCGGGGGCGAACCCGTTCGCGTGCATCGCCTCGGGGATCGCCTGCCTGTGGGGGCCGGCGCACGGCGGCGCCAACGAGGCGGCCCTCAACATGCTCGAGGAGATCCACGATGTCTCGCGCGTGAATGACTTCATCAAGAAGGCGAAGGACAAGAACTCGGGCGTCCGGCTGATGGGCTTCGGCCACCGCGTGTACAAGAACTACGATCCGCGGGCGAAGCTGATGCGCGAGACCTGCCACGAGGTGCTCGAGGAGCTGGGGCTGCACGACGACCGCCTCTTCAAGCTCGCGATGCAGCTCGAGAAGATCGCGCTCGAGGACGACTACTTCGTCGATCGCAAGCTCTATCCGAACGTCGATTTCTACTCCGGCATCGTCCAGCGCGCGCTCGGCATCCCGACCAGCATGTTCACCTGCATCTTCTCGCTGGCGCGCACCGCCGGCTGGATCGCGCAGTGGGCCGAGATGATCGCCGATCCGGACCAGAAGATCGGCCGGCCGCGGCAGCTCTATACCGGCGCGGCGCGGCGAGACGTAATTCCGATCGGGAAGCGGTGACGCCGTCATGATGAAGGACCTGCTCGCGAACTCGTACCTCTTCGGCGGCAACGCGCCGTTCGTCGAGGAGCTCTACGAGGCTTACCTGAACAACCCGCAATCCGTTCCCGAGGCGTGGCGCGAGTACTTCGACAAGCTGCAGGTGCTGCCGGCGGCCACGGCGGAGGGCGGGCGCGACGTCGCGCACGCGCCGATCGTCGAGGCGTTCGCGCAGCGCGCGAAGCAGGGCACGCTCCGCGCGCGCGCCGCGTCGCCCGAGGTCGGAGCGGAGCGCAAGCAGGTCTACGTCCAGATGCTGATCAACGCCTACCGGTTCCTGGGGAACCGGTGGGCGGACATCGACCCCCTGAAACGGATGCCGCGCCCGCCGATCCCGGAGCTCGAACCGGCGTATTACGACCTCACCGAGGCCGATCTCGAGACGGTCTTCAACACCGGAACGCTGGTCGGGCCGGAACGCGCAACCCTGCGCGAGATCCTGCAGATGCTCCGCGAGACCTACTGCGGCACGATCGGCGCGGAGTACATGTACATCTCCGATCCGGGGCAGAAGCGCTGGATCCAGCAGCGCCTGGAGGCGATGCGGGGTCGGCCGCAGTTCGCCCCCGAGGTGAAGCGGCGGATCCTCGAGCGCGTCACCGCCGCCGAGACGCTTGAGAAGTACCTGCACACGCGCTACGTCGGGCAGAAGCGCTTTTCGCTGGAGGGCGGCGAGACGCTGATCCCGTGCATGGACGAGATCGTGCAGCGGGCCGGGGCCCACGGGGTCGAGGAGCTCGTGATCGGCATGGCGCACCGCGGCCGGCTCAACGTCCTCGTCAACACGCTCGGCAAGTCGCCGAAGGATCTGTTCGCCGAGTTCGAGGGGACGGCGGCGGCCGACGCCGCCTCGCTCGGCGACGTGAAGTACCACAACGGCTTCTCGTCGGACATCTCCACGGCCGGCGGACCGGTGCACCTGTCGCTCGCGTTCAACCCATCCCACCTCGAGATCGTCGACCCGGTGGTCGAAGGCTCGGTGCGCGCGCGGCAGCATCGCCGCAAGGACACCAAGGGCGAGAAGGTCATCTCGATCCTGCTGCACGGCGACGCGGCGTTCTCGGGCCAGGGCGTGGTCATGGAGACGTTGAACCTCTCGCAGACGCGCGGCTACTCGACCGGCGGCACGGTGCACATCATCATCAACAACCAGATCGGTTTCACCACCTCCGACACGCGCGACGTGCGCTCGACCATCTACTGCACCGACGTCGCGAAGATGATCGAGGCGCCGATCTTCCACGTGAACGCCGACGACCCCGAGGCGGCGGTGTTCGTGACCCAGCTCGCGATGGACTTCCGCCGGGAGTTCAAGCGGGACGTCGTGATCGACCTCGTCTGCTTCCGGCGCCTCGGCCACAACGAGCAGGACGAGCCGTTCGTCACCCAGCCGCTCATGTACAAGAAGATCGCGCAGCACCCGGGCACCCGGAAGCTGTACGCCGACAAGCTCGTGACGCAAGGGGTCGTCCCCGACGACCAGCCCGAGCAGCTGATCAAGGACTACCGGCAGGCGCTCGACGAAGGGCGGCAGACCTCGAGCCCGGTGCTGTCGAACTTCCAGCGCAAGTACGCGGTCGACTGGGCGCCGTTCATCGGCGCGAAGTGGACCGACGCCGCCGACACCGCCGTGCCGGTCAAGGAGCTCGAACGCCTCGCGGTGCGCCTCACGACCGCGCCCGAGGGGTTCAAGCTGCACCCGTCGGTCGAGCGGGTGATGAACGCGCGACGGGAGATGGGGCAGGGGAAGCAGATGCTCGACTGGGGCATGGCGGAGAACCTCGCCTACGCGACGCTGCTGGTGTCGGGCTACGGGGTGCGGCTCTCCGGCCAGGACTCCGGCCGGGGCACGTTCGCGCACCGGCACGCGGTGTGGCACGACCAGAACCGCGAGCGCTGGGACGCCGGGACCTACGTGCCGCTGCAGAACTTGCAGGAGAACCAGGCCGACTTCGTCGTGATCGACTCGCTGCTCTCCGAGGAGGCGGTGCTCGGCTTCGAGTACGGCTACAGCTGCGCCGAGCCGAACGAGCTCACGATCTGGGAGGCCCAGTTCGGCGACTTCGCGAACGGTGCGCAGGTGGTGATCGACCAGTTCATCAGCTCGGGCGAAGCCAAGTGGGGGCGGATGGTGGGCTTGACGCTCTTCCTGCCGCACGGCTACGAGGGCCAGGGGCCGGAGCACTCGTCGGCGCGGCTCGAGCGCTTCCTGCAGCTCTCCGCCGAGCACAACATCCAGGTGTGCGTGCCGACCACGCCGGCGCAGATCTTCCACCTGCTGCGGCGGCAGATGGTGCGCCCGTTCCGCAAGCCCCTGATCGTGATGACGCCGAAGTCGCTGCTGCGCAAGCGCGAGGCGGTGTCGAGCCTGAAGGAGCTCGCGAAGGGCGGCTTCCAGACGGTCATCGGCGAGATCGACGCGCTGGATCCGAAGCAGGCGACGCGGATCGTCGCCTGCTCGGGCAAGGTGTACTACGATCTGCTGGTCGCGCGCCGGGAGCGGCGGCTCGACGCGACCGCGATCATCCGGGTCGAGCAGCTCTACCCGTTCCCGCACAAGCAGTTCGCGGCGGAGATGAAGCGCTACCCGAGCGCGCTCGAGGTGGTGTGGTGCCAGGAGGAGCCGCAGAACCAGGGCGCCTGGTACCAGACGCAGCACTACCTGGAGGAGAACATGCGGCCCGACCAGAACCTCTACTACGCCGGGCGGTCGTCTGCCGCCGCGCCGGCGGGCGGGTACCTGAGCCGGCACAATCAGCGGCAGAAGGCGCTGGTCGAGCAGGCGCTGGGCAAGCTGAAGTGACGTGCGCGAGGGCAGGCGGTGCCTGCCCGGCGCACGGGAGCCAGCGCCGCTGCAGCGGCGCTGGCGTTCGCCGGCGGGAGACGTGCGCAGGCACGTCTCCCGAATTCCCGGCTCACTCCCCGCGAGCTTGTCCCCGCGAAAGCGGGGAGCGGGGATCCAGTAGGAGTCTTGGCAGTAGGGTCCGGTCGCAGAGGCGGTAGCCTCGGCGACAACCTCCGGTGCGTTACGCACTCGGGTTTTTGCAGTACGCCGCGGCGGAGCTCAGCCGAGCCCGGCGAAAAACCGAACGGAGCGAGTGAAGATGCTGGTCGAAGTGAAAGTGCCGCAGCTGTCGGAGTCGGTTGCGGAAGCGACGCTGCTCGCGTGGCACAAGAAGGCAGGCGAGGCCGTCAAGCGGGACGAGAACCTCATCGACATCGAGACCGACAAGGTCGTCCTCGAGCTCCCGGCGCCGGTCGACGGCGTGCTCGCGAAGGTCCTGAAGGGCGACGGCAGCACCGTCGTCTCGGGCGAGATCATCGCGGCGATCGATACCGAAGCGAAGGCCGTGGCGGGCGCGGCCGCCACCGCTCCGGCGGTGCGGGCCGAGCCGGTCGCGGTGGCGCCCACGCCCGCGCCGGAACCTGCGGCCGCCCGGCAGGACGCGCGGCTCATGCCCGCGGCGCGCAAGCTCGTCGAGGAGCGCGCGGTCGACCCGACGAAGATCACCGGGAGCGGCCGCGAGGGCCGCATCACGAAGGCCGACGTGATCGAGCAGCTGGTGCGCAGCCAGGCGCCGGCGGCGCCGCCGCCGGCTGCGCCCGCACCGAAGCCCGCATTGGCGCCGGCGCCGCCGCCCGTCAGCGTCGAGAAGGTACTCTCCGGGCGGCCCGAGGAGCGCGTCCCGATGTCGCGGCTGCGCGCGCGGATCGCCGAGCGGCTGGTGCAATCGCAGTCGACCGCGGCGATTCTCACCACTTTCAACGAAGTCAATATGCAGCCGGTGATCGAGCTGCGCAACAAATACAAGGACGCATTTGAGAAGAAGCACGGCGTTAAGCTCGGTTTCTCCTCGTTCTTCGTCAAGGCGGTGGTGCAGGCATTG